>DASUGR010000160.1:0-43986 GCA_036273915.1 Planctomycetota bacterium | reverse complement strand
GTGATCATCCGCAACGAGAAGCGGATGCTGCAGCAGTCCGTGGACGCGCTCTTCGACAACAACCGGTGCGTCCGCGCGGTGCTCGGGTCGTCGAACCGCCCGCTCAAGTCGCTCACCGACATGATCAAGGGCAAGCAGGGCAGGTTCCGCGAGAACCTGCTCGGCAAGCGCGTCGACTACAGCGCGCGGTCGGTGATCGTCGTCGGTCCCGACCTGAAGCTGTCCCAGTGCGGTCTCCCGAAGAAGATCGCGCTGGAGCTCTACCAGCCGTTCATCATCCGGCGCCTCAAGGAAATGGGGCTGGCGGACACGATCAAGAGCGCGAAGAAGATGCTCGAGCGGCGCGACGAGGAGGTCTACGACATCCTTGAGGAGGTCATCCTCGACCACCCGGTGTTGCTCAACCGTGCGCCGACGCTGCACCGGATGGGCATCCAGGCGTTCCAGCCGGTGCTCGTCGAGGGCAACGCGATCCGCATCCACCCGCTCGTCTGCACGGGCTTCAACGCGGACTTCGACGGCGACCAGATGGCGGTGCACCTGCCGCTGTCGTTCGAGGCGCAGATCGAGGCCTCGACGCTGATGCTGGCGCCGCACAACATCTTCTCGCCGGCGCACGGCAAGCCGATCATCGCACCCAGCCAGGACATCGTGCTCGGCATCGGCTACCTGACCGTGGACCACGATCTCCGCGAGAAGGCGCCGCTCATCGTGGGCAGCCCGAACGAGGCCTTCCTCGCGCTCGGGACCAACCGCCTGCGCACCCACAGCCTCGTGAAGCTGCGCCTGCCGCAGGGCAAGGTGGTCAAGGGCTCCCTGAAGGGCGACCCGAAGCTGTCTGAGGGGCTCGTCCTGACGACGATGGGCCGCATCATCTTCAACGACATCCTTCCGGAGCGGATGCCGTTCTACAACTACGCGCTCAACAAGAAGGGCATCCAGAACGTCATCTCGGATTGCCACAAGATCCTCGGGCGCGACGCGACGATCAAGCTGCTCGACGACATCAAGGATCTCGGGTTCAAGTCCGCGACCCGTGCCGGCGTCTCCTTCGCGAAGGACGACATGAAGACGCCGAGCAGCAAGCAGCGGATCATGGACGAGACCCAGGTCGAGGTCGACCAGATCGAGCGCAACTACCGGATGGGCGTCATCACGGAAGGCGAGCGCTACAACCAGATCATCGACTGCTGGACCGCGGCCCGCGAGCGGATCGGCAAGGAGATGATGGCCGAGCTCAAGACCGACACGCGCGACGGCAAGCCCTACCTGAACCCGATCTACCTGATGGCCGACACGGGCGCCCGCGGCTCGGTCGAGCAGATCCGCCAGCTCGCCGGCATGCGCGGCCTCATGGCCAAGCCGTCGGGCAAGATCATCGAGGTGCCGATCAAGGCGAACTTCCGCGAGGGCCTGTCCGTGCTCGAGTACTTCTCGAGCACGCACGGCGCGCGCAAGGGCCTCGCCGACACGGCGCTCAAGACGGCGGACTCCGGCTACCTCACCCGCAAGCTCGCGGACGTCGCACAGAACGTCGTGGTCACGATGGAGGACTGCGGCACCCTCAACGGCGTCTCGAAGGGCGTCGTGTACAAGGGCGACAAGGTCGAGGTGCCGCTCTCCGAGGCGATCACCGGCCGCGTCGCGCGCGACACGATCGTGGACGTGGTGACCGACGAGGAGGTCGTGAAGGAGAACGAGGTCATCACCGAGGAGGTCGCCCGCCGGATCGAGTCGATGGGGTACGAGAAGATCCGGGTGCGCAGCGCGCTCACGTGCGAGGCGCCGCTCGGCCTCTGCGGGCGCTGCTACGGCATGGACCTCTCCCGCGGCAAGATCGTCGAGCGCGGCCTCGCGGTCGGCATCATCGCCGCGCAGTCGATCGGCGAGCCCGGCACGCAGCTCACGATGCGCACGTTCCACATCGGCGGGACCGCGCACAAGACGGTCGAGGAGGCGGAGATCCGCACCCGCTTCAAGGGGATCGTCAAGTTCGACAAGCTCAAGGCCGTGACGAACGACAAGGGCGAGCAGATCGTCCTCAACCGGAACGGCGAGCTCGTCGTCGAGGACGACCAGCAGCGCGAGGTCGACCGTCACCTGATCCCCGCCGGCGCCGTCCTCCACGTGAAGGAGGGCCAGGAGATCAAGGAGAAGCAGGTCATCTGCCGCTGGGACCCGCACCACGTCCCGATCATCTGCGAGGTCGAGGGCATCGTGAAGTACGACGAGATCGTCGAGGGCAAGACGATGAAGGAGGAGCACGACGCCGTCTCGGGCGTGACGCGCCGCCAGATCGTCGAGCACAAGGGCGACCTCCACCCGCAGGTCATCATCACGGACCGGAACGGCCAGCCGCTCGCCCTCTACCCGATCCCGGAGCGCGCCTACCTCGAGGCGCCGGACGGGGCGAGGATCAAGGCGGGCACGCTCATCGCGAAGTCGCCGCGCGAGGTGACGGGCACGCAGGACATCACGGGCGGCCTCCCGCGGGTGACGGAGCTCTTCGAGGCGCGGAAGCCGAAGGACCCGGCGGTGATGAGCGAGATCGACGGCAACGTCGAGCTCGGCGAGAAGAAGCGCGGCAAGCGCATCCTCCGCGTGAAGGCGGAGGGCGCGATCGAGAAGGAGCACCTGATCCCGCAGGGCAAGCACCTCCTCGTGCACAACGGCGACCGCGTGCGCTCCGGAGAGGCCCTGACCGAGGGGCCGCACGTCCCGCACGACATCCTTCGCATCAGCGGCGAGGAGGCGGTCCAGAACTACCTCGTCCGCGAGGTGCAGAACGTGTACCGCTCGCAGGGCGTCGCCATCGACGACAAGCACATCGAGATCATCGTTTCCCAGATGATGCGCAAGGTGCGTATCGAGGACCCGGGTGACACCGAGTTCCTCCCCGGCTCGGTCGTGGACAAGTTCCGCTTCCGGGAGGCGAACAAGGCGGTGATCGAGGAGAACGGGCGGCCCGCGCGCGCGACGCCCCTCCTGATGGGCATCACGAAGGCGTCGCTGCAGAGCGACTCCTTCATCTCCGCCGCCTCGTTCCAGGAGACGACGAAGGTCCTCACCGAGGCGGCGCTCGCCGGCCGGACGGACAACCTCGTCGGCCTGAAGGAGAACGTCATCCTCGGCCACCTGATCCCGGCCGGGACCGGGTTCTCGTGGTACTCCAAGGGCCGTCTGAAGCGGGAGATCACACTCGAGGAGGGGTTCGCTGAATTCGAGGGCGGGCTGCCGTCGCCGGAGCCGCCCCCGCCGCGGGAGGTCGTGGCCTGATGCGGTCAGGAAGCAGAGGGGGTCCGGGGGCCCGCGGCTCCGACCCGAAGGCGGGGCGCCCGCTGGACAATTGGCGTATTCTAGGGGGCTCGAATGCCGACCATCCACCAGCTCATCCGCAAGGGGCGCGGGCGCAAGATCTACCGCAGCAAGTCGCCCGCCCTGGACGTCTGCCCGTTCAAGCGCGGCGTGTGCCTCCAGGTCAAGACCATGACCCCGAAGAAGCCGAACTCGGCGCTCCGCAAGATCGCCCGCGTGCGGCTCTCGAACGGGAACGAGGTCACGGCCTACATCCCGGGGGAGGGACACAACCTCCAGGAGCACTCGATCGTGCTCGTGCGCGGCGGCCGCGTGCCGGACCTTCCGGGCGTGCGCTACCACATCATCCGCGGCACGCTCGACGCCGCGGGGGTGGAGGATCGCCGGCGGAGCAGGTCGAAATACGGCACGAAGAGGCCCAAGTAATGCCGCGCAACTACAAGTCCACCGAGCGCTTCATCGTCGGCGATCCCCGCCACGACAGCAAGCTGCTCACCAAGTTCGTCAACTCCGTCATGGAGCGCGGCAAGAAGTCGCTCGCCCAGCGGATCATCTACGACGCCTTCGGGATCATCACGGAGCGCCTGAAGGACAAGGACCCGATCGAGGTCTTCACGCAGGCGGTCAACAACGTGAAGCCGCTCATCCAGGTCCGCAGCAAACGTGTCGGCGGCGCCACGTACCAGGTGCCGATGGAGGTCAGCAAGCGCCGCGCGCAGATGCTCGCGATCCGCTGGCTCCTCGAGGCGTCGCGCGGCAAGAAGGGCCGCCCGGTCTCCCGCGCGCTTGCGGACGAGCTGATCGCCGCGTACAACGGCGAGGGCGGTGCGATGACGACGCGCGAGAACGTGCACAAGATGGCCGAGGCCAACAAGGCCTTCGCCCACTTCGCGTGGTAGGGCGTACCGAGTACGCCCTCCCGCCCGCGTAACTGCTTGCGGCGGGGGCGGTTGCGGCCGCTCGGTGCGGACTCGAGGGTCCGGACGACCGGAGCGCCGCCCGGCGATACGATCGGGCGGTGCGTCCGAAGACCCGTCTCGTTGCGCTCGTCGCGATGGCCGGGCTCCTCGCGACGATTCTTGTGCTCTCCGCCGTTTCCCGGAAGAGCCGTGCGAGGACGCGGCGGGAGCCTGCCCAGGCGTCCGAGGTGGATGTCGTCCCCGGACCGGGCCGAATCGCCCCGACCCCGGCGACGGCGCCATCCGAAGGCGCCCGGGGACCCGGCGCGCGGGACGAGGGCGTCGAGCCCGGGAAGGAGGGCGCGCGCCGCCTGCGCGACGAGGTCATCGCCTGGGCCCTCGACGTCGGCGGCGCGGTATGTCTCGAGGCGCCCGACCGCTACCTGAGCGACCTGTGGAACGTGAAGTTCCACCGGAAGCGGGAGCAGGTCCCGGAGGGGACCATCACGGGCGCCGAAGGTCCCAAGGCGGGCGCCGACGACTGGCTTGCCGCGATGCCCGCCAAGGCATCGCTTCACGCGGTCGATCTGAGGCACAGCGACGTCACCGGCCGCGGCCTCGCGCTCCTCGCGGGCCACGACGTGAGAGCGTTGATCCTGAACCGCTGCGATCGCCTCCAGGTGGCCGACCTTCAGGTTCTGCGAGCACTTCCCTGCCTCGAGATCCTCGCGCTACGAGGTCCTACCCTCGGAGATCGCGCGTTGCCCTATCTTGAGGGCCTGCCCCGGTTGCGGCGGGTCGACCTCTGCGGCGGCGCGGTGACGGACGTCGGCGTCCGGCACCTGATCGGGCTCACGGCACTCGAGGATCTGGACCTGGGCGAAACCCGGGTCACCTCCGCGTCCCTTCCCGCGCTGGCGCGACTACCCGTGCTTCGTCACTTGAGGCTCCCGGGCACGCTGCCTCTCGACCGGGCGGCGCTCGATCGGCTCGCCGGGCGGTGACGGAGCGCCTGAGGTCGGGCGCCATGGGATAAACTCCCCCGGTCCATGTCCGACGTCACGAAGGTCCGGAATCTCGGCATCATCGCCCACATCGACGCGGGCAAGACGACCGTCAGCGAGCGGATCCTCTACTACACGGGCAAAGAGCACAAGATGGGGGAGGTCCACGAGGGCGCGGCCAAGATGGACTGGATGGAGGAGGAGCAGGAGCGCGGGATCACGATCACCGCCGCCGCGACGACCATCCCGTGGAAGGACTACCGCATCAACCTGATCGACACGCCGGGCCACGTGGACTTCACCGCCGAGGTGGAGCGCAGCCTGCGCGTCCTCGACGGCGCGATCGTGGTCTTCGACGGCGTCCACGGCGTCGAGGCGCAGAGCGAGACCGTGTGGCGCCAGGCCGACCGCTATCACGTCCCGCGCCTCTCTTTCGTGAACAAGCTCGACCGGGCCGGCGGCTCGTTCGAGCGCTCGGTCACCTCCATCCGCAAGCGGCTCTCGCTTCCGCCTTTGCCCGTGCAGATCCCGGTCGGCACCGAGCGCGACTTCCGCGGCATGATCGACCTCGTGCGTTCGGAGGCGCTCCTGTGGCCGGAGGACGGACTCGGCGACCACTACGAACGCGCGCCCATCCCGGCGGACATGGAGGAGGAGGCGGCGCTCCACCGGCTCGAGCTCGTCGCGGCGCTCGCGGACCTCGACGACGAGATCGCGGACACGTACCTCGCGGAGGAGCCGGTCGAGCCGGATCTCCTCGATGCTGCGATCCGGCGCGTCACGCTCGCGTGCAAGGGCACGCCGGTCCTCTGCGGCGCGGCGCTCCGCAACAAGGGCATCCAGCCGCTCCTGGACGCCGTCCTCGCCTACCTCCCGTCCCCGCTCGAGGTGCCCCCCGCGCACGGGATCGACCCGGAGAGCGAGAAGCCGCTCGAGCGCGCGTGCGACGACAACGCGCCGTTCTCGGCGCTCGTCTTCAAGAGCTACGCGGACCGCCACGGCGACCTCGTCTACCTGCGCATCTACAGCGGCACCTGCCACGAGAACGGCCACGCGTACAACCCGCGGGCGCGGAAGGGCGAGCGCATCCAGCAGCTGTACCGGATGCACGCGAACGAGCGGGAGCGCCTCAAGGAGGCGCACGCGGGCGACATCGTGGCGACGGTCGGCCTCAAGTACGCGGTCACCGGCGACACGCTCTGCGAGAAGGCCCATCCGATCCTCTTCGAGGGCGCGCGCTTCCCCGAGACCGTCATCTCGATGGCGGTCGAGCCGAAGAGCGGCGCCGACCGCGACCGGATGAACGAGGTGCTCAGGCGCCTGAAGCGCGACGACCCGACCTTCGACGCGCGGGAGGATGCCGAAACCGGCCAGACGCTCATCGCCGGCATGGGGGAGCTCCACCTCGAGGTGCTCGTGCACCGGATGCTCCGCGACTTCCAGCTCGCCGTGAACGTCGGGAGCCCGCGGGTCTCCTACCGCCAGACGATTTCCGGGCGGGGCGCCGGCGAGGGCCGCTTCGAGCAGGAGGCCGCGAACAAGTTGCAGTTCGGCCACGTGGCGGTCGAGGTCGCGCCGCTCGACCGCCCCGAGGGCTTCAAGGTGGAGTGGGACGACCGGGTTCGAATGGCGCTCCCGCACGCGATCGTCGAGGCCGTGGAGCGCTCGCTCGCGGACGCGGCCCGGTCGGGCGCGGGGGAGTCCTATCCGCTGATCGGGGTCCGGGTCCGGGTCGTGGCCGCCACCTACCGGGAGGAGGACGCCTCCGAGCTGGCCTTCGAGGTGGCCGCGTCGCGCGCCCTCGAGGCGGCCGCCGAGCGGGCGAAGCGCGTGCTCCTCGAGCCCGTGATGCGGGTCGAGATCCGCACCCCGAACGAGTTCGTCGGTCCGGTCCTCGGCGACCTGAACAGCCGGGGCGCGTCGATCGATGGCACCGCCCCCCTGGACGCCACCTCCACCCAGCTGACCGCGACCGTGTCCCTGGCCGAGATGTTCGGGTACGTCGGGACGCTCCGGAGCCTCACCCAGGGGCGGGCAAGCCACAGCATGGAGCCCACGGGGTACCGACCCGTGCCGCCCGACGTGGGGAGAAATCTCCTGCTCTAGGGGGTCCCGCCGGGGATGATGAGGGGGTCCGGGGGCCGGCCCCCTCCGCCCCCCCCTTCCAAAAACCTTGGCCGCCGGGCGGCGCACGGGTAACCTACGCGTTTTCGTCCGGGCCCGGCCCGGAGCGAGCGCGAGTCCCCGCACGGGGGCGCTGAGCGCGGAACCACCGGCGTTCGCCGGGGCCGCCTCTATCGCCCTTTCAGGGGGCGCTCCCTCCACCGGCCCGGGGGGCGCCACGCATGGACGAGATCAAGATCAGGATGGAGGCGTACGACCACGAGTCGCTCGATTCGTCGGCGCTCGAGATCGTCGATACCGCCAAGAGGACCGGGGCGAAGGTGCGCGGCCCCGTGCCGCTCCCGACGCGCATCGAGCGCTACACCGTCCTGCGCTCGCCGCACATCGACAAGAAGTCGCGCGAGCAGTTCGAGATCCGCACGCACAAGCGCCTGATCTACATCAACGAGCCGACACCCAAGACGGTGGACGCCCTTTCGAAGCTGAACATGCCCGCGGGCGTGGACATCCGGATCAAGCTGTAGCCATGGAAGTCACGGTTCCCGTCCTCACGAAGTCCGGCGACGTCGGCAAGCGCACGATCGCGGCCGACGGCTTCCGGCGCTTCGGCAAGAAGGTCCTCCTGCGCGAGTACGTCGAGATGGCCGAGGCCCGCAAGCGCACGGGCACGCACGCGGCGCTCACGCGCAGCGAGGTGGCCGGCTCGACGAAGAAGATCTACCGGCAGAAGGGCACCGGCCGCGCCCGCCACGGCAACGACAAGGCGCCCCAGCTGCGCGGTGGCGGCATGTGCTTCGCCAAGAAGCCGCGCGAGTTCGGCTGGTCGATGCCGAAGCAGGCGCGGCGCGCGGCCCTCGAGGCGGCCGTCCGCGGCAAGCTCGAGGACGACGAGGTCCGGCTCGTCGAGGCGTTCTCCTTCGACCGCCCGCGGACGAAGGCGTTCGCGGGGCTCCTGAAACAGCTGGAGGTCGACGGCACGTTCCTCGTCGTTCCCAACGCGCACGACGCGAAGATCTGGCAGTCCTGCCGCAACCTCCCGGGCGCGCTCTACCGCGTGGTCTCCGACCTGAACGCGTACGAGGTCCTGAAGCAGAAGTACCTCGTGATCGAGGCGGATGCCCTGAAGGCGCTGGAGCAGAGGTTCTCCCGTGGCTGATCTCACGCGCTACTACCGGATCATCCGCCGGCCGCTCGTCTCGGAGAAGGGTCACCGGATGCAGCGCAGCCGCGCGTACCCCTTCGAGGTCGCGGCGGGCGCGAACAAGGTCGCCGTGCGCCAGGCCGTGGAGGCCCTCTTCAAGGTCAAGGTCAGCGCGGTGCGCACGCAGAACTACCGCGGCAAGGCCAGGCGGGTGGGCCGGTCGGTCGGCCACCGCCCCGATTGGAAGAAGGCGATCGTGGTGCTCGCCGAGGGCTACACGCTCGAGGACTTCTTCTACTAGCCCGGGGGGAGTGATGGGTCTCAAGAAGTTCAAGCCGACAAGCCCGGGCCGCCGCGCCGGAACGGGCCCCGATTTCTCGGAGATCACGAAGAGCAGGCCCGAGAAGAGCCTGACGCGGATCCTCAAGAGCACGGCCGGCCGCAACAACCAGGGCAAGATGACCCAGCGCCGCCGCGGCGGGGGGCACAAGCGCCTGTACCGCACGATCGACTTCCTGCGGGACAAGGACGGCGTCCCCGCGCGCGTGCACGCGATCGAGTACGACCCGAACCGCTCGTGCCGGATCGCGCTCCTCCACTACGCCGACGGCGAGAAACGCTACATCCTCGCGCCGGACAAGCTGGAGGTGGGCCGCACCATCATGAACGGGCAGAAGGCGGAGCCGAAGGTGGGCAACTGCCTCGAGCTCCGGCACATCCCGGTGGGCCTCCAGATCCACAACATCGAGCTCACGCCCGGGCAGGGCGGGCAGCTCGTGCGCTCGGCCGGCACGGTCGCGCAGCTCCAGGCGAAGGACGGCAAGTTCGCGATCGTCCTGCTTCCGAGCGGCGCGATCATGAAGATCCATCACCGCTGCCGGGCGACGGTCGGCCAGGTCGGCAACATCGAGCACAACCTGATCAGCTACGGCAAGGCGGGCCGCAAGCGGTGGATGGGGCAGCGTCCCGAGGTCCGCGGTTCGGCCATGAACCCGGTCGCCCACCCGATGGGCGGCGGCGAGGGGCGGCGCGCCGGCGGACGCCACCCGGTCTCCCCGACCGGCGTCCTCGCGAAGGGCGGCAAGACGCGCCAGAAGCGCAAGGTCTCGGGCCGCCGCATCCTCCGTCACCGGAAGCGCGGGCGCTTCCAGAGGTAGTCATGAGTCGAAGCCTGAAGAAGGGCCCCTACGTCAACGATCGCATCCTGAAGCGCATCGAGCGCATGGAGGGCGGCAAGAAGGAACCGCTCAAGACCTGGGATCGGGGCTGCACGATCACCCCCGAGTTCGTGGGGCACACGTTCAACGTCCACAACGGCAACAAGTTCCTGAAGGTGTTCGTGACCGAGGACATGGTGGGGCACAAGCTCGGGGAGTTCAGCCCCACGCGCACCTTCCGCGGTCACACCATCCGCAAGGAAACGACGGAAGGGGAGTAGGCGAATGGCGGGCAAGACCTTCCGGGCCGTCCACCGCTGGGCGCGCATCGCCCCGCGCAAGGCCCGTCTCGTCGCGGACATGCTGCGCGGCCTCCCCGTGGACGACGCGCTCGCGGTCCTCGACCAGCACCCGAAGCGGGCGTCGATGCTCCTGCGGAAGGTGGTCAAGTCGGCGATGGCGAACGCGAGCCAGGACCTCGAGGTGGACCTGAAGTCGCTCGTGATCGACGAGGCGCGCGTCGACATGGGCCCGCTCCTCGGCGGCCGCGCCCGGTGGCGCCCTCGCTCCCAAGGGCGGGCGGTCCCGATCATGAAGCGGACGAGCCACCTGGTCGTCGGGCTCAAGGAGTCCGCCGAGAAGCGGACGCGGCGCGGCGGCGCCGCCCCCGGAACCCCCCCCGTTACGCCGGCAGGCGAGGAGCAGGCGGCCGAGAAGGCCGCGGAGTAGCCATGGGCCAGAAGACGCATCCGATCGGGTTCCGCGTGGGAATCACGCGCAAGCACGACTCGCGCTGGTACGCGAACAAGAAGGACTTCCCGAAGCTCCTCGAGCAGGACCAGCAGATCCGGAGATACATCAAGCAGCAGTTCATGGGCGCGCAGATCCCGCGCATCGAGATCGAGCGCAGCCGGGAGCTCGTGCGCATCCTCGTCCACTGCGCGAAGCCCGGCGTCCTGATCGGCCGCAAGGGCGCGAAGGTGGACCAGCTGCGCCAGGATCTCGGCAAGCTCGCGGGCGCGCGCGTCCAGCTCGACATCTTCGAGATCAGCAAGCCGGAGCTCGAGGGGCAGATCGTCGCGGAGCAGATCGCCGAGCAGCTGGAGCGGCGCATGCCGTTCCGCCGCACGATGAAGAAGACGATGGAGCTCTGCCGGGAGCGCGGCGCGAAGGGCATCCGGCTCCAGGTCGCGGGACGGCTGGGCGGCGCGGAGATCGCGCGCACGGAGTCGCAGGTGTGGGGCCAGGTCCCCCTGCAGACGCTCCGCGCGGACATCCGCTACGGCCAGGCGACCGCGCGCACCACCTACGGCACGATCGGCGTCAAGGCGTGGATCTACCGCGGCGACGTGAACGAGGTGAAGGACGACGGCGTGCTGAGGAAGGAGAGGCGCAATGTCCCTGATGCCTAAGCGCGTCAAGTGGCGCAAGCAGCACCGCGGCAAGACGCGGGGCATCGCCACGAGCGGACACACGGTCGCCTTCGGGGGGTTCGGCCTCCAGTCGCTCGAGCCGGGCTGGATCACCGCCGGTCAGATCGAGGCCGCCCGCGTCGCGGGCACGCGCGCCCTCACGGGGACGCCGGGCCGCCTCTACCTGCGCATCTTCCCGCACAAGTCCGTGACGGCCACGGCGGAGGAGACGCGGATGGGCACCGGGAAGGGCGACGTCGCCTACTGGACGGCGGTCGTCAAGCCCGGGACCGTGCTGTTCGAGGTCGGAGGGACCCCCGAGGACATCGCGAAGAAGTGCTTCAACCGGATGAGCCACAAGCTGCCGGTGAAGGTGAAGATGCTGAAGCGGAGGGAAGCGCTGTGAAGGCGGGTACATGGCGTGAGAAGGGCGACATCGAGCTCCAGGAACAGGTGGAGCAGATTCGCCGCGAGCTGTTCGATGCCCGCTTCCGCAGCGGCCAGGACGAGGTCGAGGAGCGCGGGAAGTTCAGGAAGATGCGTCGCGACCTCGCCAGGTGCCTGACGCTCCTGAACGAGCGCGAGAAGGGCATCCGGGGCGCCCGTCCCGTCGGCGGGACCGGGAAGGAGAGCTGACCGTGCGGGAGCAGAAGAGGAAGACCCTCCTCGGGTTGGTCCATGCGGACAGGGCGCCGAAGACCATCACGGTCGACGTCGAGCGCCGGTACCGCCACCCGAAGTACGGGAAGTACATCGTGAAGACCCTGCGGCTCGCGGTCCACGACGAGCGGGACGAGGCGCGCGAGGGCGACCGCGTCGAGATCATGGAGACGCGGCCCATCTCGAAGAGGAAGCGGTTCCGTCTCGTCCGGATCCTCGAGCGCGGCCACGCGCGCGGAGAGGAGGCGGCGTCATGATCCAGATGCAGACGCGGCTCGAGGTGGCGGACAACTCCGGCGCCAAGACCGTGATGTGCGTCAAGGTCCTCGGCGGGACGCGGCGCCGCTACGCCCGCGTGGGCGACGTCATCATCGCGTCCGTCAAGCGGGCGATCCCCGGCGGCGAGGTCAAGCAGGGCGCGGTCGTCCGTGGCGTCGTGGTCCGCCAGAAGGCGAACCTGCGCCGGGACGACGGCTCCTACGTCCGGTTCGACACGAACGCGATCGTGATCCTCGACGACGAGGGCAACCCCAAGGGCACGCGCATCTTCGGCGCGGTCGCGCGCGAGCTGCGCGAGCGCAAGTTCATGAAGATCATCTCGCTCGCGCCGGAGGTGGTGTGATGGCGAGCATCCGCAAGGGGGACCTCGTGGAGGTCATCGCCGGCAACGAACGGGGCAAGCGCGGGCGCGTCCTGCGCGTGATCCCCGACCGCGACCGGATCGTGGTGGAGGGTGTCAACGTCCGCTGGAAGCACATGCGCAAGAGCCAGAAGACGCCGCAGGGCGGGCGCATCCAGCGCGAGCTCCCGATCCACCGCAGCAACGTCATGTTCTACGACGAGGGGGCCAGCACGAGGTCGCGGCTCGGGAGCGGCATCGTCGACGGGAAGAAGGCCCGGATCCTGCGGAAGGGCGGGACGCCGGTAGGCGTTGCGCCCGCGGCGCCGGCGGGCAAGGAGAAGAAGGCGTCCGGAAAACGCGCGGCCAAGAAGCCCGCGGCGGAGAAGGAGTCCTAGGACATGGCGCGGCTGCTGGAGAAGTACCGGAAGGAGGTTTGCCCCGTGCTCATGAAGGAGTTCGGGTTCAAGAACGCCCTCTCGGTGCCGCGGATCCGCAAGGTCACGGTCAACATGGGCGTGGGCAAGGCGCGCGAGAACAAGAAGATTCTCGACGATGCGGCCCGCGACCTCGGGACCATCACGGGCCAGCGGCCCGTCATCACGCGCGCGAAGAAGTCGATCGCGCAGTTCCACCTCCGGGAGGGACTCGCGATCGGCTGCTGCGTGACGCTGCGCGGCAAGCGGATGTACGAGTTCCTGGACCGGCTCATCTCCGTCGCCATCCCCCGCATCCGCGACTTCCGCGGCCTCAAGGACAAGCTCGACGGACAGGGGAACTTCAGCATGGGCCTGACCGACCAGATCGTCTTCCCCGAGGTCGACGCCGACGTCGTCGAGCAGATGCAGGGCATGAACATCACGATCTCCGTCAGCGGGGGACGCGACGACGTGAGCAAGAGGCTGCTCGAGGAGCTCGGCATGCCGTTCCGGCGGCCGGAGCAGGAAGGGAAAGAGTAGTGGCGAAGAAGAGCTGGATCGCGAAAGCGCGGCGCAAGCCCAAGTACGCGTCGCGCCGCTACAACCGCTGCAATTCGTGCGGGCGGCGTCGGGCGTACTACCGGCGCTTCGGCCTCTGCCGCATCTGCTTCCGCAACCTCGCGCTCCGGGGCGAGATCCCGGGCGTGGTCAAGGCGAGCTGGTAGGGAGGACGACGATGACGATGACGGATCCCATCGCCGATCTCTTCACGCGGGTGAGGAATGCCGCCCTCGCGGCGCGCAAGCACACCGACATCCCGCACAGCGCCATGAAGGAGGAGGTCTGCAAGCTCCTCGCGCGGGAGGGATTCCTGCGCGAGGTCCAGGTGACGGACGTGGAGGGCCGCAAGCGGCTCCGTGCCTACCTGCGCACCGACGAGGACGGCCGGAGCGTGATCGGCCGCCTCGAGCGGGTGAGCAAGCCGGGCTGCCGCGTCTACAAGAAGTCGGACGAGATCGAACGCGTGCTGCGCGGCCTCGGGGTCGGGATCTACTCGACGCCCAAGGGCCTGCTCACCGACGCGCAGTGTCGCGAGCAGAAGGTCGGTGGCGAGTACCTGGGCAGGATCTGGTAGCCATGAGTCGCGTCGGAAAGCAGCCGATCGAAGTCCCGTCGGGCGTCGAGATCGCCGTGGCCGGCCGCAAGGTGACGGTCAAGGGCAAGCTCGGGACGCTGGAGGAGCAGCTGCCCGCGGGCATCGAAGCGAAGCACGAGGGGCAAAAGCTCATCGTGACCCGCCAGAAGGACGACCCGCAGAGCCGTGCGCTGCACGGGCTCGCGCGGTCGCTCCTCAAGAACCACGTGCGCGGCGTGAGCCAGGGGTACGTGAAGGAGCTTGAGGTGCACGGTGTCTCCTACCAGGCCGCCGTGAACGGCCAGAGAATCACGCTGAAGCTCGGCTTCGCGAACGAGATCCGCTTCGAGGCGCCGGCGGGCGTGAAGGTCGAGTGCCCGAACCCGACGCTGATCGTCATCCGGGGCGCCGACCGGCAGAAGGTCGGGCAGTTCGCGGCCGAGATCCGCTCCACGCGCCCGCCCGAGCCCTACAAGGGCAAGGGCATCCGCTACAAGGGCGAGCACGTCGAGCGCAAGCAGGGCAAATCGTTCGTGGGGACCGAGTCATGAGACGGGAGCGTTTGATCCGGGAACGGCGCGAGCGGCGGGCGTTGCGCGTGCGCAAGCGGGTGCGCGGCGACACGGAACGGCCCCGCCTGAGCGTCTTCCGCAGCCACAGGCACATCTACGCGCAGCTGATCGACGACCACGCGGGCAAGACGCTGTGCGCGTCGTCGAGCCGCGTGATCTGCGGAGAATACGGCGGCACGGTCGAGCACGCGGGGAAGGTCGGCACGGACCTCGCGGAGAAGGCGAAGGCGCTCTCCATCACCAAGGTGCGCTTCGACCGCGGGCACTACCGTTTCCACGGGCGCATCAAGGCGTTGGCCGAGGCGGCCCGCAAGAGCGGATTGGAGTTCTAGATGCAGCACGAGTTCAGGGACCGCGTCAGCCCCGAGGGCCTCACGCTGGCGGAGACGGTCGTCAAGATCAACCGCTGCGCGGCCGTCGTGAAGGGCGGGCGCCGTTTCTCCTTCAGCGCTCTCGTGACCGTGGGGGACCAAGCCGGCGTCGTCGGCTTCGGCTTCGGCAAGGCCAAGGAGGTCCCCAACGCGGTCGAGAAGGCCGTGAAGGACGGGAAGAAGCGTCTCGTCCGCGTGCCCATGATCGGCACGACGATCCCGCACGAGGTCGCGGGGCGGTACAGCGCGAGCAAGGTCGTGCTCGTGCCGGCCGCGCCCGGCACGGGCGTGATCGCGGGAAGCGCGGTGCGCGCCGTCCTCGAGGCGGCGGGCGTCCGCGACATCCTCACCAAGGCCTACGGCTCCACCAACCCGGTCAACCTCGTCAAGGCGACCTTCGACGGGCTGGCCCAGCTCCGCACGCGCAAGAGCGTCCAGCGGCTGCGGGGAGGGAACGTGAAATGAACCTTGCCGACGTGCGCTCCGCGTTCATCCCGAAGAGGGACAAGAAGCGCCTCGGCCGCGGCTGGGGCTCAGGCCATGGCAAGACGAGCGGCCACGGCAACAAGGGTCAGCAGGCCCGATCGGGAGGGGGTCCGGGGCCCGGGTTCGAGGGCGGCCAGATGCCGCTCTACCGCCGGCTTCCGAAGCGCGGCTTCAACAACCACCGCTTCCGGGTGGTCTACGCGATCGTGAACGTCGGGCAGCTCGAGGGGGCCTTCGGCGAGGGCGCTACCGTGGACGCCGCGGCGATCCGTGACGCGCACCTCATCAACGCCAAGGACGACGCGCCGATCAAGGTGCTCGGCGGCGGCGACCTCTCGAAGAAACTCCACGTGACGGCGGACCGGTTCAGCGAGAGCGCGAGGAAGAAGATCGAGGCCTCGGGCGGCTCGATCACCGCGCTCAACCCGGCCCCGCCGCCGAAGCCGCCGAAGCCGGCGGTCCCGCCGAAGGCTGCCAAGGCCCCCGCCGAGGCGCCGAAGCCCGAGAAGGGCGAAAAGACCGAAAAACCGGCGAAGACCGAGAAGGCCGAGAAAGCCGAGAAGGCCGAGAAGGCCGAGAAGCCGGCGAAGGCCAAGAAGCCCAAGGGCGCCGACAACCCCGAGGCCTAGCGCTCGATGTTCAACGCCGTCGCCAACCTGTTCCGGATCCCGGAGCTCCGCAAGCGGCTGATCATCACGGTCGCGCTGCTGATCGTGTATCGGATCGGTTGGAACATCCCGCTGCCCGGGATCGATCCGAGAAAGATCGGGCGGTTCGCCATGTCGACGGACAACCCGCTGCTCCGGTTCCTCGACCTGATCGGAGGCGGCGGCCTCCAGAAGGCCGCGCTCTTCAGCCTCGGGATCATGCCCTACATCAGCGCGAGCATCATCTTCTCGCTGCTGGTGAAGGTGATCCCGTCGCTCGAGAAGCTCTCGAAGGAGGGGAGCGCCGGTCAGAGGAAGATCAACCAGTGGACGCGCTACGCGACGATCCCCATCTGCATCGTCCAGGGCGCCTTCACGATCCGGCAGTTCACGGGCCAGGTCAGCCTGCCGAACGAGGATGGGGTGGGCCACGTGCTCACCTTCCTGACGTTCGCGGACGGGGGGCCATCCTTCTTCCTCAGGCTCGGGTGGATCACCGTCCTCACGACGGGCACGATCTTCATGATGTGGATCGGGGAGCAGATCACCGAGTACGGCGTCGGCAACGGCATCTCCCTGATCATCATGGCGGGCATCGTGGCCCGGCTGCCGCACAGCATCCTCGGGTCCGAACTCGGGGCCGCGAAGGGTTTCCTGCTCGTCGGGCTCTTCCTGCTGATCGTGCTGGGCGTCGTCTTCATCACGAAGGGGCAGCGGAAGATCCCCGTCCAGTACGCGAAGCTCACGCGGGGAAGACGCGTGTACGGCGGGCAGCGGCACTACATGCCCATCCGCGTGAACATGGCGGGCGTCATGCCCGTGATCTTCGCGTCCGCCCTGCTGAGCTTCCCGCAGCTCCTCTTCGACGCGGTCGGGTT
This sequence comes from Planctomycetota bacterium, assembly GCA_036273915.1. Classification (GTDB taxonomy): domain Bacteria; phylum Planctomycetota; class PLA2; order PLA2; family PLA2; genus PLA2. Next base: position 27,147 of record DASUGR010000160.1, on the reverse strand, counting down.
CCACACGCTCGCCAGCGCGTTCCAGTACGGCCAGTACCTCTGGTCGGTCTTCTACATCGTGCTCACGTTCTTCTTCGCCTTCTTCTGGGTGGCCCTCATGTTCAACCCGGTGGAGATGAGCAAGAACATGAAGGAGCACGGGTCGTTCATCCCCGGCATCCGGCCGGGCCGCCCGACGGCGGAGCATCTCGAGCGGATCATGAACCGGATCACGCTCGCGGGCGCCGCCTTCCTCGGCGGGATCGCCGTGCTGCCCGTGATCATCGCGTCGACGCTCGAACTCCCGCCGCTCCTGACCGTCTACCTCGGCGGCACGACGATCCTCATCGTCGTCTCCGTCGCGCTCGACCTCGTGGACAAGCTGAACTCCTACCTTGTCATGCGCAACTACGAGGGCTTCCTGCGCGGAGGCGGCGGCGGGCGGCGCGGCGAGGAGGACTTCTAGTGCGCCTCGTCTTCCTCGGACCTCCGGCCGCCGGCAAGGGGACCCAGGCGAAGCTCCTCTCGAAGGAGCACGCCGTCCCGCACCTGTCGACCGGCGACGTCCTCAGGGAGGCGATGGCGAAGGGCACGCCCACGGGCCTTCGCGCGAAGGAGTTCGTCGACAAGGGCTATCTCGTCCCCGACGAGGTCGTGGACGCGCTGGTCCGCGAGCGGCTCCAGGGCACGCGGGAACGCTTCCTCCTCGACGGCTACCCGCGGAACGCGAGCCAGGCGGACGAGCTGGACCGGATGCTCCAGCAGCTGAAGACGTCGCTCACGTCGGTGATCTACATCCACGTGGCGGACGACACGCTGGTGAAGCGGGTGAGCAGCCGCCGGAGCTGCCCGAAGTGCGGCGCGGTCTACCACCTCGAGGCCAAGCCCCCGAAGCAGGCGGGCGTGTGCGACGAGTGCGGCAGCAACGGGCTCGTCCAGCGACCCGACGACCGCGCGGAGGTGGTGCGCGAGCGCCTGACCGTCTACCACAAGAACACCGCTCCCCTCGTGGAGCGGTACAAGGCGAAGGGCCTCCTGCGATGGATCGACGGCAACCGGCCGATCGACGACGTCGCGCGCGACGTGGGCGCCGCCGCGAAGACGAACCTGGGGGGGTCCGGGGGCCGGTCATGATGGTCTTGAAGACCGACCGCGAGATCGGGCTCCTCCGCGATGCCGGGCAGATCGCTGCCGAGGCGCTCGCGTGGGCCGGTCGGAACGCGGTCCCCGGGCGCACGACGGCCGAGCTCGACGCGGGCGTCGAGGCGATGATCCGCGCGCGCGGCGGCACGCCGGAGTTCAAGGGCTACCACGGGTTCCCGGCCTCGATCTGCGCGTCGGTCAACGAGGAGGTCGTCCACGGCATCCCCGGGAACCGCGCGCTCGAGGAGGGGGACATCATCTCCGTCGACGTCGGCGTGCGGTACCGCGACTTCGTCGGCGACACGGCCTGGACCTTCCCCGTCGGCGAGATCTCCGCCGCGGCGCGCCGCCTCCTGAAGGCGACCGAGGAGTCGCTCGAGGCCGCGATCCGCGCGGCGCGCGTCGGCGGGAGGCTCTCCGAGATCGCGCGGGCCGTCCAGCGGGTCGCGGAGTCGTACGGCTACAGTCTCGTCAAGGACTACGCGGGCCACGGGGTCGGCAGGCAGATGCACGAGGAGCCGCAGGTCCCGAACTTCGTGGATGCGCACCTCCTGCGAAACGACGTCATCCTCGAGGAGGGGCTGGTCATCGCCATCGAGCCGATGCTCTGCGCGGGGACGGGCCAGACGCGGGTCGCGTCGGACCGCTGGACCGTGCTGACGGCCGACGGCGGCCTCGCCGCCCACTTCGAGCACTCGGTGGCCTTCACGAGCACCGGTGTGGAGGTCCTGACGCGCCTCGAAGGGGGGGTGTCATGAGCGCCGCCCAGGTCGAGGCCGTCGTCCTCGAGACGCTCCCGAACGCGCGGTACCGGTGCCGCCGGGGCGACGGGGGCGAGGTAACATGTCACGTCGGGGGCCGGATGCGCCTGAAGGTCGTGCGCGTCCTTCCGGGCGAGACGGTCGTCATCGAGCCTTCGCCCCTGGATCCGAGCAAGGGCCGGATCGTGGGCAAGGGAAGGAGCCTCCAGTCATGAAGGTGCGGGCGTCCGTTCGCCGCATGTGTGAGAACTGCAAGATCATCCGCCGCCGCGGGGTGGTCCGGGTGATCTGCACGGATAAGCGTCACAAGCAGAGGCAGGGATAACGATATGCCGCGTATCGTCGGGGTGGACATCCCCAACAACAAGCCGACGTGGGTCTCGCTCACGTACCTCTTCGGGATCGGACGTCACCAGTCCAAGAGGATCCTCGAGGCGTGCGGGATCGACGGGACCAAGCGAGCCCAGGACCTGACCGAGGAGGAGGTCGCCCGGATCGCCGGCGAGATCGAGAAGAACCACGTCGTCGAGGGCCAGCTCAAGCGTCAGGTCCAGGCGAACATCCAGCGGTTGAAGGACATCGCCTGCTATCGAGGCATCCGCCACCGCCGCGGGCTGCCGTGCCGCGGCCAGCGCACCCGGACCAACGCCCGGACCCGCAAGGGCCCGCGGAAGACGGTCGCCGGCAAGCGCAGCGTGAAGGAGATGAGGTAAGAGATGGCCGTCGGCAAGAAGAAGAAGGCGAAGCGCACCGTCCCGAAGGCGATCGCGCACGTCAACGCGTCGTTCAACAACACGATCGTCGCGATCGCGGACCCGAACGGCGACGTCCTCTGCTGGGCGTCGGCCGGCACCATCGGCTTCAAGGGGTCCCGCAAGTCGACCCCCTTCGCCGCCCAGCGGGCGGCCGAGAAGGCGGCCGACGGCGCCCTGAAGATGGGGGTCAAGGAGATCGACGTCCGGGTCAAGGGGCCCGGGGCGGGCCGGGAGTCGGCGATCCGCTCCCTGCAGGCCCGGGGGCTCAAGGTGCGGACCATCGAGGACGTGACGCCCCTTCCGCACAATGGCTGCCGGCCCCGCAAGCGGCGTCGGGTGTAGGGGCTTGGAGGCCGGGGTTATACTAAAAGGCTTCCCTTCCTGACGGGGGGTTCATGGCGCGCACGTACAAGTCGTTCTGCAAGCTCTGTCGCCGCGAGGGCGTCTCGCTCCACATCAAGGGGGCCAACGCCTTCAGCGCCAAGTGCGCGGTCAAGCGGCGCGAGTACCCGCCCGGACAGCACGTCTACCGCCGGCAGAAGGTCTCGGAGTACGGCCTGAAGCTGCGCGAGACGCAGAAGCTGAAGCGGGCGTACGGGCTGAGCGACCGCCAGTTCCGCCGGATGTACGACATCGCGATGAAGATGCCCGGCAACACGGGCGCGAACCTGCTCCAGCTGCTCGAGAGGCGGCTGATGAGCGTGGTCGCGACGCTGGGCTTCGCGCCGTCCTGCAGCGGCTCGCGGCAGATGATCGCGCATGGCCACGTGCTCGTGAACGGCCGCAAGGTGTCGACGCCTTCCTACCTCGTGAAGAAGGGCGACGTGGTCACCGTGCACAAGCGCGAGCGGAGCCAGCAGCTCGCGAAGCGCAGCATCGACATCGGCCTCCAGGGGCGGACGCCCGCCTGGCTGGAGCGCAGCGAGGAGCCGCCGACGGGTCGCGTGGTCGGGATGCCGACGCGCGACGACGTCTCCCTGCCCGTCAACGAGAACCTGGTCGTCGAGTTCTGCTCCCGGTAGCCGGGCGCAAGGAGTGTTTCGCCGATGCGCATCCGTTGGAGGAATCTGGAGCTTCCCACCCGCGTCGTCGCCGAGGAGGTCTCGGACACGTATGGCCGCTTCGTCGCGGAGCCCTTCGAGAAGGGCTTCGGCACGACGGTCGGCAACGGGCTGAGGCGCGTCCTCCTGTCGTCCATCGAGGGGTCCGCGGTCACGCACTGCAAGATCCGCGGCGTGCGGCACGAGTTCACCGCCCTGCCCTACATGGCCGAGGACATCACCGACGTCGTCCTGAACATCAAGAAGCTGCTCGTCCGGCTCCACCACGACGGCCCGGTCACCCTGCGCATCGAGCGCACGACGAAGGGCGCCGTCACCGGCGCGGACATCGTCCCCGACCCGGGTGCCGAGATCATCAACCCGGACCTCCACATCTGCACGCTGACCGAGGACGCCGAGTTCGCCTGCGACCTCACGGCGCGCAAGGGTCGCGGCTACGTGACCGCCGAGGAGAACGCCCAGCCGGAGCCCGAGATCGGCGTCATCCCGGTCGACTCGATCTTCTCGCCGGTCCACCGCGTCCGGTACCGGATCGAGAACACGCGCGTCGGCAAGCTGACCAACTACGACAAGCTGATCCTCGAGATCTGGACCGACGGCACCGTGCGCCCCGACGACGCCCTCGTCGAGGCGAGCAAGATCTTCCGCAAGCACTTGAACCCGTTCGTCCAGTACGGGATGGCGGGCGCGGAGATCGTGCCCGAAGACATGCCGATCATCCCGATCACGCTCCCGGAGCCGGAGCCGGCCGCGAAGATGCTCAGCCTCCGCGAGCGGCTCGCGCTGCCCATCAGCGACCTCGACCTCTCCGTCCGCGCGAGCAACTGCCTCGAGGCGGAGAACATCAAGACGATCGGCGACCTCGTCCGGCTCTCGGAGGCCGACCTCCTCGCCATGAAGAACTTCGGCAAGACGTCGCTCCGCGAGGTGGACCAGAAGCTCCGGAGCGTCGGGCTGAAGCTCGACATGGACCTGGAAGCGATGAGCTCGTAACGGAAGGGACCGAGGACCATGCGCCACCGCCACAAGAAGGGCCGACTCACCGTATCGCCCTCCCATCACGTCGCCATGCGGCGCAACCTCGTGGCGTCGCTCTTCGAGCACGGCAGCATCGTGACGACGGTGGCGAAGGCGAAGTCGTTCCGCCCGTTCGCGGAGAAGCTCATCACCCTCGCGCGCCGCGGCAACGCGCGGAAGGCGGAGGGCACGCCCGAGGGCAAGGCGGCGCACCTGCACGCCGTCCGCCGCGCCGCGCAGCTCATGCCGCATCGCCCCGCGGTCCGCACGCTCTTCGGGCGCGTCGCGCCCGCGGCCGGCGAGCGCCAGGGCGGCTACACCCGCATCGTGCGCCTCGGGAAGGCGCGGATCGGGGACCGGGCGCCGCTCGTCCTCTTCCAGCTCGTCGACAAGCCCGCGGCCCCGGCCGAGGGGGCGCCGGCGGCTGCCGAGGAGAAGAAGGGGAAGGGCGCCGGGAAGGGGGAGGAGAAGGTCCGGCGGGGCAAGAAGGCCAGGGCGGCCGCCGCGGCCGAGAGCTCGTGACCGCCGCACGCCGCGCGGGCGGAGCCCCTCGGGAGCGCTGACCGCCGTGGTCGTGCCCGTCCTCCTCTACCTCGCGGTGTTCTTCCTCCTGCTCCACCTCCTCGACCGGCTCGCGACGCAGCCGCCCCCGGCGCCCCCCCCCTCGGGCCGGTCGGTTAGGATTCTTCCGTGACCACGGCCGCCCCCGCAAAGCGCCTCTTCGTCCTCTCGTTCGGCTGCCAGATGAACGTCTACGACGGGGAGCTGATGGCGTCGGCGTTCCGCCGCGCGGGCTACGAGGCGGCGAAGGACCCCGCGGACGCCGACGTGATCCTCGTCAACACCTGCGCGGTGCGCGAGCACGCGGAGGAGAAGGTCTTCTCCCACCTGGGCGAGCTGCGGCGCCACAAGACGAGAAGGCCCGGCGTGCTGCTCGGCGTCACGGGCTGCATGGCCGAGCGCATGGGCAAGGAGATCGCGCGGCGGGCGCCCTACGTCGACCTCGTCGCCGGCGCCCGCTCGTTCGGCGACATCCTCGATCTCGCCGCGGCCGCGCGCGAGGGGCTCGGGCCGGTGGTCTCCGTCGGCCACGACCGGCCGCCGCCCGCCCGCGACGTCTCCGTTCGCACGGACCCGTACCGCGCGTACGTCGCCGTGTCGCGCGGCTGCGACCACCGCTGCACGTTCTGCATCGTCCCCGCGACGCGCGGGCGCGAGAAGGGCCGCCCGATGGCGGAGCTCGTCGCCGAGGTGGAGGCGCTCGTCGCCGACGGCGTCGTCGAGGTGACGCTGCTCGGCCAGAACATCGACTCGTACGGAAAGGACCGGCCCGACGGCGAGGACCTCCACCGCCTGCTGCACGCGTGCCACGCGGTAGGGGGGCTGAAGCGGCTCCGGTTCGTCACGTCGCACCCCGCGGACATGGCGCCCGAGCTCTTCGACGACATGGCGAGCCTGCCGAAGCTCTGCGGCGCGCTCCACATCCCGCCGCAGAGCGGGTCGAACCGCGTGCTCAAGCGGATGGCGCGCGGCTACACGCGCGAGCGCTACCTCGAGATCGTCGGCGAGTTCCGCCGCAGGAGCCCGGACGGCGAGGTCGCGGCCGACTTCATCGTCGGGTTCCCGGGCGAGACGGAGGAGGACTTCGAGGAGAGCCTCTCGCTCGTCCGCGAGGTGGGGTTCCAGCAGAGCTTCGTCTTCCGCTACTCCCCGCGCCCCGGCACGCCGTCGGCGGAGCGGTTCGAGGACGACGTGCCCGAGGCGGCCAAGGCCGCGCGCAACCTCCGGCTGCTGAAGGCGCAGGAGGCCGTGGCGAAAGCGAAGCACGACGCGATGCTCGGCCGGACGTACGAAGTGCTCGTCGAGGGGCCGTCGAAGAAGGACCCGGAGGTCCTCACGGGCCGCACGCGCGGCAACTTCATCGTGCACTTCCGGGGCGGCGCGGACCTCTTCGGGCAGCTTGTCGACGTGAGGATCACGGGCGCGAGCCCGGTCAGCCTCCGTGGCGAGATCGCCGGCTAGGGAGTACCTCGACCGCGCGACCGAGCTTGCGGAACGCGGTCGCTACCGCGTCGAGCCCAATCCGCCGGTCGGCTGCGTCCTCGTCGCGAAGGGAGGGGTCGTAGGGGAGGGATGGCACGCGCACTGGGGCGGGCCGCACGCGGAGGTGGCGGCGCTCCGCCAGGCCGGGCCGAAGGCGAAGGGCGCGGTCGCGTACGTGACGCTCGAGCCCTGCGCGCACCACGGCAAGACCCCGCCGTGCGCGGACGCGCTGCTGCGCGCCGGCGTGAGGGAGGTCGTGTACGCGCACGGCGACCCGAATCCGCGCACCGCGGGCAAGGGGCCGAGGCGCCTCGTCGAGGGAGGCGTCCGCGTGCGCCGCGTGACGCTCCCGCCGGCGCCGCTCGCGCGCTACCTCCGGCACCTGCCGCGGAAGCGGCCGTGGGTGATCGCGAAGTGGGCGATGACGCTCGACGGCCGGATCGCGGCGCGGGGCGGGGACGCGAGGTGGGTGACGTCGGAGTCCGCGCGCCATTGGGCGCACGAGAACCTCCGCGCGCACGCGGACGCGATCCTCGTCGGCGCGGCCACCGTGCGCGCGGACGACCCCGCGCTCACCAACCGTGCGAAGGGGCGCCAGCCCCTGCGCGTGGTCGTGTGCGGCAGGCGCCCGCTGCCGCGGCGCGCGCGCGTCCTCGGGAAGGGCGCGCTGCTGCTCGTCCCGGAGGGGTTCCGCGCGCCGCGCGGGACCGAGGCGGTGGTCTGCGGGGCGCGGGGACGGGTCGACCTCGGCCGCGCGCTCCGGGAGCTCTCGCGGAGGGGCGTCGGCAGGCTCCTCGTCGAGGGCGGCGCGGCGATCCTCGGCGGCCTCTTCGATCGCGGGCTCGTCGACCAGGTCGCGGTGTTTCTCGCGCCGCGGATCGTGGGGGGCTCCGGGGCCGTGGAGGCCGTCGGCGGGAAGGGAAGGCCGCGGATGGCAACCGCGCCGCAGATCCTCGATCCCCGGTACCACCGCTTCGGCGGAGACCTGCTCGTCGAGGGCTACCTGGACGAGGAGGGGTAGGCGAGCCGCGAAGCGCGGCGCTCGTCGTCCGTGGCCGGCTGCTCGAGGAAACGGATCCGTGCGTCGGTGAGCCCCGCGCGGTGGTACTCGTTGAGCACGGAGACCACGGCGCCCCACGGGACCTTCGCTTCGGGCTCGATCGAGGGCCGGATGACGCTGCCGCCCTCCGCGGCGGTCTGCCCGGCGTCCCGGAGGTAGCGGCGCACCGCGTCGATGCGGGTCGACGCGATGCCGCCCATGCGGTAGGTCAACTCGGCGGGGGTCCGGATGCCCGTCTGCGCGGGCCCCCAGACTGCCGTATCCTCCCTCGTGACCGCGATCACCACGGTGAGCTTTGCCCCGCCCTGCTCATCCCACGCGGGCGAGGGCTCCTCCGGGCCGAGGCGCCCCTCCTCCCCCCGCGCCCCCTTCACCCCGAACGCGATGCGGGCGATCCCCGCCTCGCGGCACGCCTCGAGCACGCGCTGCACGTGCAGCCACGGCGCGTTCTCGTCCGCGCGGACGAGGGCGGGCATCTTGGTTGCGGTCCCCGTCTGTCCCGGGCCTGCCGGCTGCACGGAGCCCTTCGGCTTCTTCTCGAACGCCTCGATGCGCGCGCAGAGCCAGACGCCGAGCTTTTCCACCGAGACCGACTCGGGTTTGCCGTCCTGCTCGACGAGGATCAGGCCGTCGGCCGTGAGGGCGACGGCCGCGGCGCCCTCGAGGGGCGGCCGCGCCGCGGAAGCCTCGGGGAGCCGGATCTCGGGGGTGTCGGCCGCGGCGCACGCGGCGATGGCGAGGAGAAGGGCCCTCCGCATGCGCGTCATCGTAGCGTCTCGGGCGCCCGGATGGACGCAAAGACGCGCCCCTCCCCTACCCGCCGGAGACGTGGGGATGGGCGTTCGTCATGTCGGAGAGCCGGAAGGCGATCCGGTTCTTCCGGATCTCGTCCACCATCTCCAGCGCCTCCTCGTGGATCGGGTCGTAGAGGAGGATCTTCCGGACGTACTCGACGGCGCCCTTGTAGGCGCGCTCCTGCATGAGGATCCGCGCGACCCTCAGGTAGCACTCGACCAGGTCCTTCTCGATCGCCGCGTACTCCTTCTTCAGGTCCTCGCGCGGCACGACCAGGCTCTGCGGATCGAGCTTCGCGATGTTCCTCAGGTACTTGCGCGCGTTCTTCAGCTGTTTCTCGGCGCCCTGCGGCTCGAGCAGCTTCCGCTTCACGCGCGAGACCTGCCGCAGCTCGATCGCGGGCTCCGACTCCTTCAGCAGCGCGGCGGCGCTGGCGAGCGCCTGCTCCTTCCTCGCCTGTTCCTTGCCGACCGCCTCCTGGAGCTTCACGAGGGCCTTGTCGTCGGCCTTCTTGGCCGCGGCGTCCTCGCCGGCCTGCTTCTCCTCGGCGATCGCCTGCACCAGGTCCTTCACGTGCGGCTCGTAGTTCTTGTTCGCCTCGTCGTCCGGGTAACGCTCGCGCAGCCGCTTGATGGCGGAGAGGCACCGCTCCGGCTCCGCGTCGGTCTCGAGCAGGTTGTCGATCGTCGCGGTGAGGAAGTCGATCTCCTCAAGAGCGAGCTCCTTCCGCTCCTTCTCGAACGCCGCCTCGTCGAGGCCGCCGAGCGCCAGCGCGATCTCCAGCTGCTCGACCGCCTCGGGGTAGAGCTGGAGGCGCCGGGCGAAGCGGGAGAGGTCGAGGATCCCCGCGCCGTCGTTGTACGGCGTGAGCGCCTTGCGCGCGGCATAGGCGGAGTCCGGCGCGAGGTCCGTCCACGGGTAGCGCACCTCGTCGGCCCCGTACTTCGCGGCGAGCCCCGTGTCGTCGAAGGAGAGGGGGGTCACCGTGCGCTTGTTGCCGTCCTTGAGGACGAGCGTCATCTCGTCCGCGGCGCCGGCCGCGGCGGCCAGCACGAGGAGGATCGCGAGGGATCGCGCCATGTTCCGCACGTCCATTGTATAACGCGGCTCGGCGGCCACTTTCCGATGCGGCTCCTCCTGCTCCTGATCCTCGACGGCTGGCCGGTTTCCGCGGGCCAGTGGGCCGTGGACCGGCTCCACACCTACGATCTCCTCTCTTGCGACGTGGACGCGCGGCCGACCGGGCGCGGACTCGAGATCGACTGCACGCTGCGCCTCGTCGTCGGTTCCCCGGGACCCCTCCGGTTCCTCCTCTCGGGCGCGGTCGTGGACCTCGTCGTGACCCAAGGCGACAAGCAGGTCCCATCGAAGCTCGGCGCCTTCGGTCTCGAGGGGCTCCTCGATTTCGCCGGCATCCCGAGGGAGCGGATCCCGATGATCCTCGAGGTCGAGCCGGATCCGCCGCCGGCCGCGGGCGCCGAGGTGACGCTCCGGCTCCGCTACCGCTGGCATCCGCCGCCCGGCGGCTGGTACCGCGCCGGGCCCGGGGACGTCGAGACGCACCTCTCCGGCTTCTGGTTGCCCACGATGGCGGACGAGATCTTCGCGTCGCGCGTGCGCGTGCACACCGACGTCGCCGCGTTCGCGCCCGGCACCGCGACGCGAACCGACGACGGGTGGCTCTTCGAGAGCGACGCGGAGCAGATCGTGCCGCTCTTCGTCGCGGACCTCGCGCGCGTCAACGGCAACGGGTGCGAGGTCTGGCTTCCGGCCGCGGAGGCGTTTCGCGGCGGCGAGGCGATCACGCGCGACCTCGCCGCCGTGCTGCGCGCGTTCGAGGCGAGGTTCGGCCCGCCAGGGCCGGCGCCGTTCCGCCTGGTCGTCGCGCCCGAGGCGAACGTGCCCTCCTACTGCGGCGGCAGCTTCGCGGTCGTGAAGGCGCGGCCCGCGGAGTCGCTCGAGCCCGCGGAACGCGAGCGCTGGATCGCGCACCTCGCGCACGAGTGCGCGCACCGCTGGTTCGGCTACCGGCTGAAGACGCCCGTGATCGGGCGCGGCGGCACGTGGCTCCGGGAGGGGCTCGCCGAGTGGGGGGGCATCGAGGTGGCGGGCGAGATCCTCGGCGCGGAAGCGAGGGAGCGCCTCTGGCGCGACCGCTTCGCCCGCTACGTCTCCGGCGCGGACCTCCGGACGGAGGACCGCGTGCTCTTCGCGAACGAGACGACGCTCCTCGACGCGACGTACGTGGACGACCCGAGGATCCCGTACTGCCGCGGCGCGCTCGTTCTCCGGCTGCTCGCGAACGGCGACGCCTTTGCGGGCGGGCTCCGCAGGATGATCGAGGGGGGTCCGGGGGGCATCGTCGACGCGAAGGACGTCCTCTCGAGGACGGGGGGCGCGGAGATCGCCGCGTACTACGCGGGCACGACGCGGCTTCCCGACCTCCGGCTCGAGGAGGTCAGGTTCGAGGCGAGGGCCGTGCGCGCGCGGGTGCTCTGCGACGACCCGCTCTGGCCGGGGGGCCGCGTGCCGGTGCGGGTCGAGACCGCTGCGGGCGCGGAGACGGCGGATGTGCTCCTCGGCCGCGGCGGCGGGGAGCTCTCCTGGAAGGGCGCCTCGAGCCCGGTGAGGGTGGAGGTCGACCCGGAACGGCTCTACCTCGATCCGATCCCGTCGAACAACGTCGCGGAGAGGTGAGGGGGTTCCCTACCCCTTGCTCGCCGGGGGAGCGGTGGGGGCGCCGGGCGGCGGCTCGTCCGCGATGGCCTTCTCGAGCTGCTTGATCGCGCGGTTCACCTGGACCATCTCGTCCGTGAGCTCGCCGACCGGGAGCCGCGAGCGGTACTCCTTCAGGTCCTTGAGCGCCGCGCGGCGGTTCGGTGGCTTCAGGAAGAGGTAGGCGCGCGCCCGCTCGTACACGACCTCGTCGAGCGTCGGGTCGAGGTTGAGGATCGCGTTCGCCTCCTCGATCGACTCGGGGAAGCGGTTCACGTAGATGAGCGTCTCGAAGAGCGCCCGGCGCACGGCGATCTCCTTCTTGATCGTGTTCGCGATGTTCTCCTCGTACCGCTTCTTCAGCCCCTCGTCGTTCGTGATCTCCTGCTGCTGCTCCTTCAGCGGGTCGATGACGAGGAGCGCCTCCCGCTGCAGCTCCCAGAACTTGCGCGCGTTGGCGGCGATCTCGGAGTACTTCTGGAGGTGCTCGCGGGCGCGCTGCACGTGGCCCTCCATCTCGTCCGGCTGGCTCGGGTCGATCAGGAGGATCTCGCAGTGCGCGATCCCGATGTGCGCGTCCGGGGTCAGGGAGGCGCTCACGCGGTAGGGGGCGAGGGAGGCGGGATCCTGGTTGCGCCGCTTCGCCTCCGCCTCCTGCGCCTGCGTGAGGATCAGGTCGATCTCCATGACCCTGTTCAGCTGCGCGATACCCTTCGTCGCGTACTCCCTCGAGAGCGCCAGGTCCTCGGTGGCCCCCTTGACCTGGCCCTTGCCCTCCCGCAGGCGGGCGCGCCGCTGGTAGTGCGCGCCGAGCGTCCGGTACGTGAGGCCGAGGCCGTAGACCCGCTTCACCTCCTCCTTCGGGTCGTTCCGCTCGCCGATCCCGTTGAACTCCTTCTCGGCGTCGACGAGCGTGGAGGGCTGGTTCGCGAACATGAGGCTGTAGCCGAGCCCGAGACGGCACATGAAGTGGTCCGGGCGGATCTTCAGCGCCTCCTGGTACTGGGCCGCCGCCCGGATGTAGTCGCCGCCGTCGTAGAACGTGGCCGCGCGCTGCCTCGCCTCCGCGAAGCTCGCGATCTCCTGGTCGCCCGCGTCCGTCCGGTCGCCGAAAAGGCCGTGGCAGGCGGCCACGACCGGCAGGAGGGCAAGGGGCCAACGGCGCATCCCGGAAGGATGCAGGGAGCCTGTCACGACCGCGTCACTCGCCGCGGCGCCCCCGGACCCCCCCCTCATTCCGCGCTCATGAGCAGCCGGGCCAGCCGTTCAGGCTCCCGGCGGAGCCTGAGGACCTTCTCATGGGTCACCTGGACGAGCCCCGGCTTCGCCCCCTTGGGCTTGCTGACGTTCCTCCGGGGGGTGTAGGTGATCTCGGCCGCCGCGGCCGTCCGCATCTTCGAGTAGTGGAGCGCCAGCGTGGCGGCGTCGAGGAGCGTCTGCTCCGGGACCTCCTCCCCCCGGTCCAGGGGCACGATCACATGCGCCCCCGGGCACCCCCGGGTATGGAGGAAGAGGTCGTTCGACCCTGCCACCTTGAGGGTCGTCTCGTCGTTGTCCTTCCCCCCCTTGCCGACGAGGATCCGGCGCCCGTCGGCGCTCCGGAAGACCTTATAGGGCTTTCTGGGCTCCGGGGGCCTGCCCTTCCGGCTCACCGGCAAGACCTCCGGGAGCGCCTCCCCGGCCTCCGCGCGTGCGAGGAGCCCCTTGAGCTCAAGGAGCCGCTCCTCGAGGGCCGGGCGCGCCCGTTCCGCCTTCCGAGCGGCCTCGAAGGCGCGGTCCACGTTCTCCTGCGGCGTCAGGCGCGGGTCCAGCGGGACGCCCTCGAAGGCCTTCATGCCCTGCCGGAGGTCGCCGTAGCCCGAGACGAGGGCCTCCCCCTGCTTCCTCAGGGTCGCGGGGTCGGGGATCTCCCGGAGGTCCCTTTCCACCGCGCCGATGGCCTTCCGGAGCCGCTCGACCGCCTTCTCGCCGGCCTTCTCAAGGACCTCCTCCTTGGCCTTCCCGACCTCCGCGCGGGCGAGGCGGTCCAGCGCGAGGTTCGCGGCGAACGGCTCATCGGGGAGGTCGCCCGGGAGGAGCGACTCCTCGGCGGGGATCTTCGGGGGGGCTGGGGGGCCGTAGGTCGCGCCGACGGGGGTGCCGCGGTGGCGGGCGGCGTCGCCGTCGAGCACGCGCACCACCGTCCCGTCCGCGTCGAGGAGGAGCAGGTTGCCGTGGCGGGCGAACGCCTCGACCACGAGCCGCTTCCTCCCGTCGCAAGAGACGTCGATCGCGACGACTCGGTCCTCGCCGAGGAGCGCGATCTCCTCGATCCGGCCGCCGCGGAGCGCGGAGCGGAGGATCGACCCGAAGACGGGGGGCTTCTCGGGGACGGCGGGCGGCGCGTCGGTCAAGAGCACGCGCGCGCGGTTGGGCGCGAGGTCCAAGAGCAGCGTCTCCGGCTTCAGCCGCAGCAGGAACGTGCGCGGTCCGCACTGGTAGACGTTGTCGATGGACCTGCCGCGGAGCGCCTTCAGCTCCTCCACGGCGCGCTTGAGGTCACGGAGCGGGATCCGCACGCCCCCGCACCCCCCCTTGGATCGCCCGCTAGTCGTCCTCGCTGATGAGCCAGCGGTCGGAGGTCCGCTCGTAGGCGGCGATCTCCTCCGGCTTGAAGAAGAGGGCGATCTCCTTCTCCGCCGACTCGGGCGAGTCCGAGCCGTGGACGAGGTTAAGGGACGTCGAGTTCGAGAAGTCGCCGCGGATCGTGCCGGGCTCCGCCTTCCACCCGAACGTCGCGCCCATCAGCCGGCGGGTCGTCTCCACCGCGCGCGGGCCCTCGAGAACCGCCGCGACGAGCGGCGACGAGGTCATGTAGGCCACGAGCCCCTTGTAGAAGGGCTTTTGCGTGTGGGCGGCGTAATGGCGGCCGGCCAGCTCGGGGGTCATCCGCATCACTTTGAGAGCGAGGATCTGGAGGCCCTTGTCCTCGAACCGGCCGAGGATCCGGCCGGCGAGGCCGCGCTGGAGGCCGTCGGGCTTGATGAGCAGGAGGGTGCGTTCCATGAAGCTACGGATTGTCACCTTCCGCCAGCGGAATGGCAACGAACCGGCCGATACAGGAGATGGCCCCTTTGGGGGCGGTTCCCGATGCGATTCCCCGGCATAATGTCGCTCATGGGTCGGGCGGGGGTGCTCGTCTTGTGCCTTCTTGCGGCATGCGCACACCGGAACCAGCTGAACCTGCTCGAGCGGGAGAAGCTCCAGTTCCGGGCGGAGAACGAGAAGATCCGGGCCGAGGACCTTCAGGAGCGCTACGCGCAGGAGAAGCGCAAGGCCGACCAGCTCTCGAACGAGCTCCTGGCCCTCCAGCGCGAGCGCGACCGGCTCTATACGGAGTACGACCTGGTGCGCGGGGAGACCGTGCGGCTCGGGCGGGACGTGAAGGTCTCGGGAGAGCGGCGCGAGGGGCTCACGAAGGCGCTCGCCGACGCGAAGGCCGAGGCGGCGAAGCTCCAGGCGGAGCTCGAGGCCGAGAAGAAGGCCGTGGCCGAGCTCGAGGAGCGGCTCCGCGCGGAGCAGGCGAAGCACCAGGAGCTCGTCACGACGTCCGCGGAGAAGACGACTTCGGAATAGCGGGCCCCCGGGACCCCTCCGCTTGCCCCGCAAGGGCTCTGATACGCTCTCTCGCGTGGAAGATTTGACGCCGCGCCAGGTCGTTTCTCACCTCGACCGTTTCATCATCGGCCAGAGCGAAGCGAAGCGCGCGATCGCGATCGCGATCCGGAACCGCATCCGCCGCCAGCGCCTCGACGAGGGTCTCCGGCAGGACATCCTCCCGAAGAACATCATCCTCGCGGGGCCCACGGGCGTCGGGAAGACCGAGATCGCGCGCAGGATGGCCTCGCTCATCCGGGCGCCGTTCCTGAAGGTCGAGGCGACGAAGTACACCGAGGTCGGCTACTTCGGCCGCGACGTGGACACGATCGCGCGCGACCTCGTGGAGATCGGCGTCGCGCTCGTGAAGGCGGAGGAGGAGGCGAAGGTCCGCGAGAAGGCGAAGGAGCTCGCGGAGGAGCGGCTTCTCGACCTCCTCCAGGGCGAGCCGCCGTTCACCGCGGACGACGCGGAGCGCGCGGAGCGGCGCCGGCAGCGCGAGCAGCTCCGCGGGCGGCTCCGCGGGGGCGATTTCGACAAGGAGCGGATCACGCTCGCGATCGAGGGACGGAGCGCCGGGTCGATGGACGTCTACGGCGCGATGGGCGTCGAGCAGATGGGCATCGACATGGAGGCGTTCCTCGACCGGGTCGCGCCGCCGCGGATGGTGCAGCGGACGATGCCGGTCGCGCGCGCCCGCGAGGCGCTCGAGACCCGCGAGGCGGAGCGCCTGCTGGACAAGGAGGCGGTGACGGCAGAGGCGATCCGCCGCGTCGAGGAGTCCGGGATCGTCTTCCTCGACGAGATGGACAAGATCGTCGGCGCGGCGACCACGCACGGCCCCGACGTGTCGCGCGGGGGCGTGCAGCGCGACCTCCTGCCGCTCGTCGAGGGGTGCACGGTCCAGACGCGCTACGGGCCCGTGCGGACGAACCACGTGCTCTTCATCGGCGCCGGCGCGTTCCACAACGCGCGGCCGGAGGACCTGATCCCGGAGCTGCAGGGCCGCTTCCCGCTGCGCGTGACGCTCGACCCGCTCAAGGCGGACGACTTCGCGAGGATCCTCACGGAACCCGAGAACTCGCTCGTGAAGCAATACGCGGCGATGCTCGCGGTGGACGGCGTGGACCTCCAGTTCACGCCAGACGGGGTTGAGGAGATCGCGGCGCTCGCGCAGCGGCTCAACACCGAGAAGAGCGACATCGGCGCCCGCCGGCTGCACATGGTGCTCGAGCGGCTGCTCGAGGCGGTGTCCTTCGACGCGCCGGAGGAGCGCGGCCGGGTGACGGTCAACGCGCCCTTCGTGCTCCAGCGGGTGGAGGCGGTGTCGGGGGATTGACCGGGCACCGGGGGCCGCATGTCCACCCGCTGCTGCGCTACCTCCGCCCGCGCCAGTACCCGGGCCGCCGTCTCAGGTGTGCCAGCGCGAGGATGAAGATGCGGTCCGCCTCGGCCCTGTAGATGATCGCGTACGGGAATCGTCGGGTCAGAAGGCGACGGACCCTTCGAGAGACAGCGTGTCCCAGCTGCGGATGTGCTTGGAGGACGCTTGTTGCGTGGCGGACTTCCGCGACGAACTCCTCGCCAAGGCCCTCGCGGCGGGACGCATAGAACTTCGCGGCCTCCCCAGGTCCTCCTCCGCCTCCTCATGGAAGACGACGGCCTTCACCGCAGCGCCGCCCGAACCCTCCGGAAGACCCCTGCGGCAGACCTCCCCTTCGCCTTGCCGCTCTTCAGTTCGTCGAGGCGGCGCTCGGCCTCCCGGACCCACTCCGTCTCGACATCCGCGTCCGTCTCCTCGTCCAGGCTCGATAGGAGGCGCTCGGCGAGGCGCGCGCGCTCGCGAAGCGGCAGCTTCAGCGCCTTGGATTCGATGTCTCGCGCGGGTCGGGCCATGGGAGCACCTCCGGCGCCCATGCAGGGCACCTATGCATGGTTCACGATAGCACACGTTCGGTTGGCCGCTGCTGGCGTCGCGGTCACGGTGCTACGGCGCCGGGCGGGGGGTGGAAGACGCTCGCCGCAGGAAGGCGCCGACCTCGCGCTCCGACCGCAAGCGCACGATCCGCTTTCCGGGACCCGCGGCGATGAGGCGGGCGAGGACCTGCGGACGGCTGTCGAGCGGATAGCGCCAGATCCAGCGGAGGAACTCCCAGTCGATGGACTCCGCGCAGCCGGGGCCCATGTCGGGCCGGGTTCGCCCGTGGAACCTGAGGACCCGTCGCCCCACGCGCCACAGGCAGACCCACCGCGAGCGGTCGAGGAAGATCGCCGTGTCGCACGCGGCGAGGCGCATCTCGAGCGTCGCGCAGAAGTTGCCGTCCATGATCCACGCATCCCGTGCGAGCAACCCCTCGACGGTCCTTCTCCACTCGTCCGCCGGCGGCTCGACCCAGCCGGGCCGCCAGTACGCCGCGTCGAGGTGGATCACGGGGAGCCCGGTCCGCTCGCCGAGCCTCGTTGCGAACATGGTCTTGCCGGCGCCCCCCGAGCCGACCACCAGCACGCGCCGCATCGCCCGACGATACCCGCCGCCGGCCGCCGATTTGCGGGCGTCCGCTGCCGGGGGTACGCTGCCGCGCTTCCGGCGAACCCGCCCCGGGGCCGCCGGTTGAAAGCCATGTTGAAGACCGCCTACCGCACCCACACCTGCGGGGAGCTTCGCGCCTCCCACGCCGGGCAGAGCGTCACGCTCGCCGGGTGGGTGCACCGCCGCCGCGACCAGGGCGGGCTCGTCTTCCTCGACCTCCGCGACCGCTACGGGTTCACCCAGGTCCGCGTGAGCGAGGCGGAGAACGCGCAGGCCTTGGCCGCCGCGGCGAGGGTCCGGCCGGAGTTCGTCGTGCAGGTCGAGGGCGACGTGCGCGCACGGCCCAAGGAGGCGCGGAACAGCAAGCTCCCGACCGGTGACGTCGAGGTTTCGGCGCGCTCCATCCGCGTCCTCTCCGAGTCCCCGACCCCGCCGTTCGAGATCGGCGGCGGCGAGGTCTCCGACGAGATCCGCCTCGAGCACCGGCCGCTCGACCTCCGACGCCCCGAGATGCAGAGCCATCTGCTCCTCCGCCACCGGATGAACCAGGTCATCCGCGCGTACCTCGAGGAGCGCCAGTTCGCGGAGATCGAGACGCCGGTGCTCGCGAAGCCGACGCCCGAGGGCGCGCGCGACTACCTCGTGCCGAGCCGCCTCCAGCACGGGAAGTTCTACGCGCTCCCGCAGTCGCCGCAGGTCTACAAGCAGATCCTCATGTGCGCGGGGTTCGACCGCTACTACCAGATCGCGCGCTGCTTCCGCGACGAGGACCTCCGCGCGCACCGGCAGCCCGAGTTCACGCAGCTCGACGTCGAGATGGCGTTCGTGGGCGAGGAGGAGATCCTCGAGATCCAGGAGGAGCTGATCGTGCGCCTGCTCGCGGAGGCGGCGCGCGAGCCGATCCGGATCGAGCGGCCGATCCCGCGGCTCACCTACGACGACGCGATGCTCCGCTTCGGGAGCGACAAGCCCGACCTGCGCTTCGGCCTCGAGATCAGAGACGTCACGGCGATCGGCAGGGAGAGCCAGTTCAACGTGTTCCGCGCGGGATGCGTGCGCGGCCTCTCCGTCCCGCGGGGCGGGGCGATGTCACGTGCCGAGATCGAGGCCCTTCAGCCGGTCGCCGCCGAGTTCGGGGCGAAGGGGCTCGCCTGGATGAAGGTGGGGGGCTCCGGGGGCCACGGCGGCCCGGTGGCGAAGTTCTTTCCCGGCGCCACGCTCCCCGACGTGTTCCAGGCGAAGGAGGGCGACCTCCTCCTCTTCGTCGCGGACAAGGACCCCGTCGTCGTGGCGAAGAGCCTCGGCGCCGTGCGCAACCACGTCGCGCAGGCGAACGGGCTCATCCCCGCCGACAAGCACGTGGCGCTCCTCGTCACCGACTTCCCCCTCTTCGAGCCCGGCGAGAAGGAGGGGAGCTGGGTCTGCACCCGCCACCCGTTCACGTCGCCCAAGGCGAACGACCTCGCGTTCCTGTCGAAGGACCCGGGCCGGGTCCGCTGCCAGGCCTACGACGCGGTCCTCGACGGCGTCGAGCTCGGGAGCGGCTCCATCCGTATTCACCGCCGCGACGTCCAGATGGAGGTCTTCAAGGTGCTCGGCCTCGCCGAGGAGGAGATCGGGCACCGGTTCGGGTTCCTCTTCGAGGCGCTCACCTACGGGGCGCCGCCGCACGGCGGCTTCGCCTGGGGCCTCGACCGGCTCGCGATGCTCCTGACCGGCGCCACCTCGATCCGCGAGGTGATCGCCTTCCCGAAGACCGCAAAGGCCGTCGACCTGATGGCCGATTCCCCCGCCACCGTGGACCCGGAGCAGCTGGCAGAGCTCGGGATCGAGATCCGGAAGCCGTAGCGGATGCCCTCCTCCCCCCCGCGCCCCCCCTTCTTCCCCACTGCCGGGGTGGTATCATCCGGGGCGTTCATGCGGATCCCGACTCGATGACCGTTGCCCGCGTCACGTTGCCGGACGGCAAGGCCCTCGAGGTCCCCCTGAACAGCACCTGCGCCGACGTCGCGCGGAAGATCGGCCCGCGACTGGCGAAGGACGCGGTCGGCTGCTTCTGGAACGGCGAGCTCTGCGCCATGGAGCAGCGGATCCTCGGCGACGGCAACATCCGGATCATCACCAAGGGGTCGCCCGACGCGATCCTCCTCATCCGCCACTCGGCCGCGCACCTCTGCGCCGCCGCCGTGAAGGAGCTCTTCCCCGACGCGCAGCTGGGCTTCGGCCCGCCGACCGCGGAAGGCTTCTACTACGACTTCGTCGTGAAGGAGCCCTTCACCCCCGACGACTTGGGACGGATCGAGGCGAGGATGCGCGAGCTCGCGGCGCAGGGCCTCCCGTTCGAGCGGAAGGAGATGGACCCGGACGGCGCCGCGAAGGAACTCCGCCGCCTCGGCTACAGGCTCAAGGCGGAGTACCTCGAGGAGCTGAAGCTCAAGGGCGACGTGATCTCGTTCTACGTGAACGGGGACAAGTTCAGCGACATGTGCCGCGGGCCGCACGTGGCGTCGTTCGGCGCGATTCCGGCGTTCAAGATCCTCTCCGCGTCGGGCGCCTACTGGCGTGGCGACGCGAGCGGGATCGCCATGCAGCGCATCCACGGGACCGCGTTCCCGTCCGAGGCGGAGCTGAAGCGGCACCTGGATCTCGTCGAGGAGGCGAAAAAGCGCGACCACAGGAAGCTCGGATCGGAACTCGACCTCTTCTCCTTCCACGAGGAGGCGCCCGGGTTCCCGTTCTGGCACGCCGGCGGCGTCGTCCTCTGGCGGGAGCTCGAGAACCTCGTGCGCGAGGAGCTCATGGCGCGCGGCTACCGCGAGATCAAGACGCCGCTCGTGCTGACCGACGAGCTGTGGCACCGCTCGGGGCACTACGACCACTACCGCGACAACATGTACTTCGTGGAGAAGGAGGAGCGCTCCTTTGCCGTGAAGCCCATGAACTGCCCGGGCGCCTGCATCGTCTACAGGACCGCGATGCGCTCGTACAAGGAGCTGCCGCTCCGGCTGGCGGAGTTCGGCATGGTGCACCGCTACGAGCTGTCGGGCGTGCTCCACGGGCTCTTCCGCGTGCGCGGGTTCGTGCAGGACGACGCCCACGTCTACTGCACGCCGGACCAGATCGAGGCCGAGGTGATCGACTGCCTCGACATGCTCGAGAAGGTGTACAAGGTGCTCGGCTTCGGCGTGCCCGAGATCAAGCTCTCGACCCGGCCTCCGGACCGCATGGGCTCGGACGAGATCTGGGACAAAGCGGAGGGCGCGCTCGCCGGCGCGCTCAGGAACTGGGGCAAGAGCTACCGGGAGGCGCCGCAGGAGGGCAACTTCTACGGCCCGAAGCTCGACTTCGACCTCACCGACAGCCTCGGCCGGAAGTGGCAGTGCGGCACGATCCAGCTCGATTTCCAGATGCCCGAGCGCTTCGACCTCGAGTACGTGGGCAGCGACAGCGGCCGCCACCGGCCGGTGATGATCCACCGCGCGATCCTGGGCTCGCTCGACCGCATGATCGGCGTGCTCGTCGAGCACTACGGCGGGAAGTTCCCCGTCTGGCTCGCGCCCACCCAGGCGCTGCTGCTGCCCGTCACCGACAAGACGCTCCCCTACGCGAGGGACGTGGCCGCGCGGATGCGCGCGGCGGGCCTGCGCGTGGACGTGGACGAGAGGAACGAGAAGATCGGCGCGAAGATCCGCGACGGGATCGGCAGGAAGATCCCCTACCTGCTCGTGGTGGGGGAGCGCGAGGCCGCCGCGGGCACGCTCTCGGTCCGCCCGCGCGAGGGCGAGGACCGGGGCGCGCTCCCGGCGGGCCAGGTCATCGAGGACATCCGCAAGCGGCACGCCTCGCGTGCCCTTGACCTTTAGGAGGAAGAGGAACATTCCGCGACGCCCGCACCAAGCCAAGAGCACGCGCGACATCGGGCCGCGCGTCAATGAGCGGATCCGCGCACGCGAGGTCCGCGTGATCTCCCACGAGGGGAACCAGATCGGAGTCTTCCCCCGCGACGAGGCGCTCCGCATGGCGCAGGACATGGGCCTCGACCTCGTCGAGGTGGCCGCCGACGCGAGGCCGCCCGTCTGCCGCATCCTCGACTTCGGCAAGTACAAGTACGAGGAGAAGAAGAAGACGCGCGGCAGGAAGAAGGGCGGCTCGCAGATGAAGGAGCTGCGCATGCGCCCGAAGACCGAGGAGGGCGACCTCCTCACGAAGGCGAAGCGCGCGCGCGAGTTCATCGAGGACGGCGACAAGGTCATGTTCACCGTTCTCTTCCGCGGGCGAGAGCTGTCCCGCCAGGACCTCGGCACCGACGTGCTGAAGCGCATCGTCGCGATGCTCGAGGACGTGGCGAAGGTCGAGCGGCCCCCGATGATGGAGGGTCGCCGCATGAGCATGACGATCGCGCGGAAGTAGCCTGTTCGCCGACCTGTCCCGTTCCGGATCTTGGGCCCTTACGCGCCGGCCGGGCCCGACGGCGCGCGACACAGGCGGCGGGCCGCCTCGCGGGCCTTCGGGTCGCCGACGAGAAGCAGGAGGTCGCCCGCCTCGAGGCGGGTGTCGCCGCGCGGGATGACCAGGCGGTGGTGGCGGCGGATCGTCGCGACGACGCACTGCGGGGGCCACTCCAGCTCGCGGAGCAATCGGCCCGCGGCGGGGGCGCCGGCCTCGAGCCGCGCCTCCTCGATGTCGATGCCGCCCAGGATGCCGATGCGCGTCTGCGCCGCCCGCTGGCGCGTGGCCGCGCGGCGCGCGAGCGCGGCGTCGTAGGCCCGGATGAGGTCGCTCCGCCGGAGCAGGCCGACCACCTTGCGCGGCTCGTCGCTCCGCACGACCGGAAGCCGCCCGACCTCGCCCGGCGCCATGCGCCTGAGCGCCTCGCCGATCGGCTCCTCCGGGTGCGCGACGAGCACCTCCCGCGTGCAGTGCGCGCTGAGGGGGCTCTCGTCCGGCGCGCCGGCCGCGCGCGCGCGCTCGATGTCGCCGACCGTCAGGATGCCGAAGAGGTCGCCCTTCGCGTCGACCACGGGAAGGCCGTTGCGGTGGATCCTCCGCAGCGTCTCGGACGCGGTCCGGAGGCCATCGGTCTCCCGGAGGAGCTGGAACTCCGTCCTCATCACCTCCGCCACCGTGATCCCCTCGAGGACGTCGACGTCGCGGCCGCGCTCCAGCCGGATGCCCTTCGCGGCAAGCTGGGCCGTGTACACGGACTCGTGCTGCAGGCGGCGGCTCACGCCCTGGCTCACGACGACGGCGAGCAGCACCGGAAGGATGATCCGGTAGTCGTTGGTCATCTCGAAGAGGAGGAGCGTCGCCGTGAGCGGGCAGCGGACCGCGCCCGCGAGGACCGCGGCCATGCCGACCATCGCGAACGCCGGCGCCTCGAGCCCGAGCGCGGGGAGCGCCGAGGAGGCCGCGTAGCCGAAGGCTCCGCCCAGCGCGGCGCCGAGGAAGAGTGCCGGGGCGAACACGCCTCCGAGGAATCCCGACCCGATGCTCGTGGGCGTGACGAGGAGCTTCCCGGCGACGAGCGCGAGGAGGATCCCGGCGCCCGCCAGCGAGCCGCGCAGGATGAGCGTGACCGTGTCGTAGCCGACGCCCCGCGCCTCCGGCAGCGCGAGCGCGACGACCCCGACCACCGCGCCCCCGATCGCGGGTTTCGTCCAGCGCGGGATGCGAAGGTGCCGGAACAACGTACCCGCCCGGATCAGCATCCGGATGTAGATCACGCTGACCACGCCCGCCGCGAGGCCGAGCAGGAGGTAGAGCGGCAGCTCCCACGGCGAGTGGAGGGCGTAGGCCGGAACCTCGAACTCGGGCCGCAGGCCGACGACGGAGCGCGTGAAGGCCGCGGAGACCACGGAGGCGAGCACGATGAGGCCCAGGTGCGAGCCGCCGATCTCGCCGATGATGATCTCGAGCGCGAAGAAGACCCCGGCGATGGGCGCGTTGAAGGCGGCCGCGATGCCGCCGGCGGCCCCGGCGGCCACCAGCGTGCGGGTGCGCTCCTCGGGAAGGCGCAGCACCTGACCGACCATCGAGCCGAGGTTGGCGCCGATCTGCACCGAGGGGTCCTCCGGCCCGACCGAGGCGCCGCAGCCGATGGAGGCCGCCGCCGCGACCGTCTTCTGCGGGATGCGCCAGAAGCGGAGGCGCCCCCCGCCGAGCGCGACCGCCTCCATGATCCCCGCGACGCCGTGGTGACGCTCCACCCCGATCAGGTACCGCGAGATCAGCCCGACGACGAGCCCGCCGGCCGCCGGCAGCAGCACGACCGCGGCGCGCCCCAGCGGCTCGATCCAGCGGCTGCCCGCCTCGCCGAGCCCCTCGTACATCCACTTGAAGATCATCACGCCCACGCTGGCGGCAAGGGCCACCACGACCGCCGCCACGCCGTGCGGCAGCCAGTCGCCCCGGGACATGCGCCCGAGCAGGTGCGAGGGGGACACGCGCAAGCCCGTCAGGTTAGCGGCGTGCACGAGATTCGAGCTGCGTCCGGCGACCGCGCGAGAGCATCCGCGAAGGCGGAGCGGTGGGGCTCCGGGGGCCCGGGCGACGGGTTCCCGGGACCCTCCCGCCTCCCGCGGGCGGCGAGGCCGCTACTGCGCGAAGCCCTGCGACAGCGCCGCGCCCAGGTCCGAGCCGTTGCCGGCGCAGGCCTTGAGCGTCCTCGCCTCCTGCCTCAGCGCTTCGATGATCCCGGGGATCGAGAAGGCCGATTCCGGTCTCGCGGGCCCGTCGACGGCCGCGTGGAGCTGATCCGACGCCGTCTTCAGGTACTGCTGCGCCTGCTTGGTGGCGTCCGCGAGGCCCTTCAGGTCCTTGTCCACCTTCCCGAGCGCGACCGCCGCGCGCTCGATCGAGTCGGCGATCCTCGGGAGCCGGGCGAGCTGCTCCGCGAGCCGCGCCCGGTCGTCCGTCGCGTCGTTCTGGTTCCAGACGAGCCGCGCCGAGTTCGCCTTCGCGCCGGCGCCCTTCGTCGCGAGCGCCTTCTTCACGTCGGCCGGCGGCACGGCGAAGACGCGGAAGTCCTGCGCGTCGGCAGCCGCCACGGGATCTTTCGCGGAGGCGTCCGCCGCGGGGAGCGGGATCTCGAGGCCCGAGCCGAGCCGCAGCTGCTCGAACGTCGCCGCGAGCGTCTTCGCGGCGCGCCGGGCGTCGATGAGGCCGGGCGCCGCCTCGTCGAGGCTCTTCTTCAGGAGGCGCAGGGTCGCGTGGCTCCGGCTGTCGTACCATCCGCCGTCGAGGCCGAACTGGCCCGCGATGTTTCGCTCGAAGACGTCCTGCGGCTCCAGGAGCTTCAGGAGCCCCCGCGCCTCCCGGTCCCCCCTTGCGGCATCAGCGCGCATCTCCTGGAGGACGGCCGCCATCGCCGTCTTCCCCATCAGCGCCTCGGCGTCCTCGGCGACGGCCTGCATCTTGACGTAGTCGCCCGCATCCTCGGCCTTCAGGTACGCCGGGTAGACCTCGTTCTTGAGCTTCCCGTAGGCCTCGGCCGGGTCCATGGGCCGGTCGTGGAAGAGGAAGATGAGGATGAGGGCGATGGTGATCCCCACGAGGAGCAGGCCACCGCCGATGATCCGCTGCTGGACCGCCATGGGCTACGGTATACCGGAACAGGCCGCGCCGGGGAACGGGCCGTCCAAGGGCGTCTCCCGGGGGGCCGGGGGCGAAGGCTTGATCAGCAGCAGCGGCCGGCTATGCTCTAGGGCTTCCCGGGGTCCAGCATGCCCAAACAGAAGACCAACCGCTCCGTGCGGAAGCGGATCAAGATCACCAAGACCGGCAAGCTCCGGCGCAACAAGGCGTACCGCCGCCACCTGCTGGCGGGACGCACGCGGAAGCGGAAGCGGAACCTCCGCCGCCCGGGCTTCGTCAGCGCGGGGGAGCGGAAGAGCTACCTCCGCCTCCTCGGGGAGAAGTAGGCCATGCGCATCAAGCCCGGAGTCGCGAAGCACCGTCGCCTGAAGCGGATCCTCAAGGACGCCAAGGGGTACCGGAGCGCCCGCCGGAAGCGGATCAAGATCGCCAAGGAGACGCTGCTCCGCGCGGGCCGCGCCAACTACATCAGCCGGAAGCTCTTCAAGCGCGAGATGCGCAGCCTCTGGATCACCCGCCTGTCCGCGGCCGCGCGGGCGAGGGGCCTCACCTATTCGCGGTTCGTCGCCGGCCTCAAGAAGGCGGGCGTCGAGGTCGACCGGAAGCAGCTCGCCACGGTCGCTTACCAGGACGCGGAGGCGTTCGACCGGTTCGTGGAGATGGCCAAGGCGGCCCTCTAGGATCACTCTTGAGGGGGTTCGGGGGCCGCCGAGGGGGCGGCCCTTTTTCGTGCCTGAGGGAGGAGAGATGGACCTGAGCGGGATCCAGGACGAGGCGCTCAAGGCGATCGGCGCGGCCGGCGACGACGAGGCGCTCGAGGCGCTCCGCGTGCGCTACCTCGGGCGCAAGAGCGCGCTCTCCTCGAGCCTCCGCGAGATCGGCAAGCTCGACGCGAAGGCCCGCGCCGAGGCGGGCGCGCGCGCGAACCGCGTGAAGCAGGCGATCGAGGAGGCCTTGGGCGCCCGCGGCGCGGCGCTCGGGAAGGCGCGCGAGGGCTCGCTCTGGACCCGCGAGTGGCTCGATCTGTCGCTCCCCGCCGAGGCGCCCCGGAGGGGGCACCTCCACCCGATCACGCTCGTCGAGGAGGATCTCGAGCACCTGTTCCGCGGCATGGGGTACCGGGTCGTGGAGGGCCCCTGGGTCGAGGACGAGTTCCACAACTTCGACGGGTTGAACATCCCCGCATCGCACCCCTCGCGCGACGACTGGGACACCTTCTGGCTCTCCGACGGGAACCTGCTGCGCACGCACACGTCGCCGGTGCAGCTCCGCGCGATGCGCCGGTTCGGCGCGCCGCTGCGGGCGATCTTCCCCGGCCGCGTCTTCCGCAACGAGGCCGTCGACGCGACCCACGAGGCCTGCTTCACGCAGATCGAGGGGCTCGTGATCGACAAGGACATCGTCCCCGGGCACCTCTTCCACTCGATCCGCGCGATCCTCTCCGCCATCCTCGGCGAGGAGGTCGAGGCGCGCTTCCGCCCGAGCTTCTTCCCCTTCACGGAGCCCTCGTTCGAGTGCGACATCAAGCGGGGCGGCCGCTGGATGGAGCTCTGCGGGATGGGCATGGTCCACCCGAAGGTGCTCGAGGCCGGCGGCATCGACCCGAAGCGGTGGACCGGCTTCGCCTTCGGCATGGGGATCGACCGGCTGACGCTCATGCGCTACGGCATCGACGACATCCGCTGGTTCCACGGCGGCGATCTCCGCTTCCAGGAGCAGTTCGGATGCGAGTGAGCTTCGACTGGCTCTCCGACCACATCGACCTCGGGGAAGAGACCCCCGCGTCGGTCGCGGAGCTCCTGAACCTCCACGTCGCGGAGGTCGAGGAGGCGAAGGACCAATGGCCCGGCGTCGTCGTCGGCGACGTGCTCGCCGTGCGCCGCCACCCGGACGCGGAAAAGCTCTCGCTCGTGACCGTGGAGAACGGCAAGGGCCGGCTCGAGGTCGTGTGCGGCGCGCCGAACGTGAAGGAAGGGATGAAGATCTGCTTCGCCGCATCGGGCGTGACGCTGCCGAACGGGCTCAAGCTCGAGAAGCGGAAGATCCGCGGCGTCGTGAG
>DASUGR010000159.1:0-4987 GCA_036273915.1 Planctomycetota bacterium | reverse complement strand
CGCCGTCGAGCGCAAGCGTGGCCGCGTCGAGCTCGCGGCCGGCGGCACGCTCTTCCTCGACGAGGTCGGCGAGCTGTCGCCGGCGGCGCAGGCGAAGCTCCTGCGTTTCCTCGCGGAGGGGGAGTTCGTGCGCGTGGGCGGCGGCGAGCGCCAGCACGTGGACGTGCGCGTGATCACCGCCACGCACCGCGACCTGCGGCGCGCGGTCGCCGAGGGGAGCTTCCGCGAGGACCTCTTCTACCGGCTCGCCGTCACCGAGCTCCGGCTGCCCCCGCTGCGCGACCGGCGCGAGGACATCCCGCTGCTCGTCGCGCACTTCCTCGAGGATCTCGCGTACCCGGGCGCGGTGAGCGAGGAGGCGATGGCCGTGCTCGGCCGGCACGCGTGGCCGGGCAACGTCCGCGAGCTGCGGAACGCCGTCGAGGCGGCGACCGTGACGGCGCGGGGCGGCGTGATCCTGCCGGAGCACCTGCCGGAATCGGTGCGCGCGGGCCCGCCGCCGGCGCCCGACGAGCTCCTGAAGGTCGTCGTGCGGCTGGCGGACGCGGCGCCCGAGGGGACGAAATACGAGGCGGTGCACGACGCCTTCGAGCGGGCGGTCGTGGCGCACGTGCTCGGGCACACGGGCTCGAACCAGGTGCACGCGTCGCGGCTGCTCGGCATCCACCGCACGACGCTCCGGAAGCTCATCGAGAAGTACGGGCTCTAGCGTGGTCGTCGCCCTGCTCCTCCTCCTCGTCCGCGCGCCCGACGTCGAGAAGCTCGTCGAGGAGTACTTCAAGGCCGACGCCGCGCGGAGGACCGCGATCCTCGCGGAGCTCGACGCGGCGGATCCCCTCGACGCCGCGGGGGTCGCGAAGTGGCGCGCCAGGCTGTTGAAGCTCGCCGCCGAGAACGGGCGGAAGGTGAAGAAGAGCGGTACCGACTACTGGTATGACGAGAAGGAGAAGCGGGGGAAGTACATCGTGGGGGGGTCCGGGGGCAAGGGCGGCCTCGTGATCGCGCTGCACGGCGGCGGGCAGGGCGCGGGCGATGCCGGCGAGGCGTTCGGCACGTTCGCGCCGATCGCGAGCAAGAAGAAGTGCATCTGCATCGCGCCCGAGGTGCTCGAGAAGACGGAGCGGGGCTGGACGACGAGCGGCACCGAGGAGTTCGTGCTCGAGCTGATCGAGGCCGCGAAGCGCACATGGAAGGCGATCCCGCACGGCCGGGTCTACATGGTCGGCCACTCCATGGGCGGGTACGGCTCCTGGACCGTCGGGGCGCACCATGCGGACCTGTTCGCCGGGCTCGGGCCCTACGCGGGCGCGCCCACGCCGTTCACCGTCGACGGCCAGCCCTACAGCGAGGTCGTCGGGCTCGAGGAAGGCGTCATCCCGAACCTCCGGAACGTCGCGCTGCACATCTACCAGAGCCTCGACGACAAGCAGGTGCCGCCGGCGCCGAACATCTTCGCCCACAAGGTGCTGCTCGAGTGGAAGGCGGAGCACGGCGGCTACAACTTCAAATACGTCGAGGTGGACGGCCAGGGCCACGGGGCGCCGCCGGGCGGCCACAAGGTGGGCTTCGACTGGCTCTACCAGTTCGAGCGCGACCCTCGGCCGAAATACGTGCTCTGGCAGCCGGTGCTGCCGTACAAGCGGATGTTTTACTGGCTCTGGTGGGACAAGCCCGTCCCGAAAGCGCTCGTGAAGGCGGTGGTGAAAGGGGGAAACGAGATCGAGATCGACCTCGGGGGCCAGCCGCGCGCCGGGTTCCGCATCCTCCTCGACGGCGCGCTCGTGGACCTCTCGAAGGAGGTGACGGTGCGCGAGGGCTCGACGGTCCTCTTCAAGGGAGTGGTGCCGCTCACGCTCTCGACGATGGTGATGACCGCGGGCGAGCGCTACGACACGGACTTCGTCTTCCCGGCCCGGATCGACCTGAAGTGAGGAGGGCGCACCTCCGCGGAGGCCACCGGCCTGCGCCACCGGTGCCGCGGTTCGGCAGCCGCAACCCGCGCGACGCAAAGAAGTTACGTCGGCCGTGCAGGTCAACCGTTGACCTAGCGGCCTTCGATTTGTTGCTTCCAGAAGGCGACGTGGAAGCGCAGGCGGCTCGTGCTCTGCATCACCCCGTAGAGCGCGTCGCTCTCCTCGATCGCGACCGCCTTCTCGTAGAGCGCGAGCGCCTTGTCGAACGACGCCAGCGCCTCGACGACGAGGTCCTTCGTCGACTGGTCCGCGCCCTTGAGCACGATCTCCTTGTAGAGCTTCTCGCCGCGCTTGCGGTAGGGCGCCGCCTCCTCCATCAGCGCGCGCACCTTCGGGTCCTTCACGCCCGAACCCTCGACCGGCGCCGGCACGACGTTTCGCCCGCCGCCGAGACGGGCGGGCACGCGCACGACAGGCTCGTCCGCCGCCATCACCGCCGGCGCCTGCGCCGTCGCGAACGCGAGGTACATGTCCTTCTGCCGCGCCGGCGGCACGCGCGCGCGCACCGACGAGAGGAAGTAGGGCTCCTTCTCGTCCGCGTCGAGCGCGGGCTCGAGCAGCACGGCCGCCGCGTCCGGCCGCCCGACGGTGCAGGCCGCCTGGATCTGGGCGAAGATGCGCGGCCCCGCGACCTCCGTCGAGTCGAGCGCCTCGCGCGCGATCCGCGCGCGCGCCTCGTCGGGGGTGAGCTCCTGCCTCGCGCGGATCGACGACTCGGCGAACGCGAAGCTCTTCCCCGCCGCGTCCGCGATGCGGACCAGCCCGCCGCCCGTGTCCCCGAACCCCTCGTACTTCTCCCCCGTGATGGTCTCGAGGAGCAGGTAGGGCCCGCGCGGCATGTTCACGGGGAACGCCTGCGTGAACGCTTCGCCCAGCAGCGCGATCGCGCGGCGCCGCTCGTCGACGCCATCGAAGGCGCGCGCCGCCTCCGCGAAGCGCCCCTCGCGGAAGAGACGCTCCGCCTTGTCGCGGGGGCTCTCCGCGGGCTCAGGGGTGGGGGGCGCGGGGGGCGGGGGTCTCTCCGGCTCCGGAGGCTTCGGCTCGGGCTCCGGCTCGCGCTCGGGCCCGGGGCTCGGCTCCGGCGTGGGCCGGTCGGCGCCGCGCAGCTCGCGGATCTCCTCGGGGAGGCGCGCGAACGAGCGGCCGTTGCCCGCCCAGTAGACGGAGAGGGGCACCGCCACGACGAGGAGGAGGAAGAGGAGCGCGCGTCCCACGCCTAGAGGTTATCGGACAAGTGCCCGCGCATCAGCGGAAGGTCCCGCGGAGGATCTCCTCGCGGGCCTTGCGCACGAGCCCCACGAGGTGCCAGGTGTTGTGGAGCGACCCGAGGATCGGGCCGAGCATCTCCTCGGCCTTGAACAGGTGGGAGAGGTAGGCGCGCGAGAACCCGCGGCAGGCCGGGCAGCCGCAGGCGGGGTCGAGGGGGCCCTGGTCCCGCTCGAACCGCTTGTTGCGGAGGTGGAGCGCGCCCTCCGACGTGAAGACCGTCCCGTGGCGGCCGTTCCGCGTGCCGATCACGCAGTCGAACATGTCGATGCCCCGGCGGATCGCGTCGAGAAGGTCCTCCGGCTTCCCGAGCCCCATGAAGTAGCGCGGCTTCGCGCGGGGGAGCAGCGCCACCGTGTGGTCGAGGGTGCCGAGCATCGCGTCGCGGCTCTCGCCGACGGAGAGGCCGCCGATCGCGTAACCGGGGAAGTCGAGGCGGAGGAGCGGGGCCGCGCAGCGGTCGCGCTCGCCCTTGGCGGTGCCCCCCTGCACGATGCCGAAGAGCATCTGGTCCTCGCGGCGGTGCGCGTCGCGGCAGCGCCGGGCCCACCGGATCGTGCGGTCGACGGCGGCGCTCGTCTGCTCGGGCGTCGCGGGCTGGCGCACGCACTCGTCGAAGGCCATGATGATGTCGGCGCCGAGGCTCTCCTGGATCCGCATGGAGTCCTCGGGCGTCAGGAAGTGCGAGGTGCCGTCGATCGGCGACTTGAACGTCACGCCCTCCTCGACCACCTTCACGAGCTCGCCCAGGGAGAAGACCTGGAACCCGCCCGAGTCGGTGAGCCAGGGCCCTGTCCACCCGGTGAAGCCGTGGAGGCCGCCGAGGTCCTTCACCACCCCGTCGCCGGGGCGCAGGAAGAGGTGGTACGCGTTCGCGAGGAGGATCTGGGCCTTGGCCTCGGCGAGCTGGGTCGGGAGGATGCCGCGCACGCTCCCGCGGGTGCCGACCGGCATGAACGCGGGGGTCTCGACGGTGCCGTGGGGCGTCTCGAGGAGCCCTGCACGCGCCCGGCCGCATTCCGCGACGATCTGGAACGACACGGCGCAAAGCCTATCCGACCCGCCACGGGGACGTCCGGCACGGGATGCGAGGGGGGGCTGGGGGGGAGGCCGAGGGGGGCGGGTTCCGGTAGCATTCCGTCGGCTTGGACGCGGGGCAGGAGGTCCGAGGATGAGCGAATCCGAGAGCAAGGGCACGGCGGGCGAGCAGGCGGCGGCGAAGGCGCGCGAGCTGCAGGCGGCGATCAAGAAGCTCGACTTCCGCGACCGGGTGATCTTCCTCGGCTCGGCGGCGCTCGTGATCCTCTTCTTCCTGCCGTGGTGGCGCGTCACCGTGAATATCTTCGGGGCCACGCAGTCGAGGTCGGCGAGCGGCCTCGCGGGAGCGGGATGGGTCGGTTTCCTCGCCGCGTGCGCCGGCACGGTGGCGGGGCTCGCGAACATGGGCTTCGTGCCGCTCACCGGGGAGCTCCGGATGTACGCGCGCAAGACGGCGGTCCAGCTCGGCCTGGCCGCGGCGGCCCTGCTCATGGGGCCCGTCTACTTCATGAGCAGCGTCGAGGACGTCGGCGCGGACCCCCTCGGAATGGCGCAGGCGGGCAAGACGCTGTTCTTCTGGCTCGCGCTGCTGTGCGCGCTCGGCGCCGCCGGCGCCGCCGGGTGGAAGCTCGCCGACGAGCGCAAGGCCGCGGGCGGGGGCGCGCCGCCGCCGGCGGCGTAGCCGGGCGCGGCGGGGGGGGCGCGGGGAC
>DASUGR010000158.1:0-24197 GCA_036273915.1 Planctomycetota bacterium | reverse complement strand
CCGCGAAAGCTCGGCGTCCCGGGCGAGGAGCAGGAGAAGGTCCTCTACCAGCTCATGGACGCCGCCACCTACCGCGGGCTGCGCTGCCTCGTCGTCGGCGGCGGCGACAGCGCGATCGAGGCGGCGCTCGGCCTCGCGGCGCAGCCCGGGAACGAGGTGACGCTCTCCTACCGGAAGCCCGAGTTCTTCCGCATCAAGGCGCGGAACGAGGAGCGCATCCGGGCCGCGGGGGCGGAGGGCGCGGTGAAGCTCGCGCTCGCCTCCGAGGTGCGATCGATCGGGCTCGAGCACGTCGACCTCGCGCTCGGCGACCGCGCGGCGCGGCTGCCGAACGACTTCGTGTTCGTGTTCGCGGGCGGCGATCCGCCCTATCCCCTGCTGAAGGGAATGGGCGTCCGTTTCTGGGGCGAGGTGGCCGCGTGAACGGGAACAAGGGGGGGCTCGGGGGCGTCGCGCTGATCGCGCTCCTCGCGGTCGCGGCCGGCATCTACATCGGCGCCGACTACTACCACCTCCCCGCCGCCGCGCGCGTGCACCACGCGCAGCACGCGCTGCTCCGCTCGTCCGGCACCGTCGGCCTCGCCTGCGGCGTCGCCGGCATGGCGCTCTTCCTCGTCAACCTCTCGTACCTCCTCCGCAAACGCCTGCTCGCGTTGCCGTGGCTCGGGACGCTCCGCGCCTGGATGGGGATGCACGTCGTGTCGGGGATCCTCGGCGCGCTGCTCATCCTCTTCCACGCATCGTTCCTGCCCAAGAGCGCGCTCGGCATCCTCGCGCTGTCCGGGCTCGGGATCGTGATCCTGACCGGCGTCCTCGGCCGCTACCTCTACGCCCTCGTGCCGCGCGCGAAGGACGGCCACGAGATGGACGCGCCCGAGCTGCGCGCGCACCTGCTCGTGCTCCGGAAGGAGCTCGAGGAGGCGGGCATCCCGGAGAACCTGCTGGCGGGCCGGAAGGAGCTCCGGATCCTGAAGCAGCGCCTCAAGGGCCGTCCCGAGGCGCGCCTGTTCCCCCTCGCCAAGTCGTTCGCCCGCGACCGCCGGCGCCTCGCGCGCCTGAACGAGCTGCGGTCGCTCCTCGGCTCCTGGCGCTTCTTCCACCGCTGGCTCGCGATCGTGATGCTCGTCCTCGCGGCCTTCCACATCGCCGTCGCCCTGCGGTTCGGGGAGATCCTCGCGTGACGCGCGCGCAGCTGCCGCCGCTGCTCGTTGGCACGCTCGCGGTGCTCGCGGTCGCGGCCTACCTGGGCGTCGAGTCGCCGGGGCCGGGCCCGCTCGCCGCCGTGCACGCCTCGATCGAGGACGGGGAGAAGCTCCAGGGCTGCGTGCGCTGCCACACCGCGGAGGGCCTCGTCGCGGGCTGCCTCGACTGCCACGGCGACATCGCGGCCGAGCTCAGGAAGGACGCGGGCTACCACGCCTTCCTGCTGCGCGGGAAGCCGCCCGCGTGCAAGGGGTGCCACCCGGACCACCTCGGCGCCGCCTTCGCGATCACGCCCGAGCTCAAGGAGTTCGACCACCCGCACGTCAAGTTCGCGCTCGTCGAGGGCGCCCACGAGAGGCTCGCGTGCGAGAAGTGCCACACGAGGAAGGGCACGTACCTCGGCCTGACCCAGGCGTGCGTCTCGTGCCACGAGAACATCCACAAGGAGGAGCGGTTCCTCGGCTGCGCCGGTTGCCACGACCAGACGACGTTCTCGCAGCCGAGGAACTTCAAGCACGACAAGCTCCCGCTCGTGAACGGCCACAAGGGCGTCTCGTGCGCGAAGTGCCACGAGGACAAGGAGAACTACGCGTCCGTGCGCGGGCATGCGTGCGTGGAGTGCCATCCGAGCCCGCACAGGGCGGACCTGGGGCAGGACTGCGAGAAGTGCCACGCGCGCGACGCGTCCCCGTGGGCCGCGGGCGCGAAGCAGATCGACGCGGCCTTCCACGCGCGGGTGACCGGGTTCCCG
The DNA here is from genome assembly GCA_036273915.1 of Planctomycetota bacterium. GTDB lineage: Bacteria > Planctomycetota > PLA2 > PLA2 > PLA2 > PLA2. The sequence continues at coordinate 22,243 of DASUGR010000158.1, read as the reverse complement.
CTCGTGCGCCCCCACGACGTGGAGTGCGCCAAGTGCCACCAGGGGCCGACGTTCGCGGCGCGCTACCCCTCCCCCCCGCGCCCCCCCACCTCCTGCACGGCGTGCCACGAGGACGTGCACAAGGGACAGTTCGCGGACAAGAAGTGCCTCGACTGCCACGAGAAGGATCATTGGAAGCCGGCCAAGATCGACCACTCCTTCTTCCCTCTGCGGTTCGCGCACGGAAATCTCGAGTGCGCCAAGTGCCACGAATCGGGGGGGTTCAAGGGGACCCCGAAGGAGTGCGCAGGGTGCCACGAGGACAAGCACCGGGGCCAGTTCGGGAAGACGTCCTGCGACGCCTGCCACGACGAGGCGTCGTTCAAGCCGTCGCTCTTCACCGTGAAGCGGCACGTGACGTTCCCGCTCGACGGGGCGCACGCGAAGGTCGAGTGCTCGAAGTGCCACGCGGACGGCCGCTTCCGCGGCGCGCCGCGCGCGTGCGCCGGGTGCCACGAGGATCCCCACAGGGCGCAGTTCGGCAAGACGTCGTGCGACGCGTGCCACACGACGAGGGCTTTCCGGCCGTCGGCCTTCGGCCTCGAGCGGCACACGTCGTTCGCTCTCTCGGGCGCCCACGGCGCGGTCGCGTGCGACGCCTGCCACGCCGGCGGCCGCTTCCGCGGCGCCCCGCGCGCTTGCGCCGGGTGCCACGAGGACCCCCACGGCGCGCAGTTCGGCAAGGGCGAGTGCTCGACGTGCCACGCGGCCGACGCCTCGACGTTCCGGATCCGGCCGTTCGACCACGCGAAGCGGGCGAACTACCCGCTCGAGGGCGCGCACGCCGACGCAGCGTGCGCGCGCTGCCACGTCGAGAAGAAGGGCGTCCGGGTCTACCGCGGCGTGGCGCGGGAGTGCACCGCCTGCCACACGGACGTCCATCGCGGCCAGTTCAAGGACACGAGCTGCGACCGCTGCCACACCTCGCGCGAGGAATGGAAGGCCAAGGGGTTCGACCACGGCAAGAGCAAGTTCCCTCTCGACAAGGCCCACGCGCCGGTCGCCTGCGACAGGTGCCACTTCGCCGTCCGCCAGCCCGACGGCGGGATGGCCGTCCAGTACCGGCCCCTCTCCACGGAGTGCCAGAGCTGCCATGCGGTCAAATAGAGATCCCTTCCGGCAAGCGCTCTTCGCGGGCCTCGTCTCCTTCGTCGCGGTCTTCGCGACGACCTGCGCCGTCTTCGCGCCGAAGCCGAAGCCGCAGGAGTGGGACGAGGACGCGTGGGGCCCGCTGGTCCCCCACAAGACGTTCCCGGCGGACTGCTCCATCTGCCACGTGCCCGACCGCTGGGACGTGCTGAAGCCGGACTTCTCGTTCGACCACGCGAAGGAGACCGGCGTGAAGCTCGAGGGCGCGCACGCGACCGCCGCCTGCCTCCGCTGCCACAACGATTTCGGCCCGGTGAAGGAGTACGTCGAGCGCGGCTGCACGGGCTGCCACCTCGACGTCCATCGCTCGCAGCTCGGGAAGAAGTGCCTCGAGTGCCACACGATGAACGACTGGCGGCCGGCGGGCATCCTCGCGCAGCACGCGCAGACGCGCTTCCCGCTGACCGGCGCGCACATCGCGGTCGCCTGCGAGCTGTGCCACCAGCTCGCGCCCACCGGCACCTACCGGGGCGCGCCCACGCAGTGCCAGATCTGCCACGCGGACGACGCGCTGCGCTCGCAGTCCTTCGACCACCAGGCGAACGGCTGGACCACGCGGTGCGAGCGGTGCCACTTCCCGACCGGCTGGAAGGGCGCGAACTTCACCCACGCGTTCTTCCCGCTCACGGGCGGCCATGCCGGGCTCGCCTGCACCGAGTGCCACCCCGGGAACGACTTCCGCCCGATCCCCACGGACTGCTTCTCGTGCCACTCCGACGACTTCAACGGGGCACCGAACCACACGTCGGGCGGCTACTCCCACGACTGCCTCCGGTGCCATACGCGCGACACGTGGGAGGGCGCCCGCTTCGACCACACGTTCTTCCCGCTCACGGGCGGCCACGCCGGGCTCGCCTGCATCGACTGCCACACGAGCGGTGTCACGGGCCCGATCCCGAGCGCCTGCATCTCCTGTCACCAGGACGACTTCAACGGCGCCCCGGACCACGTGGCGGGCGGCTACTCGACGGACTGCCTCAAGTGCCACACGACCACGACGTTCGAGGGGGCGGTGTTCGACCACTCCTTCTTCCCGCTTACGAACGGCCACGCGGGGCACGCCTGCACCGACTGCCACACGAGCGGGACGACGGGGCCGATCCCGAACACGTGCGTCTCGTGCCACCTCGCCGACTACCAGGGGGCGCCGAACCACCAGAGCTTCCCGCAGACCTGCCAGCAGTGCCACACGACGACGACCTGGAAGGGGGCGACCTTCAACCACACGGCGTTCCCGCTGTCGGGCCCGCACAACGTCTCGTGCAACCAGTGCCACCCCGGCGGGGACTCATCGACGTTCGACTGCCTCACCTGCCACGGCAAGACCGAGACGGACGGCCACCACCGGGAGGTGCGGAACTACCAGTACAGCTCCACGGCCTGCTACCAGTGCCACCGGAACGGAAGGGCGGACGACTAGCCATGCGTCGCGCCCTTCTCCCCCTCCTCCTCCTCGCCGGGGCGGCGCTCGCCGAGCCCGAGCACGTCGAGCTCACGGCGAAGGTCACCTACCTCGTGTCCGAGGGAGCCTACGTCGACGCGGGTTCGGAGCAGGGCCTCGCGGCAGGCGAGACGGGCACCGTCCTGCGCGACGGCAAGCCGGTCGCCAAGGCGGAGGTCCTCGCGGTCTCCAGCCGGTCGGCGCGCGTGCGCGTCTACGACGGCGAGGTGCGCCTCGGCGACCTCGTGCAGTTCGAGGCGGTCGCCGCCCCCGAAGCCCCCCCCGACTCGCCTGCCGAGGGCCCCGCGAAGGCGGGTGCCACGCCCGAGCCGGCGCCGAAGAAGCCCGAGGCGGCCGAGCCGTTCGTCCCTCTCCTCGAGCGGCAGAAGGCCACCGCGCGGGCGGCGGGCCCGAGAAACGTCTCGCACGGCTGGGCGACGCTCAACCAGTACGTGCAGGCCGCGTCCGACGCCAACGACTTCTATCGCACGACGTTCTCCTCGGCCGGCGACGTCCAGCGGCTGTGGGGCAAGCCGTGGGCCTTCGACTGGTCGTTCAACCTCTCGGGCCGCGGCGGCGACGCGTTCTCCGACTCGATGCTCGAGGGGGCGCGGTTCGACGTGTACGAGCTCGCGCTGTCGCGGCGCCTCGGCGAGTCGGGCCTGCTGCGGCTCGGCCGCTTCGTGCCGAGGGCGCTGCCGTCGGTCGGCTACGTCGACGGCGCGCTGCTCGAGAAGCCCCTCTCGCCCCACCTGCGCGGGGGCGCGGTCCTGGGCTTCGTGCCGACGCTCGACGACCTCACGCCGTCGCTCGACGAGCCGACCGCGGTGCTCTACGCGACGCTCGACCGCGGCGAGCGCACGGGAAACCGCTTCACCGGCACGCTCGGCGTGCTCACGGCGCTCTACGAGGGCGACCTGGACCGGCTCGCGCTGCCGTTCGACATGTTCGCGCGGGTCGGGAAGCTCGACCTTTCTGCGGACGGCGTCGTGGACTTCGACGTCGGCGCGCAGCAGTTCACGAGCGGCACGCGGTTGACGGAACTCAACGTGGACGCGACGGTGCGGGTCGCGAAGGGGACGCGGGTCCGCGGGGGCACGGACTACTACGAGAACCTCGACACGGCGGCGGAGCGGGCGCAGATCCCCTTCCTCGACCCGCTGCTCTTCGAGGGGAGCGGCTGGCGCTACTACGTCGGCGGCACGCAGACGCTGCCCGCGCACCTGACGCTCGACGTGCAGCTCAACTTCATCAACGCCCCGGACACGGGGGACACGACGAACTGGTATGCGACGCTCACGAAGTTCGGGGTGTTCGGCTCCGACGTGGCGAGCGTCGCCCTCTCGGTCTACAGCATCGAGGGGCTGGACGTGGGGGGGGTCGGGGGGCGGCTCTCGGCGTACGTGCCTCTGGGCAAGCTGACGCTCCAGGGGGGGATCGGGTTCACGGCGTTCGACCCGGACGTGGCGACCGAGTTCGACGTGACGGACGTGAACTTCTTCGCGAACTACCAGCTCTCGCCGAAGTGGACGCTGCAGGGCGGCGTGACGGCGGCGATCGGCGACGCCGCGGACTACGTCGGCTTCGACGTCGGCGTGACGTACCGGTGGTAGCCGGTTCGACCCGCACGAAAGCACGGAACACGCCTCGCAGGCCGACGCTCGACCCTCATCCCCCCGAAACGAGGCACGATTGGGTCAGTCGAACGACACGAAGCGCGGCGTCGTGCGCTCGGGCGACAGGTAGAGGACCGCGCGGCGGCCGTCCGTGAAGTAGGGGTCGCCGGTGAGGTTCCTGCGCGGCGCCGCGGCCGTGCAGGCGCCGACGCCGTCCACGTAGGCCATGGCCTCCACCCGGCCCGCGTTGAGGAGGTCCTCGACCACGTACTCGCGCGACTCGTCCACGTCGGGGTCGATCCGGTGGGTCGAGAGGTTCCACGTCTTCAGGGTGAACCGCACGCCGATGTCGCGGCTCACCTGCCCCACCCAGACCGGCGTCCGCTCGAACCGCAGCGGCGTGCGCCACAGGCGCAGGTGCAGCCGCTCGTGGATCGAGCTCCGGATCCGCTGGAGCGCGACGTCCTGGCTGCGGCCGAACAGGTGGAGCGGGCTCACGGGCGAGTAGCGGTACTCCGACCCGAGGAGGAACGCCCGCGCGGTCTTCGCGCAGGTCGCGAGCGTGATCGTCTCGGTCTCGTTCCAGCGGTCGGCGAACGCGCCGAGAAGCGTCTCGAACTCCGCGATCACGACGAGGTTCGCGGGGTCCCCCGTGCCCCTCCCCTTCCGCCCGCCGGTGGCCGCGGGCATCTTCCGCAGGCGCCCGATCAGCCCCGCGACGTCGCACTCCTCCGTCGGGCCTTCCGTCCCGAAGTCGCGGGCGACGTGGTCGGCCTTGATCCCGGCGACGCTCACCTGGAAGGCGAACTCCGCGGCGGTCGCGCCGGCCTGCACGTCGCCGCGGCGTATCGATCCGCCGGCGGAGAGGAGGCGGACCTTGAACGCGCGCGCGCCCGCCTCGTAGGTGACGAACGCGAAGCCCTCCGACGTGGCGCCCGGGGGAATCGGGCGGAGCGGGAGCGCCTGCGAACGGAAGCAGTCCTCCATGCGCCGGTTCGCGCGCCACGCGGTGATGAGCCGGGACGGGGCGAGCAGCAGCAGGATGGGCGCGAAGACGAACGCGAGGGCGCCGAGCGCGGAGAGCCCCTTGACGAGCGAGAAGCGGCTCACCGACGCGACCTCGAGCGGCGTGAAGTAGGAGGGGTCGAGCCCGAGCATCTGCAGCCGCAGCGGCGCGTTCGAGCGGTTCGCGATGCGCAGGTGGACGGGTTGCACGCCCTTCCGCGAGAGGTGGACCCCGAAGAGCAGGGCCGCCTCGTGCGGGTCGGGCGCCGCGAGCGTCACCTCCGCGAGCGGGTCCTGCTGCGTCTGCGCGCGCTCGAGGAAGCCGCGCGCGCCGGCGTCCGGACGGTAGCGCGTGGTGAAGAGGCGCGCGAGGAGGCCCTTGGGCACGGCGAGATGATACGGGACACGCCGCGGGCTTTGCCTCCGCCCGTAGAATCCCCCTGCATGAGGCGCGCGCACGTGGCGGTGCTCGTGGCGGCGGTCCTCGCGGGGGCGGCCCTGGGGCTCGGGGGCTACACGTTCGCGTACGCGCGGGGGTGGTCCTACCTGACCGACGACCCCGCGGCGTGCGCGAACTGCCACGTCATGAACGAGCAGTTCGACGGCTGGGTCAAGGGCAGCCACCGGTCGGTCGCGACCTGCAACGACTGCCACGTGCCCGACGGCTTCCTCGGCAAGTGGTACGTGAAGGCGCGGAACGGGTTCTGGCACTCGTACTACTTCACGTCGGGCACGTTCGACGAGCCGATCCGGGCGACGCCCAAGACGCGCGGGATCGTGGAGGCGAACTGCCGCCGCTGCCACGAGGCGATCGTGCAGGCGATGGGCGCGTCGTCGCCCTCGGGCCCGGACGGGGTCTCGTGCATCCGCTGCCACGCCTCGGTCGGGCACATGGAGCTCGGCGCGACGTCGGTCGCCGCCGGAGGGGGAGGGAGATGAGAACCAGGACGATCGTCGTCATCGCGCTCTGCGCGGCGGGGCTCGCCGCCGCGCTGACCGCGCTGCTCGTGAACATCATGGAGCGGAAGCAGGAGGCGAGAAACCCCTTCTTCCGCGTCGTCGAGCTGACCGAGGAGACCGAGGATCCCGCCGTCTGGGGCAAGAACTTCCCGATCCAGTACGACGCCTATCTGCGGACGGTCGACCAGGTGCGCACGAAGTACGGCGGCAGCGAGGCCCTCCCCCGGGCCCCCACCGCTTCGGACCCGCGATCCGTCGTCGCGCAGGAGCGGATCGACGAGGATCCGCGGCTGAAGACGATGTGGGCGGGCTACGCGTTCTCCGTCGACTTCCGGAAGAAGCGCGGCCACGCCTACATGCTCGAGGACCAGACCTACACGCAGCGCGTGCAGCAGTTCAAGCAGCCGGGCACGTGCATCCACTGCCACGCGTCGGTCTACGTGCCCTACCGGAAGGCGGGCGGCGGCGACCTCGTCAAGGGGTTCGAGCATTTCAACCCGATGCCCTACGCGGAGGTGCGGTCGCACTTCACGCACCCGATCGGGTGCATCGACTGCCACGACCCGGAGACGATGGCGTTGCGCGTGACCCGGCCCGGGTTCCTCGAGGGGATCAGGGCGCTCAAGGCGTCGCAGGGGGTCAAGGACTACGACGTCAACACGATGGCGACGCGGCAGGAGATGCGGAGCTTCGTGTGCGGGCAGTGCCACGTCGAGTACTACTTCAAGGGCGACGAGAAGCGGCTCACCTACCCGTGGGCGAAGGGGCTCAGGGTCGAGAACATCGCGGACTACTACGACGAGATCGGGTTCAAGGACTGGACGCACGCGGAGACGGGCACGCCGCAGCTCAAGGCGCAGCACCCGGAGTTCGAGATGTGGAACCAGGGGATCCACGCGAGGTCGGGGGTCGCGTGCGCGGACTGCCACATGCCGTACGTGCGCGTGGGCGCGCTGAAGGTGAGCGACCACCACGTGCGAAGCCCGCTGCTGAACATCAACAACGCGTGCCAGACGTGCCACAAGTGGCCGGAGGAGGAGATCCTCGCGCGCGCGGAGACGATCCAGGACCGGACGGTGTCCCTGCGGAACACGGCGCTCGACGCGCTCATGGCCCTCATCGCGGACATCAAGGCGGCGAAGGAGGCGGGTGCAACCGACGAGGAGCTGAAGGAGGCGCGCGCGTGCCAGAGGCGCGGGCAGTTCTTCGTGGACTTCGTGGAGTCGGAGAACTCGAACGGATTCCACGCGCCGCAGGAGGCGATGCGGATCCTCGGCGAGGCGATCGACCTCTTCCGCAAAGGCCAGGTGTCGCTCAGGCCGCTCGAGGGAGGGAATTCCGCGCCGGCCGGCGGCCGTTGAACCCGACGCGTTGGGGGTCCGGGGCGCTGGCTCGGACGAATCGCGCATCGCAGGCCGGTTTTCCGGCCCTCATTCTGCCGAAACCAGCCCGGTACGGACCTACAACTCGGCGAGCACCGCCATGCGGAAGAGCGGCATCATGATCTCGTGGTGGCCCGCGAAGTCGTAGCCCTTCTCCGCCGGGCGCTCCACCACGTTCACCCGCGGCCGGTAGTGCCGCAGCTGGTCGAAGTTCGCCGTCGTGATCCGCACCGGCTTTCTCCGCACGTTGTTCGCGATCGTCACCGCCTTCACGAACACCTCCGGCCCGATCACCGCCGTGCCCCAGTTGAGGTACACGCCGCGGTCGAGGGCCCCGCAGATCCCCGCGAACGTGAGGAAGTCCCTGTGCGTCGCCTCCCCCACCGCCGCGCCGTCGCATGCGGGGTGCATGTGCACGATGTCCGTGCCGATCGCCACGTGCACGGTCACGGGCACGCCCTGCCGCCGCGCCGCCGCGAGCAGCGACAGCCTCCGGTGCGGCAGCCGCGCCACCCCCCGCTTCAGCGCCTCGCCGAAGCCGATCCGCCGCCCCTCCTCCGCTGCCTGGGCGAAGAACCGGCCCGTCTCGTCCGCCATCCCGAAGGTCCCGCTCCGGACGCCGGGCCCGACCTCCTCGGACGTCCTCCCCATGAGCGCGATCTCGAAGTCGTGGATCGCCGCGGCGCCGTTCATCGCGATCGCGGTCACGAGCCCCCTCCCCATCAGGTCGTCGAGCAGCGGGGCGAGCCCCACCTTGATCACGTGGCCCCCGAGCCCCCACACGATCTGGCGCCGAAGGGCGTGCGCGCGCGCGACCGCGCGCGCGAGCTCCCGGAGCGCCTTCGCCTGCAGGATGTCGGGCATCGACTCGTAGAAGGCCTTGAACCGGGCGCGCGGCGGCACGGCGCGGGCGAAGTCCTTCGCGCGCACCTTGCTCGGCCGGCGCCTCGCGGACACGGTGCGCACGCGGCGCGGATCGATCGGCTTCACGTCACGCCTCCCTGGTGAACGCCCGCGCGCTTCCAGCGGCGGTGCATCCAGAAGTACTGCTCGGGGTGCTTTCGGATCTCGGCCTCGAGCCGCTGCATCAGCTCGGCCGTGATCTCCTCGATGTCCCGCAAGCGGTCGTCGCCCTTCCGCGAGAGGTCGAGGAGCTCGCCGGTCGCCTCGTACCGCAGGAAGTCCCCCAGCCGGACGTTCACCCCGAAGAAGATCTTCACGCCGTGGTCGCGCGCGAGGATGGCGGGGGTCTTGTGCGTGTGCGCGGGGAGCCCGAAGAAGGGGACCTCGAGGCCGTGGACCGCCTCCTGGTCGAAGAGCATCCCGATGTTGCCGCCCTTGTCGAGGTGCTCGACCATGAGCGGCACGGCGCCGCGCCGCTCGATGAGCTTCTCCTGCGCGACGAGGCGCAGGCCGCGGACGAGCCGGTTGACGAACGGGTTCCGGATCGCGCGGAAGATCGGCACGATCTCGATCCCCATGAGCCCGAAGATGCCGGAGGCGAACTCCCAGTTGCCAAGGTGGGCGGTGAGGAAGAGGACCCGGTGCGCCCGCTCCCGGAAGCCCGCGAGGCCGTAGCGGTCGATGTAGTCCCTCGCCCAGCCGGTGATCCGGACCTTCCGCATGAGGTTTCTCCGCGAGACCATCCGCTGCTCGAAGAGCACGTCGACGACCACGCTGAAGAAGTGCCGGAAGCAGGCGAGGCAGATCCGCTCCCGCTCCGCCTCGGGCAGCTCCGGGAACGCCACCGCGAGGTTCGCGAGGACCGCCCGGCGCCGGAAGCCGAGCCGGTAGGCCGCCGTGGCGAGCGCGCGCGCGCCGCTCCAGGCCAGCGCCGGGGGCAGGGCCCGCACGGCGTGGACGAGGAAGAGCGCGACCATGTACTCGACCCGATAGCGGAGGAGGAGCCGCTCGTTCAGGCGACGGAAGAGCCTCAAAGCGGCACCCCCGCCGGCGAAAGCCTCCGCCCGCGCCGCTGCGCCTTCGGCGGCTTGAAACGCCGGTGGAACCACCACCACTGCTCCGGCCGCGCCCGGACGTACCCCTCGAGGATCCCGTTCAGGCGCCGCGTGAGCGACTCCGCGTCGCCGACGAGCGGCACGTGCTCGGCGTAGCAGCGGTAGGAGATCCCGTCCCCGAGCCGCGTCGAGTAGCCGGCGTAGAGCGGCACCTTGAGCTTCAGCGCGAGCGCCGCCGGCGCCACGATCGTGAACGCGTCCCGGCCGAAGAAGGGCAGGGGGATCCCCTCGCGCCCCGCCGACTGGTCGGCGAGGAACGCGACGCAGAGACCGCGCCGGATCGCCCGCATGGCGAGGGGGAGCGCGTCGCGCTTCGGGATCGTCTCCTGGCCGTGGGCGCGCCGGAAGCGGTCCAGCGCCGCGCCGAGCCAGGGCAACGGCCGCGCGACGGGCGCGATCGGGATGCCCATGTGCCGGAAGGCGGCGCCGAAGAGCTCCCAGTTCCCGAAGTGTCCGGTCACGAAGACGGCGCCGAGCGGCCCCGTCTCCCGGTAGTGCGCGAGGCCGTCCCCCTCCATCCGGAAGTGCTGGTCGAACCGCGCCGGGTCGAAGAGGCGGTCGAAGTAGAAGAGGTCGACGGCCGCCGCGGCGAAGTGCCGGCAGGATGCCTCGAGGAGCCCGGGGACGACGCGCCCGAAGGCGAGGCGGAGGTTCTCGCGGGCGACGGCGGACCGGCGCAGGAGGAGCTCGGGGGCGAGCGCGGCGGCGGCGGAGGCCGCGCGCAAGGCCGCGTGATAGGAGGCCGCGCCGCGTCGCATGTCAGGATTCGAGGAGGTTCCGGAGGCCGGGCGGGACCGGCGTGGCGGCGCCGTCGGGGCCGACAGAGACCATCGTGACCTCCCCGGTCGCCGCGACGGGGCCGCCGGGGTAGGCGATTTCCTGAAAAAACGTGAACGAGGTCCGGCCGAGCCGTACGACCCGGCTCGTGACGAGGAGCCGGTCGCCGAGCCGGACCTGCGCCTTGTACTGGAGGTCCTGGCGGACGACGACCACGTGGACGCCGAAGGTCTCGGGGACCGAGGTGTAGCTGTGGCCGCGGTCGCGGAGGTAGGAGAGCCGGCCGTGCTCCAGCCAGTTCACGTAGACCGCGTTGTTGAGGTGGCCGTAGGGATCGAGCTCGTAGGAGCGCGCCTCGACCTCGACGACGGAGGGCTTGCTCACGGCGCCGGGATTGTAGGACGTTCGGGAAGCGGGCGCGTTGCCTCGCGGGCGACGCGGCCGCGCCGTCCCTCCCCCGCGCCCCCTCTGCTTCCCGCCTTGGCGTCCCTCCTCCGCTGGCAGGTGACGCCCGGGGGCAGTATTCTTATCTCCTTGGGACCCGACCAACAGCTCCTCGGCTGGACCATCAAGGACAGCCTCGACCACTACAACGTCGCCCTCTGGTCCTCCGGGTTCTTCTCGGTGAACGAGGCGGGGCACGTCGTCGCGCGGCCGCGGCGCGAGGGCGCGGGCGAGATCGACCTGAAGGAGCTCGTCGAGGACCTTCGCGCGCGCGGCTACGAGCTGCCGCTGCTCGTGCGCTTCCCCGACATCCTGCAGGAGCGGGTGCGCGAGATCGCCGGCTGCTTCGAGCGCGCGATGCAGGAGTACGGGTATGACGGCGGCTACCGCCCCGTGTACCCGATCAAGGTGAACCAGCAGCGGCACGTCGTGGAGGAGCTGCTCCGCTGCGGCCGCGACTGCCACCTGGGGCTCGAGGTCGGCAGCAAGCCGGAGATGCTCGTCGCGCTCGCGCTGCTCGACGACCCCGAGGCGCTGCTCGTCTGCAACGGCTACAAGGACCCGACCTACGTCGAGACGGCGCTGCTCGCGCAGAAGCTCGGGCGCCTGCCGATCCTCGTCGTCGACCGCTACCGCGAGCTCGAGATGATCCTGCGCGTGGCGCGGCAGCACGGCATCCGCCCGCACATCGGCATCCGCGTGAAGCTCCAGTCGCGCGGGGCCGGCCGCTGGGCGGAGAGCGGCGGCACGTGGAGCAAGTTCGGCCTCTCCTCGAGGGAGACCGTGCAGGCCGTCGAGCTGTTGAAGAAGGAGAAGATGCTCGACTGCCTCCAGCTCGTGCACTTCCACATCGGCAGCCAGATCCCCTCGATCCGCGTCATCAAGGACGCGCTCCAGGAGGGGTCGCGCATCTTCGTCGAGCTCCACTCGCTCGGCGCGCCCATGAAGTACATCGACGTCGGCGGCGGCCTGGCGGTCGACTACGACGGGTCGAACACGAACTTCCACTCGTCGATGAACTACTCGGTGCAGGAGTACGCGAACGACGTCGTGGCCGCGGTCTCCGCGGCGTGCGAGGCGCGCGGCGTGCCGAGGCCGACGATCATCACCGAGTCCGGCCGCGCCATGGTCGCGCACCACGCGATGCTCGTCTTCGACATCCTCGACACGAACGAGGTGATGCAGACCGAGGAGCCGCAGGCGCCGGGCGAGAACGACCACGACGTGGTCCACGAGCTCTACGAGATCTGGCGCTCGATCAGCCGGCGCAACCTGCGCGAGCCCTACCACGACGCGATCCAGTGCCGCGACGAGGCGAGCCAGCTGTTCAACCTCGGATACCTGGACCTCGCGGGGCGCTCCCAGGCGGAGGGGCTCTTCTTCGCCTGCTGCTCGAAGATCTCGAAGCTCATGGGCGAGGTGCCGCGGGTTCCGGAGGAGCTCGAGTCGCTCGAGCGCGCGCTCGCGGACACCTACTACGGCAACTTCTCCGTGTTCCAGTCGCTGCCCGACTCGTGGGCGGTCGACCAGCTCTTCCCGATCATGCCGATCCACCGGCTGGGGCAGCGCCCGACGCGCCAGGCCACGTTCGCGGACCTGACGTGCGACAGCGACGGCAAGGTGGACTCGTTCATCGACCTCCACGACGTGCGCAAGGTGATCGACCTGCACGCGCCGGACGGCGAGCCCTACTACCTGGGCGTGTTCCTCGTCGGCGCCTACCAGGAGATCCTCGGCGACCTGCACAACCTCTTCGGCGACACGCACGCGATCTACGTGACGCTCGCCGAGGACCGCTACCGCGTCGAGCACGTCGAGGCGGGCGACGCGGTGCACGACGTCCTCGGCTACATGGAGTACGACGAGCGCGATCTGCTCCGCCGCGTCCGCCAGGCGTGCGAGGACGGCCTCTGGCACAAGACGATCACGCCCGAGGAGACGGCGCTCCTGCTCAAGCGGTACGAGGAGGGGCTCAACTCCTACACCTACCTGCGCGGCGACCCGCTGCCGAAGGCGGCGGAGGAGAAGCCCCCGAAGGGCCGTGCCGCCAAGGCGGAGGCGGCGGAGTCGCCGAAGTCGAAGAAGTCCGAGGCCCCGCGCACGCCCACCAAGGCGGGGTAGCGAAGAGCCGCGGGGACAGGCAGAGGCGCCCCGCGGAACCCTCCTATCCCTCTCTGCGTTTCTGCGTTTCTGCCGTGATTGCGCTCGCGAGCTTCGGGATCGACACGTCGTACCGGTAGCTCACCGACCGGTGGTCGTCCGGGAACTCCTCGACCTCGCAAGCGATCCCGAGCTCCTTGCACCGCTTCGCGAGAAGCCGCATGCCGAGGTGGAGGTGGTACTCGTCCTCGCTCCCGCAATCGAGGAAGAGGAGCTTCAGCCGCTTGAGCGCGTCCGCGTGCCGGTAGACCATCTCGACCGGGTCGTGCTCCTTCCAGCGCGCCCACACGGCGGCGTCGGGCTCCCCGCTCTCGAGGTCGAACGGCAGCGCGATCCCGAGCGGCTCTCCCGCGTCGGGCGAGTAGCACGACGCCATCGCGATCGTGTTGATTGCGTCGAAATCCGCGCCCTTCTTCTTCTCGCGCGACTCGAACGCGGCGAGCCATTTCTCGATCGACCCGGCCTTCGCGATCTCGGCGACGGTCTTCGCGAAGCCGGGCGCGTAGGTGAGCGCGAACGCCATGTCGCCGCTGTGGCAGGCGACGGCGGAGAAGAGGTCGGGCCGGCGCATGCCGAGGCGCAGCGCGCCGTAGCCGCCGGAGGATTTCCCGAACACGCCCCTCGTGTCGCGATGCGGGAGGGTCGGGAGGGAACCGTCGAGGAACGGGACGAGCTCGTCGCAGAGGTAGTCCTCGTAATGTCCGGTGGCGTCGGAGTTCATGTACTGGCTGCCGCCGAGCCGCGTGAAGCAGTCGGGGAACGCGACGATGACGGGCGGGCAGCCCTTCGCGATCAGCCGGTCGAGCCGCTCCGCGAGCCCGGGCGCCCAGCGGTTGCCGGTGACCGCCATCTGGCCCGCCCCCGTGAACCCGATCAGGTGCCAGAGCACCGGGTAGCGGCGTTCGCCCTTCCCGGCGCCGGGGGGCAGGTAGACCCACAGCTCGCGGCGATGGGGGTCGCCGAGCGGGTTACCCTTGAGGACGCGGCTCTCGTGCTCGAGGATCTTGATCGGCATCGACCCAAGGTAAGCGCGCCGTCGAATCCGAACGGTGCGCGACGGGTAGTGCACGCCATGGCCGGCCGATGCTGATCCTGCCCTACCGTGTCGACGGTCCCATCGACCACCGCCCGTGGGGCACGGGCGCGATCATCGCCGCGAACCTGCTGGTCGCGGTGCTGCTCGGGTTCCCGGGTGACGGCGGCCTCATCGACGCGATGCCCGTCAAGTACGGGACCCTGAACCCGCTCACGTGGGTCACGGCCGTGTTCACGCACTACGGCTGGGGGCACGTCATCGGCAACGTCTTCTTCCTCTGGTGGTTCGGCGTGATCGTCGAGGGGCTCGTGGGGTGGCGCAAGTTCGTCCCGCTCTATCTTGCGATCGGGGTGAGCGTGTCGGCGATCGTGCAAATCCTGATGCTCGGCGCCGACGGCCAGGCGGCCGGTGCGTCCGGGGCCGTGTTCGGCACGATGGCGGTCGCGGCCCTGTGGGCCCCCGAGAGCAAAGTCGAGACCTACGTGGCGGTGCCGATCTCCGTGCTCGGCCTCTTCCGGCAGGTCGACTTCACCGTGCGGGGCCTCGCCGCGATCTTCGTCTTCTTCGAGCTCTTCGCGGTCCTCATCCTCTCGTTCTCCATGAGCAGCGCGCTCGTCCACGTCTTCGGGGCGGCGGCGGGGCTCGGCTTCGGCACATGGATGCTCAAGAACCGCCTCGTCGACACCGGGGGATGGGACTGGATCTCCCTCCGGAAGGGCCGCCCCACGACGATCGTGGCGGGGCCCGGCCCCGCGCCGAAGGCCGAGGAGAGCGCCGCCGACTCGGTCGCCGCGATCCGGGACGCGCTCGACGGGGGCAACGCGATCGCCGCGGACGCGCACTACGTCGCCGTCCGGAAGGCGGACCCGTCCTTCGCCCTTCCCAAGGACGACTTCCTGCGGCTCGTCGAGGCGCTCGCGCGGGCGAACGCGCCGGAGACCGCGATCGAGCGCATGGAGGAGTACGTCGCGACCTATCCCGAGGCCCCGGTGCGCCTGACGCTCGCGCGGCTCCTCGTGCACGCGAGGCGCCCGAGCCGCGCGCTCGAGCACCTTCAGGCGATCGAGCCCGCGACGGACGGCCAGCGCGAGGCGAAAGCGGCCCTCGAGGCCGAGGCGCGCGCGGCGCTCGGCACGTCCGCCCTCGAGCTGGAGTGACCCGGCAGCCGATGTGATACACTGTACGACATGAGTACGACGATCACGATTCGCGCAAGCCGGTCGCTGCGCGACGCGCTTGCGAAACGTGCCGCAGCCGGTGGAGAGAGTGTCTCCGAGCTGGTCCGCAGGATCCTCGAGGAAGCGCTCGCGGAGCGCCCGGTCGGGGTCCGGTCCGCGCATCTGAAGGGGACCCTCCGGCTCCCTCGCCCCACCGAGGGGTCCTGGAGGAGTGAACTCCGGAAACGGAACTGGCGGCGTTGAAGACGTGGATGATCGACACGGGCCCCATGGTTGCGTACCTGGACGCGCGTGACCCGGAGCACGAGGCGGTCGCGGGCCGGCTCGACTCCTTCAAGGGAAGGCTGATCTCGTCGAGCGCGGTCGTCACGGAGGCCATGCACTTCGTCTCGGCTGGCTTGATGGGGCCCCGGCTGCTCGCCGACTTCCTCGCGGCGAACGTCGAGATCTACGATCTGACGCGCCCTCCCGAGCTTCTCGAGATCGTGACCATCATGGAGAAGTACCGCGACCTACCGATGGACTTCGCCGACGGCACGCTCGTGCTCCTCGGCGACGCACTCGGTGTGCCTGATGTCCTGACGCTCGACCTGCGCGGCTTCTCGGTCTACCGGACACGGCGCGGCCGCGCCTTCCGGCTTGTCCTGCCCTGACGGCCCCCGGACCCCCTCAGGATCCGGCGCGCAGGACGATCCCCATGAGGATCACGTCGTCATCGCGACCGCGGATGCGCACGTGCCCGGGACGGCGCCCCTCCACCTCGAATCCGATCGACTCGTAGAGCTTGACGGCCGGCGCGTTCGACGCGAACACGCGCAGCGAGAGGCGAAGGAGCTCCGGCGACGTCCGCGCCAGCTCGATCGCGCACTCCATGAGAGCGCGCCCGACCCCCTGCCGCCGCCACGACCGCGCGACGCTCAGGCCGACCTCGCCGACATGGCGCACCTTCCGGAACCGCCCGCCCTCGACCGACAGCGCGCCGATGATCCCGCCCCCGTCCGCCACGAGCAGGAAGCCGTTCGGCGCGCGGTCGAGCCCCTCGACCAGCCGCCGCACGCTGTCCACCGTCGCCGGCCACTCGTCCGCCTCCTCGACGTTCACCTCGGGCTCGCGCGCGCGGATCATCAGGTAGTGGTCGAAGAGCGCGCCCGCCTCGTTCGTCCGGGCCGACCGGATCACGAACGCCCGCCCGTCCCTCGCGGCGAACTCTTCCGGGGAAAGCCTCATAGCCGGTCGAAGAGCGCGTCGAGGTGGGCGGCGCCGTCGAGCACGTCCAGCTCGACCTTGACGACGATCAGGGGGGGGCCGGGGGGCCAGAGCGGCTCGAGCTTCACCGCGTCCTTCTCCGTGACGACGACCGGGCGCCCGGCGCGCGCGAGCGCCTCCGCGTCCGCGCGCGTGAACGCGTGGTGGTCGCGGAAGAAGCGCCGCTCGCCGGCCACGACCCCCATCCGCTCGAGCATGAGCGCGAACGCGCGCGGGTTCCCGATGCCGCAGGCGACGGTCGCCTCGAGCCCCGCGAGCGGGGTCGCGCACGACGGGCGGAAGGCCGACGTCACGACCGGCGCCGCGGTGTGCGCGCGCACGACGCGCATCGTCTCGCCGAGCGAGGCGCGCTCGACGAGATCCGATCGCGTGATCACGACGAGCGAGGCGCGCGCGAGCGCGGAGACCGGCTCGCGGAGCCGCCCCGCGGGCGGGCAACGGCCGCCGCCGAAGGGGTCGGTCGCGTCCACGAGCACGACGTCGGCGTCGCGGAAGAGCGGGAGGTGCTGGAACCCGTCGTCGAGCACGAAGACGTCCGTCTCGTGCGCGATCCGCGAGCCCGCCGCGAAGCGGTCGGGATCCTCGAGGTGCGGGACGCCGGGCAGGTGGCGGGCGATGACCCTCGCCTCGTCGTTCCCCCCGGGCCCCCCTCGATAGCCGCGCGACAGGATCGCGACCCTTCGCCCGCGGCGCGCGAGCTCCTCGCACGCGCGGATCACGAACGGCGTCTTGCCCGTGCCTCCGAACGTCAGGTTGCCGACCGAGAGGACGGGCCTGCCGAGCCTTCTTCCCCGACCGCGCCACCTGCGTGCGCGCAGCCGCGCCCCCGCCGCGTAGAGGCACGCGAGCGGGGCGAGGAGGCTACTCCTCGTCCTCGGGGAGGGGCTCGTCGTCGGGCTGCTCGGCGCCGGAGTCCTCGGGCTGGGCGGGCTCGGGCTGGACGGACTCGGGCGGCTTCCCGGGCTGGGAGGACTCGGCGGGCTTCTCGGCGCTTCCGGGCTCAAACTCGACCTTGTCCTTCTCGCGCTTCAGCTCCTTGAGCCGTGCCTTGACGAGCGTGGGGAAGTAGGTGACGAAGACCGCCTCCTGGCGCGTCAGCGGCTGGTTGTCGATGAGCTGCTTCTTCTTGAGCTCACGGAGCTTCTCGCTCGTCCAGCCCTGCTCCTGAGGATACTCGCGGAGGAGGTAGGCCTCCAGCTCGACCGAGGTCATCTTGAGGAGCTCCTCGTCGAGCTTCGCCACCTCGATCGCGTGCTGGTCCTCCTGCTTCCGCTTCTCCTTCGCCTGCAGGGCCTCCATGATCGCCTGCTTCTCCTCGGCGGTCAGGACGCCGGTGAGCGCGATGGTGTCGATCTGGGAGTACCGGAGGAAGATCCAGCCCGAGGTGTTGTCGACCCACCACAGCCGGATGCCGCACTGCGGGTGCTCGATCGTCGGGTCCTGGACGAAATCGCGCCCCGCGAAGCGCTCGATCAGCTTGCCGTTGCGGATGACGCCCTTCACCGTGACCGGACGGCCGTGCGGCGGCGTGATCGTCACCTCGCACTTGATCTCGGCCTTGTTCTTGCGCTTGCCGATGCGCAGCAGCTCCGCCGGCACGTCGCCCGGCTTCAGCACCTTCAGCTCGGGGTTCTCCGGGTCCGCTTCGTCGGCCTTCGGCGCCTCGCTGCCGGCGGAGGCTTCCTTCGGCGCCTCGGCGCCCGAAGGGGGCTTCGCCTGCGGCGCGGGTTCCGGCGGCTGCTGCGCCGCGACCGCGGCACAGAGCAACGGAAGGGGAAGGGCCTTGAGCAGGATGCGCTTCAGCATGGCGTCTCTCCGAACACGCGCCCCCGGAAGCGAGGGCGCGCGAGTCTCGTATCGGGACTTTCGGAGGGGCGCTGAAGCACAAAAGGCCCGCCGGGGATCCCCGTACGGGCCATGTCTCGTAACTCCTTTGGGGAGGCTACTTTACGGGCAGGTAGATCTCCTGCCCCTCGAAAAGCCGCTTCGGCTCGAGGCCGGGATTCAGGCTGACGATGTCCGGCCAGCGGGTCTTCGAGCCCAGGTGCCGGTAGGCGATGCTCTCGAGCGTATCGCCGCCTTGCACCTCGTAGCGGCGGACGGAGCCTGCCTTCGCCGGGAGCGGCGCCGCGGTGTCGGAGGAGGAGCGCGTGTGGCGCGAAGGATCCGGGATCGCGATGTCGGTCCCGGGCCGGAGCCGCTTGAAGTCGATCTTCGGGTTCGCGTTCTCGATCTCCTGGATGAAGCTCTCCTTGAGCCCCCATCGCTTGACCACGAGCACCCAGACCTTGTCGTCCTTGGCGATCGTGTACCGCCTCGGGATGCCGCCCGCCCAAGCCGTCGCGTCGGAGCCGGGGCCGCTGTCCGGCGGCTTCGGCGCGGCACCCTCGTCCTCCTCCACGAGCTGCGTGAGCGTCTTCATCGTGAGCTGCCCGCTGGTCGGCAGCTCCATGACGGTCCCGCTCGCGGGACTTCCCGCGCCGCCCCATTGGTAGATGGCGACGGCGAGGATCATCACGATGATCACGACGATGACGAGGATCCCGAGCTTCTCAAACGTACCCATCGGCACGCCTCCCTCACACAGGCACCCGCGGTGGTCTCCCCGAGAGCGTAGCAGGTCCGGTGGCGGCCGCAAGAGGGAGTCTACAACCGGCTGGGGTAAAAAACGATTTCCTCCCCTCTGGGAAGCGTAGATCGGGGGGAGGCGGAGGGGGCGCGGGGGAGGGGGCGCCGGGCGCTCGGGTGTCACCCAGGCGGCACGTTCGGGCCGGCCCGCTGCGTGCTAGCATTGGGACGATGTTCGACTCGGCCGTGCGAGGCGGCATGATCGCCGCCCTTCTTGCCTTCTTCATCATGACAGTCGCCCCGAGGGCGTGCTCGCAGGATGCGCCGGCCGATCCCGCGCCGAAGGAGCCCCAAGGCGCGCCGGAGGCGCCGGAGCCCAAGCCGGAGCCCAATGCCCAAGAGCCTGCCAAGCCCAAGGAGGAGCCGAAGGCCCCCGCGGAGGAGGGCGCGGCGCTTGCCGGCTTCCTCCGCGTGCCGGCCGGCCAGGTCTGGCCCGGCTGCACCGAGAAGGAATACAAAGAGCGGCACCTCGGGAACTCGGACCTCAAGAAGGAGCTCATCTACGACGTCTGGGGCAAGCTGCCCCCCTTCCCGCTTCCGGCCTTCCAGATCGGGAAGTTCGAGGTCACGAACGCGCAGTGGAAGCAGTACATGGACCAGGAGTTCCGCGTCGAGCACACGACCGGCAAAGGGGAGACGCTCCGCTCCCTCGCCGGGCAGTACGTGAAGTTCCGCGGCGAGTCCGTCGAGTCCGAGTGGATGGCCATCTACGCCCTCAACTGGAAGGTGCTCGTCGAGGGCTGGCAGAAGATGAAGGTGAAGAAGGACGAGTCGGACCCGGGCACGCCGGTCTGGCAAAACTGGCCGATCGAGGCTCCTCCCTCGACCCCGCCGAGCGACGTCGGGTCCCTCCCGCTTCCCGAGGGGATCAAGCTCTTCATCTACAGGACGCGCGTCCCCCAGCACTGGTACGGCTGGTGCCGGCTCTCGGGCTTCTCGGTCGGCCGCGAGTACTGCGACCCGAGCAAGCCCGCGGCGGAGGCGTTCAAGGTCCCCGATGAGGAGTTCCTGAAGAACCTCTCGCTCGCCGACACCGACTTCGCCGCCTACCCGCTGCGCAGCGCGTCGCCCAACGAGATCCTCGCGTTCGCCGAGTGGACGGGGTGCGAGCTGCCGAGCGAGTACGAGTGGGAGCGGGCGGCCCGCGGGGACAAACTGCGCTGGCCCTACCCGTTCGGGCCGTGGGACCATGACAAGCAGAAGACGCTCATCGCGGGCGCCGACAACGAGAAGTGCCGCATGTCGGGCCCGATGCGCGTGGACGACCCGAGCGTCAGCGCGAGCGACAGCCCGTTCGGCGCGCGCCACATGTCCGGCAACGTCTGGGAGCTGACGCGCACATTCTTCGACGTGCACCCGGACCAGGTGATCGCCCCGCCGAGCCCGGCCGACCGCGCGAACTACACGCTGGTGGCGAAGGGCGGGTCGTTCGGCGACCGCTGGCAGATGCTCATGGTCTGCGCGCGCGCCGGGATCATCGGCGTCAACGGGCAGCTGAGCCTCCGGGAGAACAACCGCGTCGATTCGCTGGGCCTCAGGCTGGTGCGCCACGACAGGCCCGGCTACGACCTGATGCTCCACGCGATCCGCCACCTCACCTACGACGCGGCGGCCGGCGACTGGAGCGTCTACGTCCCGCACGCGTTCGCGATGGAGCGCGCGGCCGGCACCGACGACGCGAAGTCCGAGGACGTGGGTGCGCCCTACGTCCACTTCGCGAGGCGCGCGACCGGGGTCGGGTTCGCCCCGCTGTGGGTGACGAAGCTCGACACGGCCGCGACGCGGGCGAAGCCGGCGCGCAACGAGTACTACGTCCTCGGCGCCTTCCGCTCCGACGTGCCGCTCAAGGTGGGCCTCCGGCTCAGCGACGCGGAGGCGCGCAAGCTGGCCCAGGAGCGCGAGTCGTACGACAAGCTCGCCGCCGCATGGAAGAAGCTGGCGCCGGCGAAACAGAAGAACGTGCCGAAGCCGGATCCGCCCCCGAACTACGAGGCCGACGCCTACGAGACGGCGACCGAGAAGAACGCGGCGCAGTGCGGCCTCTACCGCGAAGGGACGCTCGCCCCCGGCGAGTGGCTGGTCGCCTACTGGAACGGGTACATCGGCCTCGTCAACCGCAACCTCACGATGCCGCCCGAGGCGATCGTCATCGTCGACCCGAAGCAGATCGCGCGGAAGAGCGCCCAGCCGGCCCCGGCGACGCTCAAGCTCGGGAACGGCGCCGTCAACCTGCATTTCCAGGTCTGGGAGCAGCCCACCGACAAGAACAAGCAGATCAAGCCGCCCGACACCTCGGACACGACGGTGTGGGCGCTCTGGGAGGCGCTTCCCTCCTTCTTCATCAAGGGCGCGGCGAGCGCCCGCCCGTATTGCTGGGACGTGGAAGTAGCATTCCCGATCGCGTCCACAGACGACCCCGCCTGGAAGGCGCTCGTTCCGGACGCCACGACGGGCCAGGTCGGCGAGAAGAAGTTCAACGACAGGGCCGACGCCGCCAAGGAAACATCCCCCGGAAAATAGACCCGCATGCCTCGGATCATCCTCCGCCCCGATCACATCGCCGCCATCCAGAAGGAGCTCAAGCAGAGCAAGGGCGTCGACTTCACGACCTCCAACCAGGAGGCGGTGTTCTCGATGCTCAAGTACTGGTGCCGGGAGAAGGCGCGCGGCCGCGCCGACGTCGAGGCGGTGACGCAGAAGGAAGACCGGTTCCTCGTCACGGGGAACAAGGACTTCCTCACCGCGCTCCAGGCCGCCCTCTGACCAATCCCCTTCTCGCGGCCGGCGGTCCTGCTCCTCGAGGAGCGGCCTGGCGGCCGGCCGACCGCGTCCTGCGCTTGCAACGGGGAGGGGCTCCGGGGACGGGAAACGGCCCCCGGCATCAGCTCGCCAGGGCGTCCGTGATAGAATGAAAAAAAACCCGGCCTCGCGGCCGGGTGTCCAGCGACCTGAAACGCAACGGTTGGGCTCTCAGTTAAGGAAAAAAGGGTACAAACGAAATCACTCTTGTTTACTTGTCTTTTTCTTCAGGGTTGCTGAACATCCTACCCCTACGCAACGGGGGTACCACTTGGCGCCGCGAGGCCGAGAATTTCCGTAAGATGCTGCTGCACAACGACTTGTGACGGCAGGCATCCCCTCCCC
>DASUGR010000157.1:0-5139 GCA_036273915.1 Planctomycetota bacterium | reverse complement strand
CTACGGCTACTACGCGCGCCCGTATTCCAGCTATCCCTACTGCAACGGATACGGGTACGGATATGGCGGCTACTGCGGTCCGTACTACGGCTCCCCCTACTACTGCGGGAGCGGCTTCTACCTGGGCTTCTCGTTCGGCGTCGGCGCCTACTTCGGCCTCAGCTACTACTACCCCTGGTACCACTGCGGCTCGGACTACGCGTTCTTCTACTCCGCGCCGCTCTCCTACTGCTACGTCCCGTACGGGTTCTACTGCGACGCGCCCGCGACCTACGTCACGCGCTACGTGTACGTCAACGACACGTACCCGACCACGGACTACGAGGCGGTCGAGGTGAAACCGGCCGAGTCCGAGCCGACCGACGAGCAGAAGGTCGTCGAGCCCGAGCCCGCCGCCGGCTCCCCGGTGGCGGAGAAGTACATGCGGGACGCGAGCGACCTGTTCCGGAAGGCCGACTACCTCGAGGCCGCGAAGCTCTTTCGGCTGGCCGCGCTGAGCGTGCCCGAGAACGCGGCGCCGCTCTTCGCGCTCAGCCAGTCGCTGATCGCCATCGAGTCCGACGCGTACGCTGCGAAGGTCATGCGCAAGGCCGTTCTCATGAACCCGGGGCTCGTGAAGGAGCCCGGCGACATCGTGGGCGTCTTCAAGGACCAGGCCGAGTTCGGGCGCGTGATGGGCGAGCTCACGAAGCGCGCCGAGGCGAGCCCGGCGGGCAGCGACGCGCGTTTCCTGCTCGCGGCCGAGCACTACTTCACGGGTGACCCGAAGGCCGCCGACGGCTTCACCGATCTCCGGAAGGCGCTGCCCGACGACA
Organism: Planctomycetota bacterium; assembly: GCA_036273915.1. Lineage (GTDB taxonomy): Bacteria > Planctomycetota > PLA2 > PLA2 > PLA2 > PLA2. The sequence goes on along the minus strand of DASUGR010000157.1, from coordinate 4,324 downwards.
AGGCGGTCGAGCTGTTCGACGCGGCCGCCGCGAAGCGGTTCGCCGCCGCCGAGGATCTGCCGCCGCTCGCGCCGGCCCCGAAGTAGGGAGGCTTAGGGGGCCGGCCCCGGCCCCCGGACCCCCTCCGCCTTCCTCCCGTAGAATCACGGGAGGAAGGAGAACCTCGATGCGCCGCGTCATGCTGATCGTCGCCGTCTCGTGTCTCGCGGGCATGCCGGCCCGCGCCCAGGAGAAGCCCGCCGAGCCGAGCCCCACCGGAGGGCTCAGCGAGGAGCAGTTCAAGGCGCTCCACCAGCTCACGGACAAGAAGGCGCCCGAGCCCAAGGGCAAGATGATCGACCTCGACGGCACGCGGGCGTACCTGAGCCTGCCGCAGGGCAAGCCGCCGTTCCCCGGCGTCATCGTGATCCACGAGTGGTGGGGGCTCAACGGCCACATCCAGCACTGGGCGGACCGGCTGGCGGCCGACGGCTACGCCGCGCTCGCCGTGGATCTCTACGGCGGCCAGGTGGCGGAGAACCGCGACGACGCGATGCGCTTCATGAAGGCGGTGGATGGCGAGAAGGCCCTCGGGGTGCTCAAGCGGGCGCACACGTTCCTCAAGGACGACGCGAGCGTGAAGGCGGAAAAACGCGGCTGCATCGGCTGGTGCTTCGGGGGCGGGTGGTCGCTGCGGACCGCGATCGCGGTCCCCGACCTCGACGCCGCGGTGATGTACTACGGACAGCCCGTCCTGGACCTGGCGGAGCTGAAGAAGATCCGTGCGCCGCTTCTCGGGATCTTCGCGAACCGGGACGGGTCGATCACCCCCGAGCAGGTCGACGCGTTCGAGAAGGCGCTCGCCTCCGCCGGCGTGAAGCACAAGATCCTCCGGTACGACGCAGACCACGCGTTCGCCAATCCGTCCGGCGCGCGGTACGACGAGAAGGCCGCCGCGGCGGCGTGGGCCGAGGCGCGCGCCTTCCTCGCCGAGCGCCTCAAGTAGCGCTCGCGCGACGCTCAGCGCGGCGGTTGCCCGGACTGGGTGCGGCGGCGCGCCTCGCCGAATCCCCAGATCCCCCAGCAGAAGATGCCGAGGCCCACGAGGCCGAGCGGCACGCCCACGGGGATCAGGATCATCGTCACGCCCATGCCGACGCCGGCGACCATCATCACGCCACCGACGAAGATGGCGGCGATGTGGGCGGCGACGTTCTCACCCACTCTCAGGGCTTCTCGCGCGGACATTTCCCGCATGCTGCACCTCCGCCGGGGGTTTGACAGGGGTGTGGCAAAGCGCGGACCATGCCGCTCCCCGCGGGGAAGGCGCCAAGGGCCGGCAGCGGGCCCGGACCGTCGCTCCGCAGCGCGGTCCAACCAGGTATGTCACGCCGTTCGCGATTCCGCGGTCGCCCCTCTGCGTTGTGCGAACATCTGGCTCTTCAGCGCGGGGGCTCGGGCCTCCTTTCTTCTCGGGCTCATCCGGGCTCTTCGTCGCGGGGTCGGAACCACCTCTGATGTATAGTCGTGGGCAGGTGTCACTTCGAGGCCCCGCGAAGGCCCTGAAACACCGCTCCACAGGCGGAGAATCAAGAAAAAGGACGACGCTCGCGACAGGTAGGCGAGGAAGGAGGGCGCGGAGGATGAGCTGGACGCACGATGCGGCGCCGACAGGCTCGCGTCCGCGCCGTCTCGGCCGCTAGCCCCCGGAGCCCCCCCCAGATGCCCACGCCCGCCGAGCTTCCCGATCTCCTCTCCGCCGCGCGCGGGGACACGCCTTCCGACCTCGTCCTCCGGAACGCGCGGCTCGTCAACGTCGCCTCGGGGGACGTCCACGAGGCGGAGATCGCGATCCTCGGCCGTCACGTCGCCGGCGTCGGGCAGGGCTTCCGCGCGCGCGAGGAGGTCGACCTCAAGGGCGCGTTCGTCGCGCCCGGGCTCCTCGACGCGCACGTGCACGTCGAGAGCGCGATGGTCCCGCCGTCGGAGTTCGCGCGCCTGGTCGTGCCGCGCGGCGTGACCGCGGCCGTGACCGACCCGCACGAGATCGCGAACGTCGCGGGCGTCGAGGGCATCCGGTTCATGATCGCGGACGCCCGCCGCTCGCCCCTCGCCATGTACGTGAACGCGTCGTCGTGCGTGCCCGCGACGCACCTCGGCACGGCGGGCGCCACCCTCGAGGCGAAGGACCTCGCGCCGCTCCTCGGGGAGCCCGAGGTGCTCGGTCTCGCCGAGGTGATGAACTACCCCGGCGTCGTCCACGGCGATCCGAAGGTGCTCGAGAAGCTCGAGGCGTTCCGGGGCCGGCCGATCGACGGGCACTGCCCCGGCCTCTCGGGCCACGCGCTTGACGCCTACGTCGCCGCCGGCATCGAATCGGACCACGAGTGCACGCGGATCGGGGAGGCGCGCGAGAAGCTGCGCCTCGGGATGACGCTCTTCCTCCGGGAGGCCACGAACGCGAAGAACCTCGCGGCGCTCCTGCCGCTCGTGTCGCCGGCGACGGAGCGCCACATCTGCCTCTGCACCGACGATCGGCAGGTGCCGGATCTCGTCCACGAGGGCTCGATCGACCACCTCGTGCGCATGACGATCGCCGCGGGCGTGGATCCCGTCACGGCGATCCGCATGGCGACGCTCAACGTCGCGGAGCGCTTCCGCATCCCCGACCGCGGCGTGATCGCGCCCGGGCGCTTCGCGGATCTCGTCACCTTCCGCGACCTCGACGCGCCGCGCGCCGAGCGCGTCTACGCCTCCGGGCGCCTCGTCGCCCGCGACGGGAAGATGCTCGCGCCGCGCACGCCGGTCGCGGCGGCGTTCACGGACAGCGTGCGCATCGACTGGTCGAAGGTGTCGCTCCGGATCCCCGCGCGCGGCCGGCGCGTCCGTGCGATCGGGGCGATTCCCGACCAGCTCGTCACCGCGCACCTGAAGGTCGACGCGAAGGTCGAGAACGGCGAGGCCGTCGCGGATCCCTCGCGCGACCTCCTGAAGATGGCCGTCATCGGGCGGCACGCGAAGGGGGGGCGCGTGGGCCTCGGCTTCGTCCAAGGGGTGGGGCTCCGGGGCGGGGCGATCGCCGGAACCGTGGCCCACGACCACCACAACCTCGTGGTGATCGGCGCGGACGACCGTTCGATGCTCGCCGCGGCGAAAGCGGTGGGGGGCGCGGGGGGAGGACTCGCGGCAGCGAGGGGCGACGAGGTGCTCGCATTGCTGCCGCTCCCGATCGGCGGGCTCATGTCGGATCGGCCCCATGAGGAGGTCGGCGCGGGGCTCGAGGCGCTCGTCGCGGCAGCCGCGAAGCTCGGGTCGAAGCTGCGGGATCCGTTCATGGCGATGAGCTTCCTCGCGCTCGAGGTGATCCCGGCGCTCAAGCTGACCGACCAGGGGCTCGTCGACGTCGATGCGTTCGCGCCCGTGCCGCTCTTCGTCGAATGAGCAAAGAGGAGGATCCCAGGGGCCTGCGCGTCCTCTTCCCCGAGGACGCGATCCGCCGGCGCGTGGCGGAGCTCGCGCGCCAGATCTCCGCCGACTACGCGGGCAAGGGCGACGTGCTCCTCGTCGGCGTGCTCAAGGGCGCCTTCATCTTCCTCGCCGATCTCTGCCGGGCGATGACCGTGCCGCGGCGCGTCGACTTCATCGCCGTCTCCAGCTACGGGGACAGGACCGTGTCCAGCGGCACGGTGCGGCTCGTGCTCGATCTGCGGGGCGACATCCGCGGCCGGCACGTGCTCGTCGTCGAGGACATCGTCGACACGGGCACGACGCTCCACTACCTGCTCGACCTGCTGCGGCTCCGCGGCCCCGCCTCGGTGAAGACGTGCGCGTTCCTGCGGAAGGAGAAGGGCGGCCCGCCGGTCGACTACGTCGGCTTCGAGATCGAGGACGAGTGGGTCGTGGGCTACGGCCTCGACTACGCCGAGGCCTACCGCACCCTCCCCTACATCGCCGTCCTGCAGGTCAACGGTTAGGGTGCTGATCTGCCGCAAGCCGTTCTGAATACACGACTTATGTGAATCGAAATGCGCCACTCATGGCGCACTTGACATGGTGTATAGACAGGTCTAATATGCAGACTAAAGGCGTCGGGGGCGCGTGGCGAACCCCGCGCGGCGAGTCGGGATCGGCATGACGAAACCCCCCTATCTCTCCCTTCTCCTCCTGGCCGGCGCCGCGGGCGCCGCCGGCGGATGGCTCGAGCATGCGCTCCAGGGCGGAAGCCCCGCGTCGGCCGAGCGGGTCAACGTCCCCTCCCCCGAGGTCGCGGAGCTTCGGCGCGAGGTCTCGGCTCTCGAGGCGCGCGTCGAGGAGCTCACGCGCATTCGCGCGCGCGGTCCGGATA
>DASUGR010000156.1:0-4036 GCA_036273915.1 Planctomycetota bacterium | reverse complement strand
TAACGGACATCCAACACGCAGAGAACCTGGCATAGGGTTGGTTTCGGAAACGTTCTACAGAAGGAGTTTGAAGGACATGCGCAGGACCGAAAAGGGCTTCACGCTCATCGAGCTGATGATCGTGATCGCGATTATCGCCATCATTGCGGCGATCGCGATTCCGAATCTGCTCTCGGCCCGTCTCAACTCGAATGAGACGGCCGCGATCGCGACGCTGCGGAACATCATCTCCGCGCAGTCGCAGTTCCAGACGACGTCGCGCGCCGACGAGAACAACAACGGCGTCGGCGAGTACGGCACGTTCGGCGAGATGTCGGGTTCGATCGGCGTTCGCGGCAACGCGATCCTGAATCCCCCGGTGCTCTCGACGGCGTTCCGCACCGTGAACGCGAACGGCGAGGTCAGCCGGAGCGGCTACCTCTTCGCGATGTATCTCCCGGACGCGGCTGGCGTCGGCCTCGCTGAGGTCGCCGGCGGCGGCGCGGACGCGAACGTCGACGGGGATCTTGCGGAGACGACCTGGTGCGCCTATGCGTGGCCGGCCAACTACGGCAACACGGGCAACCGTACGTTCTTCGTGAACCAGGGTGGCGACATCGTCGCGACCGAGCTCGACACGTACAGCGGTTCCGGCAACGGTCCGGATTCCAACTCCGCGTTCGCTCCGGGCGGTGGCAACACCATCACGGGCAACGTGGCGACGGGCATGACCGGCCGCGACGGGGCGTTCTGGCGCCAGACCGGCTAAACGTCCGGTCCATCCGGCAACGTGAACTTCAAGGGGGTCCGGCAACGGACCCCCTTTCTCGTTTATCCCACAAGCGATCGGCGGTTGTAACTGCCTGCCGGGCCTGCGCTTGTGACGCCGGGGTGCGGCATTGGGGTCCGCACGGTCGGGGCTGAAATCGGCCGCCGTGCGGGCCTGCCCCCGGAACCCCCCTCCCTCCGCTTCATCCCATGCGCGACGGGCGGTCGTAACTGCCGGCGCAGGCTCCGTTTGCGGCGGCACGGCGCGGCATCGGGGTCCGCACTTGGCGGCGGGGATCGCGGTCCGAACGAGTTCCGGCGCGCCGCAGCCGGTTTCCGCTCGAGGGCTGCCCCCGGAGCCCCTCCCTTCCCCGCCGCGTGTCCAAAAAACTCAACCCTGACCCCCCGGAGCGCCGATAGGTCCGTCGGAGCGCGAGGCGGGCCGCACGGCCCGTGGTCGCAAATGGTCAGGAAGATCAGCGTCATCCTGCCCGCCTTCAACGAGGCGGAGTCGATCGGCGTCCTCATCGAAGGGATCTCCCGCATGGCGCAGGCGCGCCAGCGGACCGACCTCTTCGAGATCGTCGTCGTCGACGACGGCTCGACCGACGGCACGGGCGAAGCCGCCGAGCGCGCGGGCGCGCGCGTGGTGCGCCATCCCTACAACATCGGGAACGGCGCGGCCGTCAAGGCCGGCATGCGCGCCGCGGGCGGCGACCTCTTCGTGCTGATGGACGCCGACGGCCAGCACCGCCCCGAGGAGATCCCCGTGCTCCTCGAGGCGCTCGGCGAGCACGCGATGGTCGTCGGCGCGCGCCGGAAGGCGGGCCACGCCTCGCTCCCGCGGCGGATCGCGAACGCGCTCTACAACCGGTTCGCGTCCTACGTCACCGGGCGCAGGATCCCGGACCTGACGAGCGGCTTCCGCGTCGTGCGGGCGGGCGTCGCGCAGCGCTTCCTCTACCTGCTGCCGAACACCTTCAGCTATCCGACGACGATCACGCTCGCCTGCTTCAAGACGGGCCTGCCGGTCACCTACGTCCCGATCGAGGCGCGCAAGCGCACGGGCAAGAGCAAGATCAAGGTGCTGAAGGACGGCGCGCGCTTCTTCCTGATCATCCTGAAGATCGCGACCTTCTTCAGCCCGTTCCGCGTGTTCTTCCCGCTCTCGCTCCTGTCCTTCGCCTTGGGCACGGGCTACTACCTCTACACCTACTTCACCGAGCACCGCTTCACGAACATGGCCGCGCTGCTCATCGTGCAAGGCGTGATCCTCTTCGCGCTGGCGCTGATCTCGGAGCAGATCGCGCAGCTGCGCTTCGACCGGAGCGAGCGGAGGGGCATGTGAGGGTGCTCTGGTTCGGCACCTACAGCAAGGGCCCGGGCTACCCGCGGACCGCGGTCCTCATGGACGGGCTCAAGGCCGCCGGCGTCGAGGTGGCGGAGTGCCACGCGCCCGTGTTCCACGGCGCGGCGTCGAAGGTCGCGGCGGTGCGCCGGCCGCTGCGCACGGGTTTCCGCACGGCGCTCGCGTGGGCGCGCCTCGCGGCGCGCTTCCACCGCATGGGCCCGCGCGACGTCGTCGTCGTGGGCTACACCGGCCACGCGGACATCCACCTGGCCCGCGCGCTCTCGGTCGTCGGGCGGCGCCCGGTCGTGCTCGACGCGTTCCTCTCGCCGTGGGACACGGTGGTGAACGACCGCGGCCTCGTGCCGGCGCGCTCGCTCAGGGCCCGCGCGCTCTTCGCGCTCGAGCGGAGCGCGCTCAGGATCGCCGACCTCGTGCTGACCGACACCGCCGCGCACGCGGACTTCATGGCGGCGACGTTCCACGTGGACCGCTCCCGCTTCGTGCCGATCCCGGTGGGCTCGCTCGTGCGCGCTCGCGCGCCCAGGCGCGTTCCGGTGGCGGTGGGGATGGGGCCCGGGGAAGGGGAGGCCGCACAGCCCTTCACCGCGTTCTTCTGCGGCAGCTTCGTGCCCCTGCAGGGCGTGCCCTTCCTGCTCGACGCCGCCGCGCGCGCGCCCGAGATCCGCTTCGTGCTCGTCGGCGACGGTCCCGACGGCCCCGCGGTGGAGCGCGACGTCAGGGCCCGCGCGCTGCCGAACGTGACGCTCGAGCGGCGCTTCATCCCGAGGGAGGAGCTCGAGGAGCGGCTCGCGGCGGCCGACGCGGTCCTGGGTGTCTTCGGCTCGACGCCGAAGTCGCCGCGCGTGATCCCGTGCAAGGTCTTTGACGGCCTCGCCGCCGGCCTGCCCGTCGTCACCGGCGACGGCCCGGGGCCGCGCGAGATGCTCCGCGACGGCGAGAACGCGCTGCTCGTCGACCGGAAGGACCCGGACGCGCTCGTGCGCGCGCTCCGCCGGCTGCGCGACGAGCCGGGGCTCCCGGAACGGCTGCGCGCGGGCGCGCGCCGCGCGGCCCGGGAGTGCTTCTCGCCCGAGGCGATCGGGCTCCGGCTCAAAGCCGCGCTGGCGGCGGTAACAAAGGCATGAGGATCGCGGTCAACGGACTCGCCGTCACGCGGGACATGACCGGCATCGGCCGGACCACGGTCTACGCGCTGCGCGCCATGGTCCGGCAGGCCGCGAACGACGAGTTCGTGCTCTACCTGCCGTCGGACGCGCCCGACGACGTCGGCCTCGCCGCGGAGAACCTGCGCGTCGTCCGCACCGACGTCTCGCTCTCGCAGCCGATCAAGTCGACGTTTTTCGGCGAGTTCCAGCTGCCGCTCCGGCTCCGGGAGGAGAAGGTCGACCTCTACTACGCGCCGAGCTTCCTCCTCCCGGCGTTCGCGGGCGCCTCCGCGGAGGTGATCTGCATCCACGACCTCGCGTGGCGGATCATGCCGCGGTCGAAGAGCTTCCGCTTCCGGGCCTACATGAACGGCCGGCTCCCGTCGGCGCTGAAGCGCGCCGCGCGCGTCGTCTGCGTTTCCGGCCAGACGCGGCGCGACCTCCTCGCGCACTACGGCGCGCGGATCACCGACGACCGCATCCGCGTGATCCCGAACGGCGTCGACCTCTCGATCTTCCGGCCGGACGCCGAGGACAAGCCGGACGACATGCCCTACCTCGCGGTCGTGGGCAACCAGGACCCGCGCAAGAACATCGGGACGCTCCTCGAGGCCTTCCCGATCTTCCGGGCGCGGCTGCGCGCGTTCCGCCTCGTCATGGTGGGCCCCGGAGCCCCCCCCGCGTCCAAGCCCGCCGCCGTGGACGTGCTCGGCTACCTCGACGAGCATGCGCTCGCGTCCGTCTACAGGAAGGCGGTGATGGTCGTGCAGCC
>DASUGR010000155.1:0-9182 GCA_036273915.1 Planctomycetota bacterium | reverse complement strand
GCGCGGTCTGACGCGGGGATCCCCGGCCCGCGGTCCGCGACCGTCAAGCGCACCGAGCCGTTCTCGGCCGCGCCCACGAGCTCGATGCTCCCGCCGCCGTACTTGCGCGCGTTGTCGAGCAGGTTCCCGAGCGCGCGCAGGAGCGCCTCGCGGTCGCCTCGCACCGCGGGAAGCGAAGGCACGTCGACCGTCAGCGCCGGACCGAGCCGCGCGCGCCAACGCGCCTCCGCCTCGGCCGCGAGCGCGCGCGGGTCCACGCGCGAGAACGAGAGCTTCGGCCCCCGCGCGACGTGCAGGAGCCCCTCGACGAGCGCGTCGAGCCGCGCGGCCTCCTCGAGGATCGTCCCCACCCACTCCGGCGGCGCGCGCCCGTCGCGCAGCGACTCGCCGTAGAGCCGGATGTTCGCGAGCGGCGTCTTCAGCTCGTGCGTGATGTTGGCGACGAAGTCGCTCTTCGCGCGCGCGAGCCGCGCCGCCCGCCCGATCGCGACGTACGCGTACGCGGTGCCGAGCACGAGGATCGCGGCGGCGAGGCCGTAGAGCGCGTAGAGACGCCGCCGCTCGGAGAGCGTGCGCGCGGCGACCGCGCGCGCGTCCACTGCGCCCTTCAGCACGACGTCGCCGAAGGGATCGGGGAGGGGCTCGGGGAGGGGACCCGCGCCGAGGTCGCCGAGCGCGGCGCGCCGGAGCGCGAACCCGCCGCCCTCCCGCTCCGCGACGCGGCACGCGTAGCCGCCGTCGACGAACACACCGGCCGCCGTCGGGTGGAGCGCCGCCAGATGCTCTCGCTCCGCGCGCGCCACGCCGGGAGAGACGCCGGCGGACGACAACAGGAACCTGCCGAGCGCGTCCGACGGCCCGCCGAGGAGCGCCGACACGTCGTCGATCCAAACCTCGTCGGGCGGGACGCCGCGGAGCCGGAACGCATCGAGGCGCGCCATGTAGGACAGCTCGCCGAGCGCGCCCTCCTCGACCGCCTCGTCGAGGAGCGCCGGATTCCTCGTCGCCGTGCCCTTTCGGAGCAGGGCGAGGGCGCGGCCCTTCGAGGCCTCCTCGAGGAGCGCGTCGATGGCTCCGGGCGGGAAGGGGACGGGCGCCGGGAAGGGGGAAACTTCCGTCGGAGGGCGCGGGCGCGCGAGGGTCCCTTCCGCGTCGTACCGCGCCACGGGCTCCGCCTGCGCCAGCTCGCGTTCGAGCTCCGCGACGAGCCGGCGGCCGCGGTCGCGGAGGTCGGCACGCACGTCGCGCTCCTCCACGCGCGCGACGGAGGCCTCCGCCTCGCGAACGTGGGCCGCCGCGGCGTAGGCGATCGCGAGAAGGCCGACCACGAGGCAGAGGAGGAGCAGGAGACGCGGGAGGCGCACCCTCCCCGGATTCTAGGTCCCGCGCGGCCCGCGCCTGCAACGAAACTGTACGCGCCGCCCCCGAACCCCCTCCGCATCCGCCCAAAGAAAAAGGGGGCGACCCCGCAGGGCCGCCCCCCCCACCTCCACTGCCGGCGGCTCAGTCCTCCTCTTCCGTTCCCTCTTCCGGCGCCTCGGGCGCCGCTTCGACGTCGGCTACTCTCAGACTGCTCTTCACGAGGACCTGCCCTTCGCCCTTGATGATCCGCGGCACGCCCGTCCCGATGACCGCGCCCCGGACGATCATGCCGCCGGTGAGATCCACGCTGACCACGCGCTGCAGCGCGAGGTCGAAGAGGACGTCCCCGGCGAGCGAGACCTTCGTGTAGAGGTTCTTGTCGCGCATCCCCTCGACCGTCCAGTCGACATACAGCTTGGCGTACTTGGCGCCGCCCTTCTGGACGACGTCCTCGAAGCGCACGCGCATCGTCGAGCGACTGCCGCAATTGAGGTAGGCCCCCAGCGCGCGGGACAGCGCACCCGCATCGGCCTCCCACGTGTCGCCCGGCAGGACGGGGTCCTCGGGGAGGATGTCGCGCCAGTCGATCTCCATGCCGACGGTCCGCCGCACGATCGGGTCGATCGCGCCCTTCCCGGCGGTCTTGATCTCGCGCCGGTGGCCGCGCTCCATGATCTGGACCTTCTGGCCCTGGAGCGGGCTCTTGTAGACGTCGGGCCGCGCGTCGTCGGCGCCGCGCGCCTTCGTGAACAGCTTCAGGTAGCTGCGCTCGATCTCGAGAACGCCGTGCGTCTCGGACCGCTCCACCGCGTCCAGGAAGCGCTCCGTGCGCTCGACCGTCTCCGTCTCCGACGTCTCGTGCTGCCCCTGCCGCTCCTTCATCGTGAGCGTGAAGGAGACCGTGTTCGAGCCGGTGAAACGCTGGCCGCGGCGGATCTGGGTCTCGAGCAGGATCCCCTTGGAACCCTCCGGCGGCGCCGGTTTCTCGACCTCGACATCCTGTGCGGCCGCCACGGAAAGCGCGAGAACAAGGGCTGCGAGGGGGCGCGACATCTCGACCTCCCTATCGGCCATCGCCGCCCCCGCAGTTGAGCGACCTAACCTGTTGCGCGCAATCGACTTGCGGCGTCGCCCACGGGCCCGCGCCGGATTTTTGGGGGGCTCCGGGGGCGGCCCTCTCGGTTAGCATCGGCCCGCCGATGAAGGATCGCGCCTTCTGCCCGCACTGCGGACGCAAGTATGTCGTCCCCGAGGAGGAGCTCCGGAGGCGCGAGGGGCTCCGGTTCCGGGGCACCTGCCGCGGCTGCGGGACCGCGTTCCGGGTCTTCTGGGACGGGGCGGAGCTCCGCACCGAGGCGAACGCCGGGGAGGAGACGGAGACCCTCGGCGAGCGCGACGTCGTCGCCAAGGGCGCCCGGGTCGGGAAATACGAGGTGGAGGAGGCGCTCGCGTCGGGCGGCTCGTCGACGGTCTACCGCACGTTCGACCCCGGCGCCAACCGGCAGGTCGCCCTCAAGGTGCTCCACCGGCCGGCGCACGGCGACGATGCGCAGCGGTTCCGGCGCGAGGTCGAGGTGCAGGGCAACCTGAAGCACCAGAACCTGATGCCCATCTTCGACCACGGCACGGTCGACGGGAAGCCCTACTACACGATGGAGCTCCTGCACCGGCCGATGACGCTGGAGACGATCGTCGCGCTCTACCGGTCGGGACGGCTCCCCGCGAGCCTCCGCCGGCTGAACTCCCTCCGCGCGCTCCTCCATCAGGTGCTGCTCCCCGTCGCGCGCGCCATCGGCTTCGCCAACAAGAACGGCGTGATCCACCGCGACCTGAAGCCGAGCAACGTGATCCTCGACGCGACGACGCTGCGCGTCTACGTCATCGACTTCGGCATCTGCCACCTGTTTCGCACCGCGGGCAGCCGGATCCTGCTCCGCGGGGGCGAGAGCCCCGAGACCGGCGGCGAGCTGCCGCGCGCCATGGGCACCGCGCGCTGCATGCCGCCCGAGCAGGCCCGGGGCGAGGTCTCGCCGCAGGGCGACGTCTGGGCGCTCGGGGCGCTCCTGCGCTACCTCGTGACGGGCGACTTCCCCGTCGCCCCGGCGCTCGACTTCGACCGCGTGAGCCTCGAGAAGCGGCTCAGGAACATCGCCCGGATCGCGGCCTCGTGCCGCGAGGCCGGCGACCAGACCGAGGCGTCGTTCTACGAGTCGCGCCTCGAGGAGCTGCGCGCCGGCGAGAGCCGCACGATCAAGGACCTCCTCCGGGATGCGCAGCAGGCGAGCTACGTCGAGCTGCCGGACGACGTCGACGGCGCGCTCGCCGCGATCATCGATCGCGCGATGGCGGCGGAGCCCAGGGAGCGCTATCCGACCGCGGAGGATTTCGCGTCCGAAGTGCAGAGCTGGCTGGACGGCCGCACGGTCCGGGCGTACGCGGCGCGGCTCGGTCCCGCGCGGGCGACCTTCTACAAGACGCGCCTCTTCACGATGCGCAACCGGACCGCGGTCGTCGCGGCCGCCGCCGCGGCGACGCTCGTCGCGATCGGCGTGGGCGCGTACCTGCTGCGGGCCGCGTCGCTGGAGGACGATCTCATCCGGCAGCTTCTGCAGGAGGCTCACACGGCGACCGATCCGGCGGTGCAGGAGGCGCGCCTGACGAGGCTCCTCGTCCTGAGGCCCGGGCACGCGGAGGCGGAGGAGCTCCTGGCGACGGTCCGGCGCTTCGCACCCCTCCGCGCCGACGTGGAGGAGGCGCGGCGACTCGGCGCGGAGTACCGCGAGGCGCGCGACCGGCGGCACTTCACGGGCGACATCGCGCGCCGCGCGGAGGAGATGGCCATCGTGCTCGAGCGGCGCACGATCCCCAACCTCGAGGCGCTGCCGGACGCATTCCCGGGCAAGAAGCTGCTGGACGAGGCCCAGGAGCTCGCGCGGCGGCTCCGCGGCATCCGGCTCGTGACGCTCCGGAACCTGCCCGACAACGTCACCGTGCTCCTCGCGAAGGGCGCGAGCGGGTCCTTGGAGATCGACTGGGCGGGCGCGAAGGACCTCGGCCGGACGCCGTTCCCCGTGCGCGACCTGATCCTCGACCCCGGCAGCTACGTGCTGATCGTCCGGGGGAGCACCCGCTCGCTCTACCTGCCGTTCCGCATCGAGCACCTGACCCCCGACCGGTCGGAGCTCGACTGCGGCCCGTTCGACCCCGCGAAGATCCCGGCGGGCATGCTCTACGTCCCCGGCGTCACCGGCATGGAGTACGGCGACCCGCGTTTCGCCGAGACGCCCGAGCGCCTCGATCTCGCGCCGTACTTCCTCGACGAGACCGAGGTGACGAACGCGGACTACGCCGAGTACCTGAAGGACCTCGACCCGCCGCTCCGCCGGCGCGCCGTGCCGCGCCGCCTCCTGCCCGGCGGCGGCGAGCAGACGGCCCCCCTCTGGAATGAGATGCCCGACGGGAGCTGGGCCCTCCCCGAGGGCGCGGCCCTGCTGCCGGTCACCGGCATCTCGCTCCTCGACGCGGAGGCGTTCGCCGGCTGGGCCGGCAAGCGCCTCCCGACGCCCGCGGAGTGGGAGCGCGCCGCGCGCGGCCTCGACCGCCGCGACTACGCGTTCGGGATGGAGCTCGATCCGAGCGCATGCAACGCCCATACCGGGACCCTCGCGGAGGTCGGTTCCTTCCCGCGCGACCGCTCGCCGTTCGGCGCGCTCGACATGGCCGGCAACGTCGCCGAGCTGACGTCGGGGAGCACGGGCTCCTCGGCCGCGACCAAGGGGGGTTCCTTCGACCTCCCCCGATACCGCGCGCTCGCCGTCGCCTCCGGCCGCGTGCGCGCGGACCTGCCCTACCGCGACGTGGGATTCCGCTGCGCGAAGAGCATCCCCGCGGAGTAGGACGCCCCTACCGGATCTCGGCGCGGACGGGCACGACCAGCTGCGGGACGTCGGGATCGTCGGTCTCGATCACGATCCGGTCCGTGAGGACGCCCTTCGGCAGGCTCTCGGGGAGCCCGACGTCGACCTTCCACACCCCGCCCAGGGCGTGCTCGGGGATCGTGACGCGGAGGCGTCGCCCCTCGGAGCGCGCGCCGGTCACGCGGAACGTCCGGCCGGGGATCGCGGTCAGGAAGATCTCGGCCTCCGTCCCCGCCCCCTGCGCGACCGCGCCGAACTGGACCTCGCGCGGCGACGCGTGGATCGGCGGGAAGAGGAAGAGCTTCATCGGCCAGGCGACCTCGAGGTCGCCGGGCTCGATCCGGAACCGCACCTTCCACTCGGCGGGCCGCGCCGCATCGGTCGGCGCGTCGCGCCGGAGCTTCAGCGTGATGAGCTGCTCCCGCGCCGGCTCCTTGGTCCCGAGCGACACGACCTCCAGGTACCGCTCGTGCCCGAGCGCCTCCGCGACCGTGAACGGAGCGACGCCCTCCCGTGCGACGATCTTCAGCTTGAACTCGGTCCCCGCGGCGGGATAGGCCGCCGTCTCGACCGCGCGCGGCGGCTGCGGCGCGTAGTCGAGGACGACCACGCCGCCGAAGCGGATGCCGAAGATGCCGTTCTGGTAGCCCTGCGCATCCGACCGGACCCGGACGGCAGCCTCGAACGGGCCCGCGGCGTTCGGCGCGACGGCCGTGCCCACGAGCTGGAGCTCGCCGCCGGGGCGCACGACGACCGCGTCCTCGATCCGCTGGATCCGGACGACGTCGGGATCGTTCGACTCCCACCCGGTGATCGTCACGGGCTCGCTGCCGACGCTCGCGAGCGCCACCGCGAACGCCTTCTCCTCCCCCGGGACGAGCGTGCCGAGATCGACGCCGGCGGGCCGCGGCACCATGTGGCGCCCTTCCGGCGGCCGGTCGGCGACGTTCCCGGCGAACGTGTAGCGCTGGACCCAGTCCGGCACCTCCGGGCTCGTGAGCGCGATCGTGCCCTGGAACGCCCCCGGCTTCTTCGGCACGATCACCACGAGGGTAGGCCAGCCGGTGCCCTCGCGCGGGATGGTGGCATCCCCGCCGATCCGCACCTCCACGCCCTCGGGCGCCGGATCCTCGAGGCGCGCCTCGAGCCTCGCCTGCTTCGCGACCGCCGAGCGCACCTCGAGCTTGTAGTTGTAGCGCCGGAGCGGCAGGGCGTCGGGCATCTGGAGGTGGGTCGCCCCGGGCAACGTCGGGATCTTCACCTCGAGCGGGTGGGAACCGCACCCGGCGAGAAGGAGGGCGGCAAGGATCACCGTCCGCATCGCGCCCATTCTAGAGTCTTCGGGCAGGGAACGAGGGGGGGCTCCGGGGGCCGTGCGCGCGCGGAGGCGGGCCCCCGGACCCCCCTACGTCCCCTTCACCACGACCAGCGTGAGGTCGTCGTCGAAGTTGTCCTTCGTCCAGTCCGTGACGGCGCGGACGAACTGCTGGACGATCTCCGCCGGCGCGCGCTCCTTGAGGCCCGCGAGCAGCGTCTTCATGCGCTCGACGCCGAAGAGCTCCTTCGTCGCGTTCATGGCCTCGGGCACGCCGTCCGTGTAGAGCAGCAGGATGTCGCCCGGCTTGATCGGCGCCGTCTCGCGGATCTCGTAGTCGGCGTTCGGCAGGAGGCCGAGCCCGGGGCCGGTCTTGCTGAGCTCCTCGAACGAGCCGGTCTGGCGCCGGAAGAGGATCACGGGGTTGTGCCCCGCGGAGGCGTAGCGGAAGGCCCCCGTCTTCGTGTCGACGACGCCGAAGAAGAGGGTCATGAACGAGCCCTCGGGCATGTCCCGGTCGAGGAAGAGGTTCACCTCGCGGAGCACCGCGCCCGGGTCGGCCATCTTGTAGGTGAACGCGCGGAGCAGCGCGCGCGCCGTCGCCATGAAGAGCGCCGCGCCGATCCCGTGGCCGGAGACGTCCCCCACGATCACGCCCATGCGGCGCTCGGGCATCGTGACGTAGTCGTAGTAGTCGCCGCCCGTCTCGTCGCACGGCCTGTTGAATCCCGCGATCTCGATGCGCGGCCGCTCCACGGTCTTGCGCGGGAGCATCCCCTGCTGGATCTCCTTCGCGACGTGCAGGTCGTGCTGGAGGCGCTGCTGCCGGATGTAGGCGTCGACGAGGCGCGCGTTGTGGATCGCGAGGCCGCACTGCGACCCGAGCGCCTTGAAGAGCTCGAGGTCCGACTGGGTGAATCCCTTCGCCGACGCGCGGCTGTCGACGTAGAGCACGCCGAGGCGCTCGTCGGCCGTCGTCAGCGGCACGCACATCACGCTCACGAGGCGCAGGTCGAGGATCGACTGGCCGAGCGCGATGTCGCCGCCCCCCGCCGCGTCCATGAGCGTCTCGGCCTTGCCCGTCTCGAACACCTTCGCGGGGATCGAGTGGGAGTAGCGGATCCCCGGCGGCAGCGGGGCGCCGGTCTTGTCGCGCGCCACCTTGATCGCGAGCTTGCCGGCCCCGGGGTCGGTGAGCAGCAGCAGGCCGCGCTCGGCGTTCGTGATCTTGATCGCCTTGTCGACGATCGACCTCATGAGCGCGTCGAGGTCGGCCTTGCCCGTGACCTCCGCGATCGTGTCGAGGAGGATCGTGACGTTGCGCGCGTCCTTGGCCCGGTCCCCGGTGAGGAACCCGGTCTGCGAGGCGGCCCAGTCCTGGCTCACGGGGCGATCGCCTTGCTGACGACGAGGCGGGTCCCCGTCTTCGGATCCCAGGTCACGGTCATCTCGTCCATGTAGCTCTTGATGAGGAAGAGCCCCCGGCCCCGCGGCTCCTCGAGGTCCGGCATCTTCCCCGCCCGCGTGATCGCGGCCCGGGCGAAGGCGTCGCCCCCCTTCCCGGGGTCCTGCACCTCGCAGCGGAAGCGCTCGGAGGTGACGGTCATGATCATCCCGATCTCGTCGTCGGGCCTCTTGGCGCCGTGCTCGATCGAGTTGTTGAGGATCTCCGTGGTCACGAGCGCGATCGACTCCGTCTCGTCCTCCGGGTACTTCGCGAGCGCGCAGAGGGCGCTGACGAAGTGCCGGATGGGACGGACGTACCGTAGATTGGCGGCGAAGGAGAGCGAGATGGTCCCCTTGTCGTGGATCTGCGGACGGATCGGCATCCCTCGGGTGGCGGATGGTAGCGTTCCGCGGCCCCGAAAGGAAGGGGCTCCGGGGACCGGATCCGCGCGCTACGCGCCCTCCGGAGGCCGGAAGCCGAGCCCCTTGAGGCGCTGGTAGCACCCCTTCGCCCGCGCGAGGTATGCGCTCGCCCGCGCCGGCTCGGCCCGCGAGAGCCCCCGGCCGAGCGCGAGGAGCAGCCGGGCGGGCCCGTCCCCGGCGTCGACGCGGCCCGTATAGGCCCGGGCCGCGCGGTGCGCGCGCTCGGACGCCTCGCCCGTCCTTCCCGCGCGCGCGGCCAGCTCCGCGAGGATGCGCTCCGCGGCAGCCGCCGCGAGGGGGTCGCCCTCCTCGCGCGCGAAGGCGAGCGCGGCCTCGGCGGCCTGGCGCGCCTCCACGAGCTCGCCCCCCCGGAGCGCCGCCTCCCCCACCGCGAGGTGCGCCGCGATGCGCGCCGCGTGGCCGGGCGTGCGGCGCGCGACGTCGAGCGCGCGCCCGGCGACCGCGCGCGCCCGGCGCAGGTCGCCCTCCCCGAGCGCGAGCCGCACGCGCGCCGTGCGGCTGAAGACCCGGTGGGCTCTACGCTCCGCGCCCGGGTGCTCGCCGCGGTCCGCGCGCGCGAGCGCCGTGCGCGCCGCGCGCGCGCTGCCCGCGTCCGCGAGCGCCTCGCCGAGGTCGCGGAGCGCCGCGTGGCGGTCGGGGAGCCCGACGCGCTCGAACTCCTCGGCCGCCGCCGCGAGCTCGCGGATCGCCGCGGTGCT
>DASUGR010000154.1:0-4042 GCA_036273915.1 Planctomycetota bacterium | reverse complement strand
GGCAGGATCGGCGACCTCCCGCCCGGCATGGACGTGGAGGTCGCCGAGGCGCGCTGGCTCCGCCTCGACGACGCGCCGCGTCTCCTCGCCTACCGGGGAGAGCGTGAGATGGCCGAGCGCGCGTCCGAGATGCTCGCAGGCGACCCTCTATAGTTGCCCGGCCGCCGTGCCCTCCTACGCCCTCAACTTCTACAACCCGGCCGTCGGGGACCAGCTCCGCTCAGGGCGCAAGACGGCGACGATCCGACTCGGCGACAAGTCGCCGAAGTACAAGAAGGGGATGATCGTGACCGTGCTCGCGGGCGCGCGCTACGGGCAGCGGGAGCGCGTCTTCGACGCCGTCATCGACAAGGTCGAGGTGAAGCGTCTCGGCGACCTCTCCCCGCGCGAGATCGAGCACGACAACCCGGAGATCCGCCGCGCGGACGAGCTCGCCCGCTTCCTCGGCCAGCTCTACAACCGCGAGGTCACCGAGGACGACATCGTCACCGTGATCCGCTTCAGCCAGATCGGCTAGCACGAAGCTGGCGCACCGCTTCGATGCCTCGTCGACCGACCGGCAGATGCGGCCGTTCGCCTCGATCGCGCCGGCGACGAACGGTTCATCCCGTCGCCGACCGCGTTGCGCCGCCGGCGCTCGAGGCGCAGGTCCGGCACGAGGCCGACGACGCGCCGTGGCAGCGCGGGTCGCCGCTCGCCGCGAGTTCGGCGAACATGCCGATCTCGCACGCCGTGGCGGCGGATCAGCGGCCGGGCTTGCGGATCGCCGTGCCGAAGAGCTCGGAGGGGCGGACCGCGGCGCCGCACTCCTCGCACTCGACAGCGAACGCGGAGGCGATCGGCGCCGCGCACTGCGGGCAGCGATGCCGGAGCTCGCCCCCGCACTGTGGGCACGCGCCGGGGAGCTCGGCCTCGAGCTCGAGGAAGTAGCGCTGCACGTGGCCGCACGCCAGGCAGAACGCGACCCAGTCGCCGAGCGTCTTTCGTCGCTCCTCCTGGATCCAGTTCCGCGTCTTGGCCACGTTCGCACGGTACCCGGCCGACAATGTGCTGGGCGACGCCGCGATCAGCGCCCGCGGGAGCGGGCGCGCTTCAGGGGTTCCCGCGGAACGCGATCCACAGCTGCGGATCGCGTTCCTGCGGACTGGGTAGAGTGAGGAGCCGACCCGGCCCCGTCGACCTGGAGACCGCCGAATGGCCGTACGCGAAGCCGAGCCCGTTGGCTCGCTGCAGGAGGTGAAGGAGGCAGGCCTCGACCGCGAGGACCTGCTCGGCATCTACCGTCACATGCTGATCACGCGCGGCATCGAGGAGCGCGGCCACATCCTGTACAAGCAGGGGAAGATCCCCGGCTCGTTCTACACGGGCCGCGGGAACGAGGCCGCCGCCGTCGGTGTCGGCACGGCGATGGGCGCGAACGACGTCGGCACGCCCCTGCACCGCGACATGGGGGTCCACATCACGCGCGGCGTCGAGCCGTGGCGGATCTTCGCGCAGTACATGGGGCGCGAGGGCGGCCCGACGCGCGGGCGCGACGGCAACGTGCACATGGCCGTCCCCGAGCTCGGCCTGCACCCGATGGTCAGCCACCTGCCGGCGATGCTGCCCGTCGCGGCGGGGATGGCGCTCGCGTTCAAGATCCGGAGCGACCGGAGGGTGGCGGTGGGCTGGTTCGGCGAGGGTGCCGCGGCCCGCGGGGACGCGCACGAGAGCATGAACATGGCCGGCGTCCGCCAGCTGCCGATCCTGTTCGTCTGCGACAACAACCAGTGGGCGTACTCGACGCCGACGTACCTGTCCTACCCGGTCGAGCACATCGCCGACCGCGCCGCCGCGTACGGCTTCGACGGCGTCGTGGTGGACGGGACCGACGTGCTCGCCGTCTACCGCGAGGCCCGCCGCGCGATCGAGAAGGCGCGGGAGGGAGGAGGCCCGACGCTGCTCGAGTGCCTGACCCTGCGCATGGAGGGCCATGCCGTGCACGACGACGCCTTCTACGTCCCGAAGGAGATGTTCGAGCAGTGGGCGGCGCAGGACCCGATCGAGCGCTACCGCTCCTGGCTCCACGACCACGCGGGCATGTCGGACGACGAGGAGGGCGACATCACCTCGAGCGTCAAGCGGCTCCTGAACGACGCGCTCGAGCGCGCGGAGGAGTCGCCGCTGCCCGATCCCGCAGGCCTCGTCGACGGCGTCTTCGCCTCTCCGGAGGACCTCGACACGCCGCACCACAAGTGAGCCCGCGATGCCCGAGCTGACCTACATCCAGGCGATCTCCGAGGGACTCCGGCAGGAGATGCGGCGCGACCAGCGCGTCTTCGTCCTCGGTGAGGACGTCGGCGTCTACGGCGGCGCCTTCAAGGTGACGCTCGGCTTCCAGGAGGAGTTCGGCCCCTGGCGGGTCATCGACACCCCGCTCTCGGAGACGGCGATCGTCGGGGGTGCGACCGGCTCGGCGCTGATGGGGCTTCGCCCCGTCGCCGAGATGCAGTTCGCCGACTTCATCTCGTGCGCGTGGGACCACCTCGTCACCGTCGCGGCGAAGCAGCACTTCCGCGGCTCGACGCCGGTTCCGATCGTCGTGCGCCTCCCCTCCGGGGGCGGGTTCTCCGGGGGACCGTTCCACTCGCAGAACCCGGAGAGCTCGTTCGCGCACATCCCCGGCCTCAAGATCGTGTGCCCGTCGACCCCGCACGACGCGAAGGGGCTGCTGGCGTCGGCGATCGAGGACCCGAACCCGGTCCTCTACTTCGAGCACAAGCACCTGTACCGCCGGATCAAGGGAGAGGTGCCCGAGGAGCGGTACACGATCCCGTTCGGCGAGGCGCGCGTGGCCCGCGAGGGCGACGACGCCCTCGTCGTGACCTGGGGCGCGATGGTGCACACGGCGCTCGAGGCTGCCGGCGAGCTCGCGAAGGACGGCACCGAGGTCGAGATCCTCGATCTGCGGACGTTGATCCCATGGGACCGCGAGCGCGTCCTCGAGAGCGTCCGCCGCTGCTCGAAGGTGCTCGTCCTCCACGAGGACACGCGCACCGGCGGGTTCGGAGGGGAGATCGCGGCGACGATCGCCGAGGACGCCTTCGAGCATCTCGACGCGCCCGTCAAGCGCGTCGCCGCGCCCGACACGCCCGTCCCGTTCTCGCCCGTGCTCGAGAAGGCGTACATCCCGCAGGTCGAGGACGTGACGACCGCGCTCAGGGAGCTGGCCGAGTACTGACGTCGAGGCGACCTTCGCCCGTACAGGAGGCAATGTGAGCACCGGAACGCAGACCGAGGTCGTGATGCCGCAGATGGGCGTGTCCGTGTCCGAGGGCACGATCACGAAGTGGCTGAAGCAGCCGGGCGAGGCGATCGGCCGCGACGAGCCGCTCCTCGAGATCTCGACGGACAAGGTCGACACCGAGGTGCCGAGCCCGGCCGAGGGCGTCCTGGCCGAGATCCTCGCGCAGGAGGGCGAGACCGTCGAGGTCGGGACCGTGATCGCGCGCATCGCGCCCGCGGGCACGGAGGTCGCGCCCGCCGCTCCCGAGCCCGCACCCGCCGAGCCGGCTCCGGTCGAGCCTGCTCCGGTCGAGCCGGCTGCTGTGGAGTCCGTGGCTCCTCCTGCTGCGGAGGCCGCACCGCCGGAGCCCGCAGCCGCTCCCGAGCCACCGGCACCGGTCCCGCCCGCGCCCCCAGCGGGGAACGGCAGGACGTTCGTCTCGCCCGTCGTCGCCCGCATCGCCGCCGAGCACGGGGTCGACCCGACGACGGTTCCCGGCACGGGGACGGGCGGCCGGGTGACGAAGAAGGACATCCTCGCCTTCATCGAGGCCGGTCCCGCAGCAGTGCCCGCGACCACGGCAGCGCCCGCGGCGCCCGCGGCCCCTCCGGCGCCCGAGCCCGCGCCCGCCCCTGTTTCCGAGCCGGCGCCGGCCGCCGCCTCCGCCGCTGCCGCTCCTGCTCCGACGGCCGCTCCGCCTCCGGCTGCCGCTCCACCTCCTGCCCCTCCGGCACCGGCACCGGCGGCGGCCGAAGCCGCGCCGACGCTCGCTCCGGG
>DASUGR010000153.1:0-15807 GCA_036273915.1 Planctomycetota bacterium | reverse complement strand
ACCGGAGGCGCTTCTTCTTTCGCGAAACGTGGCGTCGGCGACCGAGCAACCGCGACCTCCTGACGCCGCGCGCCCTCCTCGACCGGGTCGCTGAAGTCTGCAAGGGTGCGCGATCGATCTCGGCCCGCTGCCGCTCGACCGTCTCGCGGAGTGCGGCATTCTCTGCCGCGAGCGGGCGGCGTACGCCGAACCGGGCAAGCCATCGGTCGTGGGCGAGCGCGATCTCCCGGGCGACGAGGAGCAGGGCGCGAAGCATCGCGGGAGAGTAGTCGAAGGCGGCCGTTCCTGCGGGGCTCGCGGAAGCGGCGAATCACCGCGGGGGGTCAGGGGAGCGCGAGGAGCGCGGCGCCCTTGTCCTCGCCAAACGCATTCACGTCCGCAGCTCGCATCCGGAGAAGGGTCTCGATCTTCTTCGTCGTGCAGTTCCCAAGGCGGATCCAGACGACCTTCGGTGGCGGGCCGTGCAGCACCGCGCGCTGGTGGAAGTCCATGTCCTTGGTCACGATGACGAAGGCGTTCTCCTTCGCACGGTCCCAGACGACGTTGTCGTCCGCACGCTCAAGGCCGCAGTCGACGACGTGCGCGGACCCGGGGTACACGCCGGAGAGGGCCTTGACGAGCCTCCTCGACAGGTTCTCGTCGAAGAGGAGCTTCACGTGGGCAGGTTCGTCATCCGCCGCTCGCGGTCAGCGGCGAACGCGAGGCACGCGCGGATGTCCTCGGACGTGAGCTCGGGGAAGTCCGCGAGGATCTCCCCCTCGGTCATCCCGGAGGCTAGGTAGTCGAGCACGTCCGACACCGTGATCCGCAGGCCGCGGATGCAGGGCTTCCCGCTCCGCTTGCCGGGCTCGATGACGATGATCTTGCTGTAGTCCACCGGCCACATCCTACCCCGACGGGCGGCCGGCGGCTGATGCGCTAGCGCTGCGCAAATGGTAGAAGTGGTAGACGCAGGAGACGCCGTAGACGAACACGACCCCGGGAACCCGCGCGGGATCAGCGGGAGGCACCTCGTTGAGGGCCTGGTTCGGGTGAACCGGGGGCCGCGATGCGCGCGCCGCTCGGGTCGTGAGGCCTCTGCTAGCCTACTCCCCCATGCGGGCCGAACGGGCGTTCCGGAAGCTCCTCGACCACCTCCGCGACTGCGGCACCCTGTCCGCGACGATCAGCCTCCTCGACTGGGACCAGGAGACGCACATGCCGCCGGGCGGCGCCGCGCTGCGCGCCACGCAGCTCGCCCAGCTCGCTGAGGTGCTCCACAGGAAGCGGTCCTCGCGCACGCTCGGCCGCCTCCTCGAGGAAGCGCAGCCGCTCGCGGAGGGCCGCCCGCCCGACTCCGACGAGGCGGCGATCCTGCGCGAGGCGAAGCACGATCACGACCGCGCGACGCGGATCCCGGCGAAGCTCGCCGCGGAGCGCGCCAAGCTCCGGTCGCTCGCGCGCGAGGCGTGGGCCGACGCGCGGGAGAAGCGCGACTTCGCGATCTTCCTCCCCTGGCTCACGAAGGTGTTTCACCTGATGCGGCGCTGGGGCGAGGCGCTGTCGCGCGGGGAGTCCCCCTACGACGCTCTCGTCGAGGACTACGAGCCGGGCCAGACCTCGGCGGAGATCCGCAACATCTTCGGGCCGCTCGAGACGGCGCTCCGGTCGCTGCTCCGGCGCATCGAGGCCTCGGGGCGCACGGTCGACACCGCGCCGCTCTCCCGGCCGTGCCCGCTCGACGCGCAGCGCGCGTTCGCCAAGACCGCGACCACGGCGATCGGCTTCGACTACGCGCGCGGGACGCTCGACGACACGCTCCACCCCTTCTGCTCGACGCTCTCGCCGGACGACATCCGCCTCACGTCGCGGTACCAGGAACGGGCGTTCGCCGACGGGCTCTATAGCGCGCTCCACGAGGCCGGCCACGGGATCTACGAGCAGGGGCTCCCGAAGGACCACTTCGGCACGCCGCTCTGCGACGCGTGCTCCTTCGGCGTCCACGAGTCCCAGAGCCGCCTCCTCGAGAACCTGGTCGGGAGGAGCCTCGGCTTCTGGCGCCACATCCTCCCGCTCGCCCGGAAGGCCTTCCCGGGCGCGCTGGACGGCGCGACGCCCGAAGCCCTCTACCGCGCCGTCAACGAGGTGCGCCCGAGCTTCATCCGCGTCGACGCGGACGAGGTGACCTACAACCTGCACATCTTCCTCCGCTTCGACCTCGAGCAGGCGCTGCTCAGGAAAGACCTCGCGCCGGAAGACCTCCCGGGCGCGTGGAACGAGCGGTTCAAGGCGTCGTTCGGCATGACGCCGACGGACGACGCGGAGGGCTGCCTCCAGGACATCCACTGGAGCATCTGCCTCGTCGGCTACTTCCCGACCTACACGCTCGGCAACGTGTACGCGGCGCAGCTCTTCGACCGCGCGCGGAAAGACCTCGGCGACCTCGACGCCGCGTTCGCGCGGGGCGAGTTCGGGCCGCTCAAGGACTGGCTCCACGAACGCATCCACCGGCACGGCCGCCGGTACCGCGCCAAGGAGCTCATCGAGCGGGCCGCCGGGGCCCTCCCCTCCCCGGAACCCCTCCTCTCCCACCTCGAGGGGCGCGCCGCGGACGTCTACGGCCTCTGACCCCGGGGTATAGCGCCCCCCGCCGCGACGCCGATAGGGCTACCGGTGAACCCGGACGTCCTTGCCCTCCGGCTGGGGAACTGCCATGCCCTCGCGGGGCTGTCCGCGGCGGAGCTCCGGCTGCTCGTCGACCTCGGCGAGCTGCGGTCGATCGAGAAAGGGGAAAAGATCGAGCTCGGGCCCAAGGAGCTGAACTTCCTCCTGACCGGGAAGCTCTCCGTCACGGGCGCCGGAAACGGGGGGGGCCGGGGGGCCGTCGCGACCGCCGGCGCAACCTTGAACGCGCTCTGCTTCCTCGGGCAGGGGGATCCGCAGGTCGGTCGTTGCGTGAAGTCCGGCTCGCTCTTCTCGCTGCCGCGCGAGGCGATCGACCGGCTCGTCGCGGCCGGCGAGGGCGTGGCCGCCAAGATGTCGTTCGCGCTGGCCCGCTCGCTCGCGGACGGCCTCCATGATAGGAATGAGGCCCTCGCGGAGGTGACGCGGCGGCACGAGGCCCTCCTCGACTCGATGGAGCGCGTCCTCACGGACCGGGAGGTCCAGGAGGAGCTCTTCCGGGGCCGGGGGGAGCGGGTGCACGCCGCGCCCGGCGCGAACGGCGATAGCGGCGTGAAGAAGACCCCTCCCGCGATGAAGCGGATCCTCCTGAAGCTGTCCGGCGAGGCCTTGATGGGCCGCAGCGAGTATGGCATCGACGCGACCGCGGTCGCGGACGTGGCCGCGGAGCTCAAGGAGGTGCACGACCTTGGCGTCGAGATGGCCGTGGTCGTCGGCGGCGGCAACATCTTCCGGGGAATCCGGGGGACGGAGAAGGGGCTCGACCGCGTGGCGGCGGACCACATGGGGATGCTCGCCACCGTGATCAACGCGCTCGCGCTCCAGGACGCGATCGAGAAGCTCTCGGTGGCGACGCGGCTCATGACGGCCATCGAGATGCGCGAGGTCGCGGAGCCGTTCATCAAGCGGCGCGCGGACCGCCACCTCGAGCGGAAGCGGATCGTGATCTTCGCGGCCGGCACGGGGAACCCCTACTTCACGACCGACACGGCCGCGGCCCTCCGCGCGGCTGAGATGCGGGCGGACGCGCTGCTCAAGGCCACGCAGGTGGACGGGATCTACACGGCGGACCCGGCGAAGGACAAGAAGGCGACGAAGCTCCCCGAGCTGTCGTTCGAGGACGCGCTGCAGCGCCGCCTCGAGGTGATGGACGCGACCGCGTTCTCGCTCTGCATGACCAACCGGATGCCGATCCACGTCTTCAAGCTGCAGGACCGCGGCAACATCCTGCGCGTGGTGAAGGGCGAGCGCGTCGGCTCGGTCGTCCGGTAGGCGGAGGGGCCGCCCGCGGTCCGACGCAAGTCATTGTCTGTCACCGTATTGCGACGCTGATTTCCCCCTAAAGGGGGCGGCGCCGGGCTGCCGATCTCCCCACCGGGGGATACGGCTTGGGAGTCCCGCTGTTCTCGCGCGTCCGCACGAGGCTCTTGCTGCTCGTGCTGCTGGCCGTCGTGCCGGCGCTCGCGCTGCTCTGCGTCGCCGCCGCCGAGCAGCGTCAGATCGAGCGCGACCACGCGACGGCGGAGGTCGAACGTCTGGCACGCGCGACCGCGGCGGCCAAGGAGCAGCTCGTGGAGAGCACGCGGCAGCTCCTCGCGACGCTCGCGCAGGTGGATGCGGTGCGACGCGCCGACCCGGCGCCGTGCGGGCGCCTGTTCGAGGCCCTCATCCGGGAGCATCCCGCGTACGCGAACTTCGGCCTCGCCGCGCCCGACGGCCGTTTCCTCGCGAGCGCGCTGCCCGGCTGGGAGACGAAGAACGCGGCCGACCGGACCTGGTTCCTGCGCGCCGTCCTGAGCCGCGCCTTCGCGACCGGCGACTACCAGATCGGGCGCATCACGCACAAGGCGACCGTGAACTTCGCCCAGCCGATCCTCGACGACGAGGGGCGGCTCGTGTCCGTGATCTTCGCCGCGCTCGACCTGGAGTGGTTCGGCAGGGTCCAGGGCGACGTCGCGATGCCGCCCGAGGCGGTCGTCGTCATCACCGACCGCCACGGGACGGTTCTCTCGCGGCGCCCCGACCCGGGGAACCTCGCGGGACACCCCTTCCCCGACCACGCGGCGCTCGTCGCGGCCGCCGAGGCCGGCCCGCGGCGGGTGCGCGGGAGCGACGGGGTAGAGCGCATCTACAGCTGCGTCCGGCTGGGCACGGCGAGCGAGCCGAGCGGGTACCTCGCGGTCGGGCTCGACGAGAAGAGCGCCGTCGCGGCTGCCGAACGGGCCTTCCTGTTCCATCTCATCGGCCTCGGGATCGTGGCGGTCGTGACGCTCCTCGCGGCGTGGTTCGGGGGCGACGTGTTCCTGCTGCGCCGGGTCCGCGCGCTTCTCGGCGCGACGCGGAAGGTCCGCGAGGGCGACCTCTCCGCCCGATGCGCGGCGCACGGCGGCGGCGGCGAACTCGACGAGCTGGCGACCGCGTTCAACGAGACGGCCGAGGCGCTGCAGCGTCGGGAGGAGGAGCAGCGCCGGGCGCTCGGGGCGCGGCGCGAGGCCGAAGGACGGTATCGGAGCCTCGTCGACCTCTCCCCCGACGCGATCCTCGTCGAGCGGGAGGGGGTGGTCGTGTTCGCGAACGCGGCGGCGGGAGCGCTCCTCGCGGCGTCGGACCCCGGCGCGCTCGTCGGGAAGCGGTTCCTCGACCTCTGCCCCCCCGACACGCGGACGGAGGTGGAGGCGCGGCTCCGCGACGTGCACGATGGGCGCAGCGCGGCGCCCCGGGAGCAGCGGCTCGCGCGGCTCGACGGATCGGCTCTCCACGTCGAGATCGCGGCGACGCGCTTCGTCCACGACGGGGGCGCGGCCTCGCTGCTCCTCGTGCGCGACATCTCGGCCCGCCTCCTCCTCGAGGAGCAGCTCCGGCGCTCGCAGAAGCTGGAGGCGGTCGGGCAGCTCGCGGGCGGCGTCGCGCACGACTTCAACAACCTGCTCACGGTCATCCTCGGCTACTGCCAACTGCTGCGCGCCGAGTCCAAGGGCACGAACCCGTTCCTGCAGGAGCTCGAGGAGATCCAGCGGGCCGCGGAGAGCGCCGCGCGCCTCACGAGCCAGCTGCTCGCGTTCTCCCGGAAGCAGGTGACGCAGCCGACGCTGGTCGACCTCAACGAGACGCTGACGGGGCTCGATCGCATGCTGCGGCGCCTCCTCCGGGAGGACATCGAGCTGTGCACGGCGCCGGGAGAGGGCGTGGCGTACGTGCGCATCGATCCCGGCCATCTCGAGCAGCTGATCGTCAACCTCGTCGTGAACGCCCGGGACGCGATGCCGGACGGCGGCCGCCTGACGCTCGAGACCGCGGACGCCATGCTCGACGACGCGTACGCGGCGACGCACGAGGGGGTCCGGCCCGGCCGCTACTCGATGTTCGCGATCACGGACACCGGGATCGGGATGGACGCGGAGACGCGGCGACGCATGTTCGAGCCGTTCTTCACGACGAAGGGCCCCGGACGGGGCACGGGGCTCGGCCTCTCCACCGTCTACGGGATCGTGAAGCAGGCGGGCGGACACATCTGGCTCTACAGCGAGCCGGGGCGGGGCACCACATTCAAGATCTACCTCCCGGCCGCGACCCGGTCGCCCCGCGCGACCGTCCCCCCGCTCGTCGCGGAGTCGGCGCCGGGCGGATCCGAGACGATCCTCCTCGTCGAGGACGAGGACGCCGTGCGCAAGCTCGCCCTGCAGGCGCTGCGCTCGCGCGGCTACGAGGTCATCGAGACGCGGAACGGGCAGGAGGCCCTGGCGATCGCGGCCCGGGGGCGCGGCACGATCGGGCTCGTCGTCAGCGACGTCGTCATGCCCCAGATGGGCGGCCCCGACCTCGTCGCGAGGCTCAAGGCGACGCAGCCGGGCCTCCGGGCGATCCTCATGTCCGGCTACGCGGACAACGCGATGAAGGAAGCGAACCTGCGCACCGACGACGTGGCCTTCCTCGGCAAGCCGTTCACGCTCGATGCGCTCGTGCGGAAGGTCCGCGAGGTCCTGGACACGCCGACGGGGGCCCACGCGGCCAACTGACGCGCCGCCCCCGGAGCCCCCCCGGATCGCTACCGCTTGATGTGCCGCTCGGTCGGGCCCGTGTAGATCTGCCGCGGGCGGCCGATGCGGGTCGACGGGTCCTGCCGCATCTCGATCCACTGCGAGATCCAGCCCGGCAGGCGCCCGAGCGCGAACATCACCGTGAACATGTCCGTCGGGATGCCCAGGGCCTTGTAGATCACGCCCGAGTAGAAGTCGACGTTCGGGTAGAGCTTCCGGCTGATGAAGTAGTCGTCCTTGAGCGTGATCTCCTCGAGCTTCATGGCGATGTCGAGCAGCTCGCTCGACGTCCCGAGGCGCGAGATCACGTCCTTGCACGTCCGCTTGAGGATCGAGGCGCGCGGGTCGTAGCTCTTGTAGACGCGGTGGCCGAAGCCCATGAGCCGCGTCGTGTCGTTCTTGTCCTTCGCGCGCGCGAGGAACCGCTCGGCGCCGCCGCCCTCGGCCGCGATCGCCTCGAGCATCTCGATCACCTCCTGGTTGGCGCCGCCGTGCAGCGGCCCCCAGAGCGCGCTGATGCCCGCGGAGACGCTCGCGTAGAGGTGCGCGCGCGACGAGCCGACGAGCCGGACCGTGCTCGTCGAGCAGTTCTGCTCGTGGTCCGCGTGCAGGATCAGGAGCACGTCGATCGCGCGGGCGACGACCGGGTCGACCCGGTAGGGCTCGCACGGCGTCGCGTACATCATGTGGAGGAGGTTGCTCGCGTAGTCGAGGTCGTTGCGCGGGTAGATGAACGGCTGGCCGATCGAGTGCTTGTAGGACCAGGCCGCGAGCGTCGGCATCTTCGCGATCAGCCGCACGACCGCCGTCCGGATGTCGTCGTCCGTCTCGGGCTGCTCGTAGAACGCCGCGAGCGCGCTGACCGACGCGGCGAGCACCGGCATCGGGTGCGCCCCCTTCGGCATCGCCTCGAAGAACTTCTTCATGTCCTCGTGCAGCATCGTGTGCCGCGTGACGTCGGCGCGGAACCCGTCGAGCGCCTTCGTCGGCGGGAGCTCGCCCGCGATGAGCAGCTGGCACACCTCGAGGAAGCTGCTCTTCTCCGCCAGCTCGTCGATCGGGTAGCCGCGGTAGCGGAGGATCCCCTTCTCGCCGTCGATGAAGGTGATCGAGCTCTTGCAGGATCCGGTGTTGCCGTAGCCGGGGTCGAACGTCACGAGCCCGGTCTGGGCCCGCAGCTTGCCGATATCCACCCCCTTCTCGCCCTCGCTCCCCTTGATCACCGGGTAGGAGAAGGTCTTGTCCCCGTAGCGCAGCTCGACACTCTCGTTCATCGTCATGCTCCGTGCTCGCCTCCCAACCGCACCATTGAAACAGACCGCCGGCCGGGTGGCGCGGTTTGCGGAACGCGAATGTCGCGCCAACGCCCCCTCGCCGGGCCTCGCAAAGCCGGGCTGGCGTCCTCCCGCACCCGCATCGGGAGATTGCGCGCGAGATTCCGCCCGGGACGCTCCTACCGCCAGGCGGCCGCGTCCCGCGGGTGGTAGGGGTGGCACGTCGCGCACGCCGTCGGCGCCCCGCCGTCGTGGTGACACGCCTGGCAGCTCTGCACGCCCGGGAGATCGACGGTCTGCGCGTCGGCGACGGTCTCCGCCCGGTGGCAGCCCTCGCACGCCTGCGCGCGGTGCGTCTTGTGATCGAAGCTCGCCCTGGGCATCCAGTTCGAGGGGACCTGCGGGGGCACGATCCCCTCCGCGTCCCGGTCGTGGCAGAGGAGGCAGCCGCGGCCGGGCGTCAACAGGGCATCGAGGGCGGCATCCGTCTTCGCGAGCAGCATCGCGGTCCAATCGGGGGGGGCTCCGGGGGACCGGCCCGGCGCGGCGTTCGGGCGCGAGCGGGGCTCCGCGAGCCGCGGGTTCTCGAGGAACGCGCGGACGAGGGCGGCGGTCGCCCACTCCCGGAGGCGCGGGAGGCCGAGGCCGTGGGGTACCGCATCCTTGAGCTCCGGATGGAGGCGCTCCGCGTGGCATCGCGCGCAGTGCGTGTCGAACCGGACGGGCGCGAAGTCGGGCGAGGCCGGACGCGGCCGGTGGCAGTCCCCGCACTGGAGCGGCCCCTGGAGCAGATCCTCCGCGAGGTGGGCGCGGTGGTTGAACCGCAGGTGCTGGTCCCTGGGCTCGCGGGGGAACTGCGCGTGGTCCTCGAGGGTCGTGATCGTGCGGTGGCTCGCGTGGCAGGCGTTGCAGTGGCCGTCGGCGACCTCGACGAGGAGCGTGCGCCCCTTGTGCTCCGCGTGGCAGGCGCCGCACTCGGGGTCGGGCGGCGTCTTCCCGGCGGGCACGTGCGGCCCGACCGTGTGGCACGAGAGGCAGGCCGCGTCGACCGTGGGCGAGAAGGCGTCCACGTGGCAGCGGCTGCACGCGTCCGCGATGGGCCCGTGCGCGCGCGACATGCCGGCGCGCACGTAGATCCCCTCCCCCGCGAACCCGAACGACAGGCCCACCCACGCCGCGCTCGCCGCGACGAGGCCGACGGAGAAGAGGAGGCGGAGGCGGCGCAGGGGGTGGCGGTGCCGGTGGTATCCCGGGTCGATCCGCTGCGCGAGGTCCTTCGTGCTCTTCATCCGTAGTAGAGCGCCATCAGGGCGTGCACGGCGCCGAGGAAGCACATGGCGTACGAAAGCGGGACGTGGACGAGCAGCCAGCCGTGGAGCCAGAGGTGGAGCCGGCGCTGCATCTCGATCTGGTCGCGCTGCGCGGCGAGCGCCTCGAGGTCGCGCGTGACCGGGTGCAGCGCGGGGTCGACCGTCCGCCGAAGCTCCTCGAAGAGCGCCGCCCTTGCGCTCGCGTCCGCGAGGCGGGAGCGGCGCGCGCCGTCCTTCGCGAAGTAGGGGCGGAGCTGCCGCTCGAGGAAGAGGCTCAGCGCGTTCCGGTCGGGCCCCGCCTCCGCCGCCGCGGCTCGGCTCTCGACGACCCGCCCCTGCACGCGCCCCGCGCTCTTCGGCCGCGCGACGGCGCCCCCCTCCCCCTTGACCATGTGCTCCGCCTCCGCGAGGAGCTCTTCCCTCACGTGGTCGAGCTGCTCGAAGACGGTCTCCTGCGGCAGGCTCTGCGTCATCACCCGCGGCAGGAACTGCTGCAGCACGAGGCCCATGACGCCGGTCACGTACACGGCGAGGAACGCCCCCATGAGCACGCTCGTGAGCGTGCCGCCGAAGCGGAACCCGGCGTGGAAGAGGACGAGCGGGAGCGAGAGCGCGCCGAGCCAGAGGTGGCCCTTGAGCCACGTCGCCACGCGCCCGAGCCGGTAGTGCGGCCTCCTCTTGCGCGCGCCGAGGAGCGCCGCGAACCCGATGCAAACGGACGCCGCGATCCCGAACGCGAGGCCCGGGGCGGAGCCGCCGCGCGGCCCGTCCGGCGCGCGCGACGCGTAGACGGCGTAGAGGAGGAACGAGACGCCCGCGAGGAGCGCCGTCAGGATCGCCCACGGGCGGTGGCTCCTGTCTAGGAGCATCGAAGCGCTCCGAGGAGAGGGGGTTCCGGGGGCCTCATCGGCGGATCAGGAACTCCTTCGGGTCGACGCGGAGCGCGGCCTCGTGCGGGCAGGCGTAGACGCAGGTGGGCTCCTTCCACCCCGCGCAGAGGTCGCAGGTGATCGCCTTCTGGGCCGGCTTGCCGCCCTTCTCCGCTTGCCCCTCCTTCCCCGCCGCCCCTTCCTCCCCCGCGCCCCCTCCGATCCCGTGCATGTTGATGTTGCCGTACGGGCAGTTGCGCGCGCAGAGGCCGCAGCCGATGCACCAGTCCTCGATCA
The DNA here is from genome assembly GCA_036273915.1 of Planctomycetota bacterium. Taxonomy (GTDB): domain Bacteria; phylum Planctomycetota; class PLA2; order PLA2; family PLA2; genus PLA2. Next base: position 5,359 of record DASUGR010000153.1, on the reverse strand, counting down.
CGATCTCCAGCGAGTCGCGCCGGCGGATCGAGCCGACCGGGCAGCCGACCATGCAGAGCGGGTCGTGGCACGAGCGGCAGCTCGTCGGCACGAGGTAGCGGTCGAAGCGTAGCCCGTCGCGGATGAGGCGCGTGACCCCGTCGTGGGTCGCGGCGCACGCGCGCACGCACTCGTCGCAGCGCGTGCAGCGGTCGAGGTCGATCAGCAGGAGGCTCTGCGCCTGCATGAGCCCTTGCTCGAGGAAGTCGTCGACCGAGACGCTCGCGAGCTGCTCGAGCCGCTTCGCGTTCTCGGCCGTGTGCACGCGCGCGGTCTCCTCGAGCCCCTTCCGGATGGCGGGGAACTCCGCCATCATGCGCGCGAAGTCCTCCTGGCCGATCTCCACGAGCTCGACGTGGTCGAGCGCGGTGCAGGTGGCCGTGCGCTTCCCGGCGCCCAGGAGCCCCATCTCGCCGAAGTAGTCGCCGCGGTGGAGGTACTTGAGGATCACCTCGCCGCCCGGGCTCTCCTGCGACACCTTCACGAAGCCGATGCGGATCAGGTAGAGGCGGTCTGCGTGGTCGCCCTGCTTGCAGATCACCTTGCCGGGCTCGTACGGAACGAGGCTCACGCGCTCGCGGAGCCCGTCGATGAAGTCGTCGGTGAGCCCCTCGAAGAGCGGCATCGCCTTCAGGTGCGTGGCGAGCGCGCGCTCCTTGTAGGCCCGGTCCAGCTGCTCCTTGAACCCCTTCGAGCCCCGTTTCAGGAGGTCGAGGATGTTCCGGAGCATCTCGAGGACGGTGACCTCGCCGCGCGCGCGGACGGTCGCGCTGCGCGGGTAGAAGGACATGCACGTCATCTCGCCGAAGAGGTCTCCCGCGGAGAGCGTCGCCTCCGGCCGGTCGAGCGAGAGGTCCACCGGAGCGTCGATCGGGATCGTCCCCTTCCGCGCGCGCGTCTCCTCGCGGCGGACGAGCGACTGGAGGAAGCTCGTGATGCCGCCGAAGAGGCCCTTCACCCGCGCCTTCCCCTCGAGGTGCGCGACGGGCGTCCTCAGGAACACCTCGGCCTCGCCCTCGAGGATGTAGAAGGCAGTCGAGCCGAACTCGCCCTCGCGGCAGATGATCTCGCCGGGGCGGAACCGCCGGCGCACGACCGCGCCGAGGTTCTTCTTGAGGAGCGCCTCGGAGCACCCCTCGAAGACGGGGATCCCACGGAGCTGGTCCAGCGCGAGCGGCTCGCCCTCGAGACGTCCCTCGGTGTCCAGCGGCACGCGGGGATTCTACGGGGCCGTGGCCCCCGAAGCCCCCCTACCTCGCACGGCGTATGTCCTTGCCCCCGGCAAGAATGCGCGCCATGCGGGCGCTCGCGCTCCTCCTGCCGGCCCTTGCCGCATGCGCCCCCGCCGGGGCGCAGCAGCCGCCCGAGCGTGACCTCTTCCTCGGGGCCGGCTCGTGCGCGGCGCAGGCGTGCCACGGCGGCGGCGACGCGAGCCGGCAGGAGTACAAGGTCTGGGCGAACCGCGAACTCGACCGGCACAGCCGCGCCTTCGCCTCCCTCTCCGGGGAGACCGGGCTGCGGATCGGGCAGCGGCTCAGCATCGACCCCTCGAAGGCGGCCGAGTGCCTCTCCTGCCACAGCGCGGGCGACGTGCGGGCGGCCGCCACGTTCGACCGGGCCGACGGCGTCTCGTGCGAGCTCTGTCACGGCCCGGCGGGGCGCTGGCTCGGCGCGCACGTGTCGCCCTCGTTCAAGGAGATGTCGCCGCGGCAGAAGGAGGCGCTCGGGCTCCGCGACCTGACGACGCCCGACAAGCGCGCGGCGGCATGCGTCGCGTGCCACGTCGGCGGCGAGGGGAAGGACGTGACGCACGCGATGATGGCCGCCGGTCACCCGCCGCTCGCGTTCTCGCTGCCGCGGTTCCTGCACGACATGCCGCCGCACTGGAAGCGGAAGGACGCGGCGGGCGACCTCGCGGCGTGGGCCGAGGGCGCGCGGGTCGCGGGCGCGGCGCGGCTGCGGCAGGTCGGCCGCCTCGCGCGGGCCGGCGCCGATTGGCCCGAGTTCGGGACCTTCGACTGCTACGCGTGCCACCACGAGATCAAGGGCGGCGGCGCCGACGCGCGCCCGGGCGCGCGGCCCGGGGATCTCCCGCTCGACCTGGCCCCGCTCGTGGTGCTCGCCGCGGGGGACGAGGGAACGGCGAAGCGGCTCGCGGGCGTGCTCGCGACCACCTACCGGCCGGGCGGCGAGCGCCGGAGCCTCGCCGACGCCGCGGCAAGCGCCGCCGACAAGGTCGACCGGCTGCCGTCGGTGGACGCGGAGGGGTTCCGGGGGCGGGTCGACGGATGGCTCGCCCGGGTCGAGGCGGGCGAGATCCGCGCCGGCTACGCGGCGATGCAACAGGTGAAGTTCCTCGCGTTCGCGCTCGCGCCGGACCCGGACGCCGCGGACTTCGCGGAGGCGTACGCCGCGCTCGACGCCGCGCTCGCGGGGCCCTACGACGAGCGCGCCGCGGCCTCCCTCGCGCGCCGGGCGCTCGCGGCGCGCTGACGCCCCGGACCCGCGCAAACCCGCCTGGCAAGCGGCGTTTCGGGCGAAGTTCTGCCGAAACGAACCAGGTACCCCGTGATCTACTTGACGAAGAACAGGCGCCCGTCCGGGAGGCGGTAGAGGCGCTGCATCTCCGCGAGCGTGAACGGCCGCGCGCCGACGCGGCTGAACACGGAGAGCTGGTTGCCGGCCTCGTCCACCGCGCGGTCGCGGTCGAGGCCGCGGGAGACCGACAGCGCGGGCGCGGCCGTCTTCCAGGTGGCGATCAGGTGGGGATCCGGGGGCGGGCTGAAGCCAAGGACCTGCGCGTCGCGGCCCGGCGTCGTCAGCTGCAGCACGCGGAGGCCGTTCCGGCCGTCGGCGACGTACGCGAAGAGCGACGTGTTGGTGATGCCGACCTTCACGTCGTTCGTGTCGTCCAGCGCGCCGCCGTCGTCGAAGAAGCGGAGGAGCCGCATCTGCCCGGGCCGCGTCACGTCCACGATCGCGAGCCCCTGCCGGCCGGCCGCGACGTAGGCGTAGGTGCGCGCGACGTAGACGCCCCGCGCGTCGTCGAGCGGGATCGCCGAGACCACGCGCGGCTCGGCGGGGAAGCTCCCGTCCGCATCGGGCGTCACGTCGACGGCGGCGAGGCCCGTGCGGCACGCCACGAATGCGTAGCGGAACTGCACGATCACGCCGCGGACGCCCTGGAGGTCCCGAAGCGTAGCGACGACGCGCGGCGCGGTCGGCTGGTCGAGGTCGACAACGACGAGCCCCGCGTCGCAGCCGACGTACGCGAACCGGCCCGCCACGGTCACGAACGAGGCCCCGGTGAGGAGCCCGTCGGGGTTGAACGCGAGCGCCTTCTCCAGCACGTTGTTGCGCGGGTTGCCGTCGAGGAGCGTGGCGGCGCCCACCAGCACGAGCCCCTCGACGGCGTCGGCGACGTAGAGGTAGGCGTAGAGCGGGTGGATCTTCTGCTCGCGGTTCTCCGGGAACTGCGCCCGCGTGGGGTCGACGCCGAGCGTCGTGGGCGAGGCGACCCACCGCGCGTCCTCCAGGTCCACGCGCAGGCGCTGGTCGAGCGGCGACACCGGCGCCGTCACGATCCGCTCCGAGTACCCTTTCTGGTCGATCTGCGCGACGTCGAGCACCCGGAGCCCGCCGGGGCCGTCCGCCACGTAGAGGTACTCGCCGCGCAGCTGGACCGCGTTCGCGCGCTCCGTGCCGTGGCGGTAGCCCTCCCCGAGGATCCGGTTGTCGCGCTCGTGGCGCCGGAAGTCGGCCGGGTACGCGTCCTCCTGGAGCGTCGACCCGATCACCGCCTGCGGCTCGCTGCGCTCCGTGACGACGACCGCCTCCACCCCCTTCTCGGTCCCGACGTAGACGTACCGGTACATGAAGTTCATGAAGCCGGTGCCCTGCATCAGGAGCTGCGCCATCCAGGCGTTGTTGTCGCCCGCCTCGGCGAGGTGGCAGTCGTCGCACCGCTTCGTCTCCTTCGCGCGGACCGTGTGCGGCACGTGCGTCGAGAACGCGATCCCCGAGAACCCCTCGGCCGAGATCGTCTGCTGCTGGCTGTAGACCCACTCGCGGTTCGAGTTCTGCGACCCGACGACCACGGCGCACGCGGAGCGCGCGGGCGCGACCCGGTTCCCGGTGACGTCGCCGTCCACGCCGAGCATGAACGTGTCGGCGCGGATCGTCTGCCAGTTGTACGGGGTGAAGTTGCGCGTCTTGTCCCCCTCGAAGTGCTTCGACTCCGCGCGCTGGTTCGCGCGCATCGGCAGGTGGCACCCGAAGCACGAGGCCATCCACGCGGTGTGGCACGAGAAGCAGGTCATCCTCGTGCGGTCGTGCGCGACCTCCGCCCCCGGATCCCCCCATGTTTCGTTGTCGCGCTGGATCGTCTTCGCCCGCCACGACGCGGGATTCCGCGTCTTCCCGTCCGCGATCTGCGGGACCTCCCATTCCAGTCCCGGCGTCACGGACGACCGCTGGTAGACCTTGCCGTCGCGCTCGACGAACCGGCGCTGCCCGCCCGCCGCGCGCGAAAGGGAGAGGTCGTTGCCCCCTGCCCGCGCCGCGGGGCCCGACGTGACCAGCTTCCCTCGCTCACGGATCGTGCCGTGGCAGTCCTCGCACGCGATCTCGACCGCGTCGCGCACGCTGCCGTAGAGGTGGCCGTCCCCGTGGACGTCCTGCTCGAAGTGGCAGTCGGTGCAGTGCATCCCCTTTTCCAGGTGGATGTCCTTCAGGTGGACGGCCCGCTGCCACTTCCTGGAATCGAACGGCGAGATCACCTGCCCGTCCGCGTCCAGCAGGTTCCCCTCGCGGTCGCGCTTGTAGACGTTCCGGTAGAGCCACCCGTGGCCGTGGAAGTCCGCGAGCTGCACTTGTCCGAGCGTCGGGTTCATCCCCCACGAGTCGTCGAGGAACGACTCGTCCGACCAGAGGCCCCGCACGGCCGACTCCTCCGGGTTCCTCTCGAGGATCTCGAGCCGCTCCTTCTCCGTCGGGTCGCGCTGGCGGCGCGGGTAGAAGCGATCCCCGTCGCTCTCGTTGTCCCACCAGATCGTGCCCAGGTAGGTGCTCGTGACCGTCGTGCCCGGGTGCATGTGGCAGACGACGCACTGGCTCGACGGGATCGCCTTCGTGAAGGCGTGGCGCACGGGATGGCCCGGCTGGTCCTTCGGGATGGTCGGGTCCGCGCTGAACGAGAGCCCGCGGTTCCCGAACCGTGCGTACTCCGCGGAGTGCGCCGGCTCGCGGTCGTTCGCGTAGATGACGTGGCACGCCGTGCACCCCGACGAGCGGTAGTCGCCCGGGTGGTCGTTGGTGCCGA
>DASUGR010000152.1:0-6086 GCA_036273915.1 Planctomycetota bacterium | reverse complement strand
CGTCGACCGGGAGGGCATCGTGCGGTATCGCGCGACGCTCGAGGACCCGATGCGCCCGCACGAGGAGGGGAGCCGGGAGACGGCGGTCGCGAGGATCGGCACCCGGCCCCTCGTCCTGTCGATCGGCGGGCCGCTCGCCGTGCCGGGCATGCAGGTGAAGGAGATGGGCACGTTCCCGCTGCCGGTGACGCCGCCCGAGTACCGCTTCGCGGACGCGATCGTGGTCCGGGAGGTCCCGCTGGATTCGTGGCTCGTGGCCGAGGCGGTGCGGCAGGGCGCGGGGCTCGTCGTGATCGGCGGCCGCGGCGTCGCGGGCCGCGAGATCGAGAAGGTCCTCCCGCTCACCGACCGGCCGCCCGAGGGGCGGGCCATCGTGCTCCTGCTCGACGTCTCCGGCAGCATGGAGCCGCTGTTCGGCGCGCTGGCCGAGGCGACCGGGCGCCTGCTCGCGCAGTTCGCGCCCGACGACCGCGTGGCGTTCGTGCTCTTCACGCACCGCGCGATCGCGTCGCCCTGGCAGCGCGCGGCGGGCGCGCATCCCGACCTCTCGGCGGGCGCCGGCGGCAACACCGCGCTCCTGCCCGCGATCGACGAGGCGGTGCGGCTCCTCGCGGAGGCGAAGGGCGAGCGGCGCCTCTTCGTGGTGAGCGACGGGAAATGGGGGGACCGCGCCGATCCCCGGCTCGCGGAGAGGCTCGCGGCGCTCGGCGGCATGCACCGCGCCGCGCTGTTCGTCGAAGAGGACGTGCCGTCCGAGGCGAAGGCGCTCTTCCCGATCTCGCTCACCCGGAAGGACGATCTCGCGGACGCGCTCAGGAAGCTCGAGGACGAGGCGAACGACCGCACGGTCGCCTCGGCGGAGGGCGTGGCCGCGCCGGCGCCGCCGTGGCTCGAGGGCGCGGCGCCGCCCGCGGGCGCCTACCGTGACCTCGTGCGGCTCTACCCGCGCGGCGTCGGCGAGACGGTCGTCCTCGCCGCGGGCGCGATCCCGATCGTCGCCGCGTGGCGCCCGGGCGGGAAGGTCGTCATGACGGCGACGGCGGACGTCGACGTCCCCGCGCTCGTGCGCGCGGTCCTGAAGGACACCGGCGGCGTGCGGCTCCGCGCGTGGCGCGACGGCGACGACGTCGTCGCCGAGGCGACGGGCAGCGGCGGCGCGCCGTTCGTGTTCGGCGACATGGCGGTGCCGGCGCGGCCGGTCGCCCCCGGCCGGTGGCGTGCGACGCTGCCGCGCGTGCGGGCCCCGATCGAGGTGGCGTGCGCGGGCGCGATCGCGGCCGTGGCCCAGGAGGGATCGCCGGGTCTCGGGAACCGCCCGGACGTCGCCGCGAGGATCGCGTCCTCGTCCGGCGGCCGGATCGTCGACGCGTCGGCGCCGCTCGAGCCGGGCGCGGGGGGAGCGGCCGTCTGGACGACGCTCCTCGCCGCCGCGCTCCTCGTGGTCTTCGGCGCGTGGCGCAGGAGGCATACATGAGCCGCCGCCCCCGGAGCCCCCTTCTCCTCCTGCTGGTCGCGGCGTGCGCGAGGCCGGAGCCGCGGGAGACATCGGAGGCGCCGCCGCCGGAGGGGCCCGCTGCCCCTGCGCCGGCCTCCCCTGCGGCCGCGGAGCCCGGGCTCCCGTTCGGCTTCGAGGTCAAGGGCGCGCCCGAGGTCCGCGCCCCCTTCCTCCCGCCCGCCTCCACGTGGCGGTGGCTCGTGTCCGGGCTCCGCCTCCACCAGGCGGAGGGGAAGGAGATCCTCGTCACGTTCGAGGAGGGGGCGTTCCACACGACCGACCGGGCGGGCCGGCGGCTCACCTACCGGCTCCCGGAGGGGCTCCGGCTCACGGGAACCCCCGTACATGTGCTCTTGAAAGCCGACCTGGGGCTCGAAATCTGGGGGGCCTCGGGGGCGCAAGTCGTTGGGGAGGAGGAGGTTACCGTCGTGACCGCCCGGATCGACATGGGGGGGGGGAATGTTCAGGAATTCCGCCTCGTGGCTAAAGGGGGGATCGGGTTCCGGTCGATATCCACCGGCGGGGAGGCAGGTTGAACCCCGGAGGATACGAGATGTCGATTCGCTTGCTTGTGCTCGTTTTCGCGGTCGCGGTTGTCGGCTGCAAGTCCTCCAATTCCGACGACAAGTCGGCGGAGGAGAGGGGCTTTGGGGAATCCACGAACCCGATGGTGCCGGCGCGCATCCAGGCGCGCGTGGACAACATCCGGTACCAGCGCGGCACGACGCTGATCACGAACCTCGAGCGCCTGGTCGCGTACGGCGAGCAGGCCGTGCCGACCTGCGTCGAGGGGCTCAAGAGCGACGACGCGATGACCCGGATGGGCTGCGCGTATGTCCTCGGCCGCATCGGCGACACGCGCACGGTGCCCGACCTCGAGGGGGCGCTCAAGGACCCGGTCGACTACGTCCGCTATGAGGCGGCGTCGCAGCTCGGGAACATGGGCTCGAAGTCCGGCTACGGGGTCCTCGTCGAGGGCCTCGAGAGCGACCGCGTCGAGTACCGGTTCAAGTGCTTCGAGGCGCTGCGCGACCTCACGGGCAACACGTTCGGCTACGTCCACAACGCGCCCGACGAGGAGCGCGCCGAGGCCGTGGCGAAGTGGAAGACCTGGCTCGACCAGCTGAACTCCGAGAACATGTAGATGGGGCCCCGGGTGCTCCGGCGGGCGTCGCCGGCGCCCCGGCGGTACGGAAGCGGGAGTCTCGCGGGCCGCGTTCGTGGCGGCCCGCGCGGCTCATTTGCGGCCCTTCTCGATGAGCTGCTCGATCTCCCGGAACCGCGGATCGTCGCGCACCGGGTCGAGATCCTGGTCTCGCCGGAGCAGGGCGAGGTCGTCGAAGCCGAGCTGGCACGCCTCGCGCAGCCGCAGGAGCGCCTCCTCCGTGTGGCCGAGCAGCGCGCAGCTGCACGCGAGGTTGTAGCGCGCGCGCGCGTCGCGGGGCAGGAGGTCCGCGAGGCGGCGGTCGACGGCGAGCCCCTCCTCCTTGCGGCCCACGGCGAAGTAGGCGTGGGAGAGGAAGCGCAGCGCCTCGGTGTCCCCGGGCGCCTGCCTGAGGATCTCCTCGCAGATGCCGACCTGGAAGCGTAGCGCGGCAAGGTCGATGCCGGTCGGCGCCTCTCCCATCGCCCGCGATCTTACCCGCGGAGGGGGGCCCCGACGTACGATGGGCGCCTCGATGCGCGCCGTCGTGTCGGCGGTCCTTCTCGCAGCCTGCTCCAGCACCCCGCATTCCGACTACGTTCCGGGCGGCGACGCGTTGCCGCCGCGGCCCCGCGCCGAGTACAGGAAGGCCGTCGCGAAGGAACGCTCGAACGAGCGTCAGGACGCGTTGAAGATCCTCGACGACCTCGCCCTGAGCCGCCCCCTCGACCTCGGGATCCACCTGCACCGGCTCCGGCTGGCGAGGAAGCTCAAGGGATCCGAGGCCGCCGCGGCGCTCTACGACCCGCCCCCGCCGGGCGTCGATCCGGAGCGGGCGGCGGCCCTCGCCGCGCTCGCCCGGCTCCCCGAGGACGACGTGGCGGCCCGCATGGCGGTGATCGAGTCCGCGACCGCGCGCGAGCCGGGCAACCCCTTCTGGCGCCTCGCGCTCGCCGACGTCCGCCTCTCGGCGCACGACGTGGTGGTCGCGCGCGCGGAGGAGGAGCGCACGCTCGGCCGCCTGCAGGACAGCGCCCAGTCCTACGTCGAGGCGGCGCGACTCGCGGAGGAGGCGCGCCAGGACGCGGAGACGGCGCTCCAGTACGATCCCCGCCTTGCCGAGGCGCACCTGCTGCTCGGCTACCTGTGGACGCGCAAGGCGGACCTGCTCCCGCAGCGCGACCGCCGCGACGAGCTCCGGTACGTGGCGGACATGCACTACCGCGAGGCGCTGAAGATCGACCCGGCGAGCGTCGCCGGGCGGATCGACCTCGCCGAGAACCTGCTCTACTTCGGCCGGTACTCGGACGCGGAGGAGGAGCTCAAGGTCGCGCTCCGCCTCGCGCCGAACGAGATCCTCGTCTGGAACAACCTCGGGTACACCGCCTACGCCACGGGCCGCTCCGAGAAGGCGGTCGAGTACTACGAGCAGGCGCTGAAGCTCGACCCGAAGCGCGCGCGCGTCCGCACCGCGCTCGCGGACGCGCTGCGGCGCCTCGACCGCTCGGACGAGGCCGTGAAGGAGCTCGCGCGCGCGCGCGACGACGCCGGCGACGACCGCGCGCTCCAGGCGGCCATCGCGTTCAAGCTCGCGGCGATCTTCGAGTACGACCGGCGCTTCCCGGACGCGGTGAAGGAGTACGAGCGCTACATCCAGCTCGGCGGGCCGGACGCGGCGAAGGCGAAGTCGCGCATCCGCCACATCTACGAGGGCGGCGCGGGATAGGAGGGGGCTCCGGGGGCCCCCGGAGCCCCCCCGAAGTCATCTCCCCGCGGGGCGGTAGATCGCGCCGCGGCGCCGGCCCACGCGCACGAGGAGCCCGCGGTCGACCAGCCGTTGCGCCTCGCGCAGCGCGGTGCGCGCGCTCACCGACTCCTTCGTGACGATGTCGCCGTTCGTGACCCCGCCATGCTCGCGGGCGTAATTCAGGATGCGCTCCTGCCGCGGCGTCAGGCCCTGGATCGGGGGGGGCGCGGGGGGGGCGGCGGACGGCGTGCCCGCGGGGAGCGCCAGGTGCACGAGCTCGACCGTGGAGCCCGCGCGCATCAGCATCGTGCGCTCGACCACGTTCCGCAGCTCGCGCACGTTGCCGGGCCACGCGTAGCGGTAGAGCGCGTCGAGCGCGTCCGGCGCGAACGACTCCACGGCAAGGCCGTGCATCCGGTTGAAGACCTGCCGGAAGTGGTCGATCAGGTGCGGGATGTCCTCGCGGCGATCGCGCAGCGGCGGCACGCGGAGCTCGACCACGTGCAGGCGGTGGTAGAGGTCCTCGCGGAACGCGCCGGCGCGGACGGCGTCGGCGAGGTCCTTGTTGCTCGCGGCGAGGATGCGGACGTCGATGTCCACCTCCTCGGAGCCGCCCACGCGCGCGATCCGCCTCTCCTGGAGGACCCGCAGGAGCTTCGCCTGCGTCGGCAGCGGCAGCTCCCCGACCTCGTCGAGGAAGAGCGTGCCCCTGTGCGCCTTCTCGAACTGGCCCGTGTGGCGCCGGTCGGCTCCCGTGAACGCGCCGCGCTCGTAACCGAAGAGCTCGCTCTCGACCAGCGTGTCCGGGATGGCCGCGCAGTTCACCTTGACGTAGGGCGCGTCGGCGCGGCCGCTGTTCGTCTGGATGAGGTCGGCGAGGATCTCCTTGCCCGTCCCGGTCTCGCCCGAGAGGAGCACGGTCGCGTTCGTCGGCGCGACGCGCGCGATGACGTCGAGCGCCGCGCGCATCGTCGGGCTGCGGCTGTGGACCAGCGCCGCGCCGGGGGGCACGCGGAGCGCGGGCATCGGTTCGTCGCCCAGGTCCTCGATCGTCTCCGTCACCTCGAACAGCGCGTCGAGGAGCATGTCCGCGGCGGCGCCGTCCTCGGGGTAGGAGGCGGTGCGGAAGCCGAACTCCGGCGTCTCCGGGACGTCGAACGGACGCGCCCGGAGCGCCGCGGCGGCCCGGTCGCGGAGGGTGCGCGCGGCGCGCGCGTCGCTCTCGACGAGCAGCGCGAGCAGCTCCCCGGCGGGCCCGCGGCCGAGCATGTTGCGCCGCGGCAGCACGCCCTCGAGCGCGGCGGCGCTCTCGGCCACGACCCTCGCGGCGGCCGCCGCGCCGTGCCGGCGCGCGAGGCCGCGGAGGTCGCTGATCACGATCCGCAGGAGGGAGAGCGGGCGCCCCGCCGCCGCCGCGCGGTCCACCTCCTCCTTCAGCCGGCGCACGAAGAAGGGCATCGTGTAGAGCCCCGTGAGCTCGTCCGTGACCGCCGCCTCGTACAGGCGCGCGTTCTCGAGCGCGATCCCGATCTGGCGGCCGCTCGCGTCGAGCGACGTGCGGTCGAGATCGCGGTCCCGGTCGATCGGCGCGCACACGGCGAGGCCGACCGTCCGGCCCGCCGCGACGAGCGGGACGAAGACGCCGCCGTCCCGGACGACGGATCGCTTGAGGTCGACCGCGTCGCGGGCGGGGCCTTCGG
>DASUGR010000151.1:0-29411 GCA_036273915.1 Planctomycetota bacterium | reverse complement strand
CGGCATGCCGCTCGCGGGCGCGCTCGACCTCCGTGCCTTCGCCGGCGTGCTCGCGCACGAGCTCGGCCACTTCGCGCAGGGCGCTGGGATGCGGCTCACCTACGTCGTGCGCTCAATCAACTTCTGGTTCGCGCGCGTGTGGACGGGCGCGCGGCAGGTCTTGCAGAATCCTCCCTGCGCCACGGTGGCGATACGCTCGCAGCAGATCGCGCAGGCGCGCCCGACGACCTGGGCCAATGGGCCGACCTCCACGGCGACGATGATAGCGAAACGGGCATCCCGGGCGCACGCCCCGGCGCCCCGGATGCCGCGACGAGGGCTACCGAGCGAGGAGCCGGTCGAGCAGCCCATCGATCCGGGCGCGGTCGCGGACACGCGCGAGCCACGCCTCCGGCACGCCGTCCGTCGCGCCGCGGATCGCGCCGGCCACGAGGAGTCGGCCTGCGCTGTCGCCGCCCGCGAGGATCGTCGCGCGCACGCTCGCCGCGTAGTCGGGGCCCACGAGCGCCGCGTGGAGCGCGACCGGCAGCGACTGCCCCACCGGGCATGCCTGCCCCGCCCTCTTCGCGAACGCGAGGTGGTCCGGGCCCGCCTCGAGCGCCGCCCGCGCGAGCCTGCCCGCCTCGCCACCCCGCTCCGCCGCCGCCGCGACCGCGCCGTGCGGGTTCGCGCCGAGGATCGCCGCGCGGATCGCCGCCGCCGCCGCGAGGCCGCACTCGACCGCGAGGTCGTTGTCGTGCGTCACGCGGAACGCAGCATCGAGCCGCGCGTCCCGCTCCGGGTCGTCGAGGTAGACCGCGAGGATCGGCGCGAGCTTCGCGAAGCACCCCGCCTGGTCGTCGTCCGCGCCGCTCCGCGTCGCCACGAGCCACTTCGTCGCCTTGTCGAGGTAGCCGTCGTACCCGCGGTCGCCGAAGCGCGCGAGCATCGGGCGCTTGTAGTCGTCGAGGTCGAGCCGCCCCCGCTCCGCGAGGCTCTCGAGCACCACCACCGCATGGTCGCCGTAGTGCGTGAAGTCGCCCGGGCGGCGCCGCGCGTGGTACTGCCCCGGCGGCTGGAACTCGGGCGCCGCGCCACCGCGCCGGCGCGCCTCGTCCACGTCGTAGACCCAGTGGAGGCCCATCGCGGCGGCGTCGCCGACGAGCGCTCCGAGGATCGCGTTCCGCGCGCGCTCGTTCACAGCACCTCCAGGACGACGAGCGACGCGTCGTCCGCGAGATCCTCGCCGAGCTCGCCGAGCACGTGCTCCTTGAGCTCCGCCGGCTTCATCGTCCCCGCGCCCTCCAGCAGCCGGATGAGCCCCTCCTCGCCGAGCAGCTCGCCGTCGCCGCCCCGCGCCTCGGTGAACGCGTCCGTGTGGAGGACGAGCACGTCGCCCTCCGCGAGCTGCGCGCGGTGCTGCTCGTAGTGGAGCCCCTCGCCGCGGACGATGCCGAGCGGCATCCCCGGCGGCGCGCCGCCCTCGGGCCGCACGGGCGTGAAGCGCCCCTCCGACCCGCGCAGGATCGACGGGTGGCCCGCGTACGCGTAGACGAGCGAGCGGTCGCGGCTGTCGATGATCGTCGCGACCATCGTCGTGAACCGGAAGTCGCCCGTGCGGCGCTTCAGGAACTCCTCGTTCACGCAGGCGAGCATCTCGGAGTTGTCGTGCGCGCCGATCGAGCGCTGGAGCGCGTCGTGGATGATCCTCGCGACCTCCGCGCTCTCCGCGCCGTGGCCGGAGACGTCCGCGAGCACGGCCTTCGTGAGGATGCTCATGCCGCAGACGGAGAGGAAGTGGATGTCCCCCCCCGCGGCCCCCCCCTGATACACCCGCGACCAGCATTCCCCGCGCACGCCCGCGAGCTTCACGGAGACGTCGCAGGGCCCCGAACCCCCCCAGACCTCCGAGCAGAGGATCTCGCGCATCCCCAAAGATCCTAGCCCGGATATTCACGAGTCTCGCGGTTCTGGGCGGTCCATCCGGCCGATCTCTGCGTCGCTCCTCCTCGCAGGCTCCTTTGGAGCCAGCTTCGTCGTCGCTCCTTGATCTCGACCGCCTGTCCTCGCCCAGAACACCGACTCGACGTTCGTCCCGACGGCTCCCTCGCCGAACGGCGTCGGTCCGCGCGGTCGCGCCTGCCCGTCGGCCTCGATCCTCGTGAATAACTCGGGCAATACCTTGTTACCGGCGCCACGTCGGGCGAGTTGCTGGCCGACCGGTACCATGCTCCGATCAGTTACGAACGCGTGCGCGAGCGCTTCGATCGCGCCGAGCCGCGGGATCCTGCCACGAGCGCGAGGGCGCCCTCGTACCCGCCGCCGAAGTCCGTGCGGGTGATCTCGGCCACCCGGTACTCGCTCGGTTCCGCGTGCCATGCCGCGCTCGGATCGATCTCGAGGAGGCGGACCCGGCGCTCGTCCGCGTCGACGACGCGTCCGATCCAGCAGGATTCGGGGTCCACGCGTTCGCGGTGGATCGTCACCAGCGGAAAGAGGCGGGACGCGGATCGCAGGAGCTCGGGAAAGCCATCGAGCCGGACCCGCGGCGCTCGCGGAACCCTCTCGCCGCGCAACCGGAGGGCCTCCTCAACGAATCCGGCGTGCGCGTGCGGCAGGTCGAGGCGCCTCACGTCGCGAATCCGGAAAACCTGGAAGCCGTTCGGCGTGAGATCCTCGCCGATCACGGCTACGAGGAGCAGCGCGGATCCCATCGCCCGCACGTAGCCGATCACGCTGCCCGGCTCGAACGGACGCTCGAACTGCACGAGGAGGCGTCCCCGCATGGCCCGTTCGAGCTGTCGCCGAGTGTTTTTCGCCATCGTCGCGGACGGCACCCCCCCGGACCCCGTCTCCTTTCCGTGTCTCCGTACGCCGGCTACTCCTTGAGGAACGTCCCCTCCTCGAGCTCCGCGAACGCGCGGCGCAGCTCCTCCTGCGTGTTCATCACGATGGGGCCGTACCACGCCACCGGCTCCTTCAAGGGCTCGCCCGACACCAGCAGGAAGCGGATCCCCTCGTCGTCCGCCTGCACCGTCACCTCGTCGCCCTTGTCGAAGAGCACGAGCGAGCGGTTCTCCGCCTCCGCCGGCGGGTGCGTGTCGAGCCAGCCGACGCTCTCCGTCGGCACCGCGAGCGGGCCCGACGCGTTGCAGAACTTCCCCGCGCCCGCGAAGACGTACGCGAACGCGTGGCGCCCCGTCGCGACCTTCAGCGTCTTCCGCTTCCCCGGCGGCACGCTCACGTCGAGGTACGTCGGGTCCGCCGCGATCCCGTCGACCGGCCCCCGGACCCCCCCATACCTCCCGCACACGAGGCGCACGCTCGCGCCGTCGTCGTCGGTCACCACCGGGACGTCCGCCGACTTCACCTCCTGGTAGCGCGGCGCCGTCATCTTCAACGCCGCGGGGAGGTTCGCCCAGAGCTGGAAGCCGTGCATGCGGCCGTTCGCGTCGCCCTTCGGCATCTCCTGGTGGATGATCCCGCGGCCGGCGGTCATCCACTGCACGTCGCCCGCGGCGATCGCGCCCTTGTTGCCGAGGCTGTCGCCGTGCTCGACGGTCCCCGCGAGCACGTACGTGATCGTCTCGATCCCGCGGTGCGGGTGCCACGGGAATCCCTTCAGGTAGTCCTCCGGCCGATCGTTGCGAAAGTCGTCGAGCAGGAGGAACGGATCGAAGTCGGACGTGGCGCCGAAGCCGAACGCGCGGCGCAGGCGCACGCCCGCGCCCTCGAGCGTCGGCTTCGACTTCACGAGGCGCTTCACGGGTCGGATCGACATGGGGGCTCCTTCCTCACGTGTGGGTCACCATCACGAGGATGCCGTCGGGATCCACCACGCGGAACTGGCCGTTCGGGCAGTAGAAGGGGTACTCGATCGGCCCGACGGCGACGCCCTCCGCAATCAGCCGGTCGCGGAACGCGGGCACGTCGTCGCAGTAGCCGTAGAAAAAGATCGCCTGCCGCTCGCGATCCACGGGGGCGTCGGCGCGCGTGAGCATGAGGCGGGCGCCCCCCGACTCGAGCATCGCCCACACCGGCTCGGTCTCGCCCTCGAGCACGTGGGTGCTCCTCACCTCGAGCCCGAGCTTCCCGTAGAACGCGATCGAGCGGGGCACGTCCTCGACATGGACCATGGCGATGAGCGCGCGCAGCATGGCGAAGAGAATACCGCGGAATCCCGCGCGAACCCGCACGGCGGGGCGAAAACAGGGGGTTCCGGGGGCAGGGCGCGGAAGTTGCAAGATAATGGGGTCGTGGCGACCCTCGCGCCGCATGCCCACCCCACGAAGTACTGGCACCGCCTGGAGGACGGGCGGGTGCAGTGCGACCTCTGTCCCCGCTTCTGCAGGCTCCACGACGGGCAGCGCGGCTTCTGCTTCGTGCGCGGCTGCGAGGGCGGCGAGATCTTGCTCCTCACCTACGGCCGGTCGAGCGGCTTCTGCGTCGACCCGATCGAGAAGAAGCCGCTCGCGCACTTCCTCCCGGGCACGCCGACGCTTTCCTTCGGCACCGCGGGCTGCAACCTCGGCTGCAAGTTCTGCCAGAACTGGGACATCTCGAAGTCGAGGGAGACGGACACGCTCGCGGCCGAGGCCACGCCGCGGCGGATCGCCGAGGTCGCGAAGGGGCTCGAGTGCCGGAGCGTCGCCTTCACCTACAACGACCCCGTGATCTTCCACGAGTACGCGATCGACGTGGCGAGGGAGTGCCGGGCCGTCGGGATCCGCACCGTGGCCGTGACCGCGGGCGAGGTGTGCCCGGAGCCGCGCGCGGAGTTCTACCGCCACATGGACGCCGCCAACGTGGACCTGAAGGCGTTCACGGAGCGCTTCTACCGGGAGATCTGCGCAGGGCATCTCGAGCCGGTGAAGGACACGCTCCGCTACCTGAAGCACGAGACGAAGGTGTGGTTCGAGATGACGACGCTCCTGATCCCCGGCCAGAACGACGGCGACGACGAGATCGACGCGCTCTCCCGCTTCGTGCGGGACGACCTCGGCCCCGACGTCCCGCTCCACTTCACCGCCTTCCACCCGGACTGGCGGATGATGGACACGCCCCCCACGCCCCCCCACGTCCTCAAGAAGGCGAGGACGATCGCCCTCGGCAACGGCCTTCGCTACGTCTACACGGGGAACATCCACGACCCGGAAGGGCAGTCGACGTACTGCCACGGCTGCGGCGAGGTCGTGATCGGCCGCCGCGGCTACGACATCACCGGGTGGCGCCTCTCGGAAGGGCGCTGCCGGTCCTGCGGGACGCCTTGCGCCGGCGTCTTCGAGGAGGAGCCGGGCCGCTGGGGATCGCGGCGCCTGCCGGTGAACCTATGAACGTGCGAGAGGCTTGCGTCGCGGGGCTCTTCTATCCGGCCGATGCCGCCGAGCTGCGCGCGGCCGTGCGCGCGTGCGTCGGCAAGGGGCACGGGCCGCCGCCGAAGGCGCTGGTCCTGCCGCACGCGGGATACGTCTACTCGGGTCCGATCGCCGGATCCGGGTACCGGTTGTGGGAGGGGGCGCGGGGGAACCGCGTCGTGCTCCTGGGCCCGGCGCACCGCTACCCGCTCGCCGGGCTCGCGGCGCACTCCGCGGAGTGGTTCGAGACGCCGCTCGGGCGCGTGCCCGTCGACACGGAGGCGGTCGCGCGGCTGCTCGAGCTGCCGCAGGTGCGGCGACTCGACGCGGCACACCGGGGCGAGCACTCGCTCGAGGTCCACATCCCGTTCCTCCAGACCGTGTTCCCGGAGTTCCGCCTCGTGCCGCTCGTCGTCGGCGACGCCGCGCCCGCGGAGGTGGCGGAGGTGCTCGAGCGCGTCTGGGACGGGCCGGAGACGTTCGTCGTCGTCAGCTCCGACCTCTCGCACTACCACGACTACGAGACCGCGCGGCGCCTCGACCGCGAGACGGCGAACGCGATCGAGCGGCTGCGCGCCGCCGACGTCGGCCCCGAGGACGCCTGCGGCTGCCGGGCGATCGGGGGGCTGCTCGAGGTCGCGCGCCGGCGCGGGCTCCGCGTGACCACGCTCGACCTCAAGAGCTCCGGCGACACCGCGGGCCCGCGGTCCGAGGTCGTCGGCTACGGCGCGTTCGCGTTCGCGTAGCGCCCGCGCCTGCGGCGGGAGGCAAGCGCGTAAAGAACCCTGACGGTCGTGCGCCAGCACTGGCGCACCACGGCCGCCCCAACTCCTTCCCCCGCTAAGACATACGCAGGTTGCGCAGGTCAACCGTTGACCAGAGGTTCTCCAAGGCGTGGGATTCGGCGGTGGGGTCGTGCAGGCGGCGCAGCCAGGCGCGGCCGGCCGCCACGCGCCTGCCACGCGCCGCCTCGTCCTCCTCGAGGAGCGCCCGGTGGAACGCCTCCGCGGAATCCGTGTCCGCGGGGTCGAAGAGCGCGCCCGGAGCCCCCTCCTCTCCGAGCAGCTCGCGGTTGCCCGGCACGTCGCGCGCGAAGATGGCGCAGCCGTACGCCACCGCCTCGAGCAGCGCGTTCGACCCGCCCTCGTGGAGCGACGTGTTCCAGACGACGTCCGCCGCGAGGTAAGCGTCGGGCATCCGGTCCGGCTCCGTCTCGCCGACCTCGACGAACGCGCCCGCGCGCGCGCGCACCGTCGCCGCGTAGGCGGCGTCGATCGCGGGCCCGAGGATCGAGAGCGAGAGCGGCAGCCCGCGCGCGCGCAGCCGCCCGAGAAGGTCGATCGCCGTGAGCACGTCCTTGACCGGGCGGAGCCCCGCGGGCAGGAGCACGCGCCCCGTCGGCGCGCGAAGGGGGAGGGTCGCGGGAACCCGGACCCCGCGCGGCACGACCGCGTAGGGCACGGCGCGGCCGAGACGCACCCGGAGCATCTCGCCGAACGCCGGGAACGCGCCCGTCACGCAGTCGGCCGCGAGGAGCACGGGCTCGACGCCCGGCGCGAAGACGTCCGTGCCGCCGAGGTTGACGACGAGCGGCACGCGGAAGCGGCGCGCGAGCTCGAGCGCCCAGGGCCCACCGTGCGCGGCGTGGTAGCCGTCGACGACGTCGGGCGGCACCCGCGGCGGCGCGCCCGGCAGGAGCACCTCGATCTCCGCGCGGCGCACGAACTCCACCCAGCGGTCGACCGTCGTGCGGTTCCCGCGTCCCGGCCCGGCGTTCGTCACGAGGGCTACGCGCACGGGAGATCCGCGAAGGAGACCACGCGCACGCCGCGGCGGACCAGCTCGTCCGCGAGCGCGGGCGAGGAGAGCACGTCCGTCTCGCGGTCGCGATCGGGAGAACGGACGAACGCCGAGCCCTCGCGCGCGCCCGGATGGACCATGAACTCCACGCTCCCGGCGAGCCCCTCGAGGCTCGCGAGGAAGACCTCGACGGTGGGCTCGTGCGCGAACCGGTATCCGGTGAAGCGGTCGGTGCGCCTGGCGCGCGCATCGGCCGCCCACGGCAGGTGAAGGAAGGGGGGTGCGGGGGCACGGTCGAGCGGCACGCGCACGTAGACGTCCCGGGGCAGCGCCTCGCGCACCGCGGGGATCACGTGGACGTGGTTGTGGCCGTCGACGTGCGTGGCGCGGATGCCGAGCACCTCCCCCCGCTCCCACTGCGCCCTCACCTCCCTCCGCACCTCCCGGGGATCGATCGCGCCCTTCCGCGCACGCTCCCAGAACTCGTCCTTCCGCCAGCGGAAGCGGCCCTCCGCGTCCGTGAGCGTCGCGTGCGGCCCCGCGACCGCCATCCCCTCGGTGAGGTTGATGTGGACGCCCAGGGCCATGCCCTCCGCGCGGAGGACGAACTCGCGCGCCGTCGGTCCGTTCACCGCGACGCTCGCGCTCTTCGCGATGCGCGAGGAACGGAGGATCGCGTCGTCGGTCGCGCGGTCGAAGCCGGCGTCGTCCGCGTTCACGACGAGGAGGATCATCGGCGTCGCGCGAGCCACACGCAGCCCACGAGGAAGCGGCGGCCCGACGCCTCCGCGATGTAGCTCGTGCCCTTGGCCACGCGGTCGAGGAAGAACGGCAGGAGACCGTGGTATTCGCCCGGCTGGAGGAAGCGGCGCTTCCACGCGACGAGAGCGAGGTCGAACGCCGCCGTGTAGGCGTGGAGCAGCCGCGGGTCGGGCAGCGAGTGGAGCCAGAAGCCGACCGTCGCGCCCGCGCCGAGCCGCGCCGCGGCCTGCACGGCGAACGTGGCGTGGACGTCGGTGCCGTCCGGGCCGGCACGCTGGGAGAGCGGCAGCGCGCCGCCCGGCGGGCAGGGCTTGTGCGGGAGGTTCGCGGCGACGAGGTCCGCCTCGAGCCGCGCGGGCACGGCCTCGAGGAGGACGCCGTGGCTGAACCGGATCGCCACGTTGGCGTCGGCGGCGGTGCGGCGCGCGAGGACGAGCGCCTTCTCGTCGACGTCGGTCGCGACGATCGCGCTCGCGCCCTTGAGCCCGGCCGCCACCGCGAGCACCCCGGTGCCGCAGCCGATGTCCCAGAACCGCGCGCCGGGCGCGATCCGCGGGATCAGCGCGCGCCCGAGCGAGAACGTCGCGTGGTCGGCCGCGCGCCCGCCCTGCGGGTCGCGGTGCTCGACGAAGGGGGGGATGCCCGGGATCTCCACGGGCCGCACCTCCTCGTCGCCCTCGACGAGCGGGCCGTCGTGGTCCGCCTCGTGCACGAGGTCGCCCGCGATCTCGAAAACGACGCCGTGGCCCCGCAGCCAGTCGACGTACCGGGCGAGCTCGGGGTTCACGCCCTGAGCTCCCCCTCGAGCACCGTCACCGCGCGGCCGCCGAGGAACACGCGGTCCCCCGCGAGGCGGACGCGCACCTCGCCGCCGCGCCGCGACGCCTGGAACCCCGTCATCTCCTTCCTGTCGAGCCGCGCGGCCCAGAAGGGCGCGAGGACGCAGTGCGCGGAGCCGGTCACCGGGTCCTCGTCGACGCCGGCGGCCGGCGCGAAGAAGCGCGAGACGAAGTCGTGGCGCTTCCCGCGCGCGGTCACGATCACGCCGCGCGTGTCCACCTCGCGGAGCGCGCGGAAGTCGGGCGCCACGGCGCGCACGGCCTCCTCGGAGTCGAGCTCGACGAGCCGGTCGAAGCGGCTCCGGTGCGTCGAGCGCGGCTTCGGGACGCCAAGCGCCTCGAGGAGCCCCGGCGGCGGCGGGTCCCCGGTCGGCGGGAGCGAGGGGAAGTCGATCTCGATCGCGTCGCCGCGGCGGGAGGCCCGGAGCTCCCCGCTGCGCGTGCGGAAGGTGATGCCCCCCGGACCCCCCTCTTTCCCGAACAGGACGTGCGCGCTCGCGAGCGTGGCGTGCCCGCAGAGGTCCACCTCCGTGGTCGGCGTGAACCACCTGAGCCGGTAAGCCTCGCCCTCCGGGAGGAGGAACGCGGTCTCGGAGAGGTTCATCTCGGCCGCCACCTGCTGCATCCAGCGGTCGTCGCGCGGGCCGTCGAGGAGGCAGACGGCCGCCGGGTTGCCGGCGAAGGGCTCCGCGGTGAAGGCGTCGACCTGCCAGAGGCGCATCGGGGCTACCATGCTACGCGATGTGGGGTGCGCTTGAGCCCGCTCCCCAGGCGGGTCCGGCGGCAGTTACCAGGCGACGGGTGCCTGGCACCGTACGCCTAGCAAGTAGAATGCGCGCCGCGGCATGCGGCCCCCGAACCCCCTCCTCTTCCTGCTCGTGCTCGCCGCGTGCGCCACGGAGCACTCGCCCTACACGCGCGTGACCGCGGACGACGGGCGCGTCTACTACGTCCGCATGGACCTCGCCTTCGAGAGCAAGACCGGCGGCTTCTTCACCTTCCGCGACCTCGTGACGAAGGAGGATGTGCGCCTGACGAACGGCTCGTACGCGACCGAGGAGTGCCCGCCCCAGGAGCTCGAGTTCCGCCAGCGCCGCTACATCGACGACCCTTCGAAAAAGCCGATGGCCGGCGACCCCCTCCCGCCGATGCCGGGGAAGTAGGATCTGGGCATCCGCGCCCTCCTTCCCATCCTCCTCGCGTCGGCCGCGCTCGCGGCGGAGGAGCCCTACAGGTTCGAGGATCCGTTCTGGAACCTCGTCTACGCGCCGGCGGGGTTGAGGAAGCTCATCAGCCCCGGCGACCCGGCAGGCATCTTCACGGGGCGCGCGAACGGCGACATCCACGTCGAGATCAAGGTCCACGAGGGCGAAGGGGACGCAAGGGAGATCCGCAAGGCCATCGCGGCGAGGGCGAAGGGGGAGGGCGTGCGGGAGGGGGAGGAGCCGCGCCCCTGGGTCATCTACACCGTAAAAAAATACAGGGCGTTCGAGGAGGTGCACGGCCACGCGCTCTACCCCCGCGGCCCGCACTGGTTCGAGGTCCACGCGTGGGTCATGGACAGGACGCCGGACTCCGAGAAGAGCATCCGCGTGGCGCTCGACGCGCTGAAGCTGGGCGAGGACCCGGGCTGCGGGATCAAGGCGCGGCAGGTCGCTTCCAAGGCCGGGCGGGATCCGCTCGATCGCGACGTGCTGTGCGAGGCGGGCCGCCTCTACCTCGAGGACAGAAAGCCCGCGGTCGCCGCCGGGCTCCTGAAGCGCGCGCGCGCGGCCGGGAAGCCGTGGGAGAAGAAGGAGGACGAGGCGAAGATGCTGCTCCTCGGCGGCCTCGCGCTGCTCCAGGCGGGCGCGCCCGCGGACGCCGTCCCCTGGCTCCGCGACGCCGAGAAGGCTGCGGAGGGCGAGGCCGCCCGCGAGGCCGCCTACCAGCTCGCGCGCGCGGCGGGCGCGGCGGGCATGCTCGACGACGCGTTCGCGGCGCTCGACCGCGCGTTCGCGGACGGCCTCGTGGTGACGAAGGCGCAGCTGTCGAAGGAGAAGGAGCTCGAGGGCGCGCGCAAGGACCCGCGCTGGGAGGCCTTCTGGCGGGCGCGGGTGGAGGGAAATTGATCGAGCCGATCCGGCCCCTCCGGTTCGCGCAGGGCGCGCTCGAGATCCTCGACCAGACGCGCCTGCCGGGTGCGGAGGTCTGGCTCCGCCTGACGGCGCCCGCGCAGGTGATCGAGGCCATCCGGAGCCTTCGCGTGCGCGGCGCGCCGGCGATCGGCGTCGCGGGGGCCTACGCGCTCGTGCTCGCCGCGGGGGGGGCTCCGGGGGACGCGGCGGCCGTGCGTGCCGGAGCGCCCGCGATCGCGGCCGCGCGGCCCACCGCCGTCAACCTCCGGTGGGCGGTCGAGCGCATGCTGCGGCGCCTCGAGGGGCTGCCCCCCGCCGCGAACGTCCTCGATGCGCTCCGGGAAGAGGCCGATGCGATCCGGGACGAGGACGAGCGCGCCTGCCGGGCGATCGGCCGCCACGGCGCGGCACTCCTCGGGGAGACGGCGAACGTGCTCACGCATTGCAATGCCGGCTCGCTCGCCACCGCGGGGTACGGCACCGCGCTCGGCGTGATCTACGCCGCGGTCGAGAGCGGCAAGCACGTTGCCGTCTTCGCCGACGAGACGCGGCCGCTCCTCCAGGGCTCGCGCCTCACGGCGTGGGAGCTGCGCCGCGCCGGCATCGAGGTCACCCTTCTCGCGGACTCCGCGGCGGGGGCGCTGCTCCGCTCCCGGCGCATCGATGCCGTGGTGGTCGGCGCCGACCGGATCGCGAGGAACGGCGACGTGGCCAACAAGATCGGGACCTACCCGCTCGCGGTCCTCGCGAACGCCCACGGCGTGCCCTTTTATGTGGCGGCGCCGAGGTCCACGTTCGACCTCTCGTGCGCGGACGGGTCGGGGATCCCGATTGAGGAGCGGGCGGCCGCGGAGCTGACCCGGGGATTCGGCGCAAGTACGGCTCCGGACGGGGTTTCCGTCTACGCGCCCGCGTTCGACGTCACCCCCGCCGCCCTCGTGACCGCGATCATCACCGAGGTCGGGGTGATCCGCCCGGTGACCGAGCACACGGTCACGCGGATGGTCCGTTAGCCCCCGAGCCCCCCCGGTTTCAGTCCCACAAGGGGACAGTCCGATAGGTTCGCGGCGCCCGTGCCCGGGGGCGCCCTTCTACCCATGGCCTTCAAAGGCGACCTCACGAACATCAGCTTGTTCGACGTCTTCCAGACGCTCAGCCAGAACAAGCAGACGGGGGTCCTCGTCCTCACGCGCGACGGGCAGACGAAGAAGGTGCACATCTCGCCCGACGGCGTGCGCATCTTCTTCTCGCGGTCGTTCCGACCGCTCCGGCTCGGCGAGATCTTCGTGCGGCGCGGGCGGATCACGCAGCAGGACGTCGAGATCCTCCTGCTGGAGCAGAAGAAGCAGTACCGGCCCATGGGCGAGCTGCTCATCGAGAGCGGCAAGATCACCGAGGAGGAGGTCGGGGACGTCCTCCGCTACCACGCCGAGGACGAGATCTTCGAGGTCTTCGGCTGGCAGAGCGGGACCTTCGCCTTCTACGACGGCCAGGACGCCGGCGACCCGTCGACGCCGCTCTCCGACATCCTCATGGATCCCGCGGGGCTCTGCCTCGAGGCGGCGCGCCGGCTCGACGAGCTGGAGCGCCTCCGCGAGGCGATCCCGAACGACACCGAGTACTACGTCGCCGAAGGCGATCCGCCGAGTCCGGAGGAGGTGGGCACCGCGGCCACGGGGGTCTTCGCGGCGCTCGGGCAACCGAACAGCATCGACGAGCTGCGCGACCTCGCGGGTCTCTCGCTCCACGACACGCTGGCGGGCGTGCAGACGCTCCTCGCCCGGAGCCTCATCCGGACGCTGACGCTGGACGAGCTCCTCGCCGTCGCGGCGGAGGCGGAGGAGGCGGGCGACCTCGACCGCGCGGCGCGCCTGCTCGAGAAGGCGCACGCCCACGAGCCGAACGACCGCGCGATCCTCGAGCAGTGCGTCGCGGTCTTCGGGCGGCTCAACCAGCCGAAGCCGCTCGCCGCCTTCCTCGCGACGCTCGGCAAGGTGTGCTTCGTCGCGGGCGAGACCGAGACGGCGATCGAGCACCTCGAGGAGGCGCTCCGGAGCGACGGCACCCACATGGGCGCGCTGGCCGCCCTGCGCGACGCCTATGTCCAGCTGGGGGACGCCGAGCGCGTCGCGGAGGTGAGCCTTCGCCTGGCCCGTGCGGAGGCCGACCAGGGCGATCTCGCCCGCGCGATCGACACGTGCCGCGAGGGCATCGAGCAGGCCCCGCAGGCCGTCGCGCTCCGCTTCTTCCACGCCCAGATCCTCGCCCGCTCGGGGAGGGTCGAGGAGGCGCGGGAGGAGGTGTACGAGATCGTCCGCGCGACCGAGGCGACGCGGGGGCCCAAGACCGACAGGGCGTACGAGCTGCTCACCAACTGCTACCGTTTCCTGCTGAAGATCGATCCCTCGGACGCGGAGGCCGACAAGGGCCTGCAGGAGATCGACCGCCGGCGCATGGCCGTCCTGCGCCGCAGGAAGCTCGTGACGCGGGGCGGCGCGGCGGCGGCGCTCCTCCTCGTGTTCGTCGGGATCGGCCTCGCGACGGGCGGGGAGAGCGCGGAATCGCTTGCCACCGAGATCCGGAAGGCGCAGCAGAAGAAGAACACGGAGCGCGTCCTCGAGCTCGCGGACGAGCTGGTCGCGAAGCACCCGGACAGCCCCGAGGCGAAGTGGGCCGCGGAGCTCCGGCGCTCGCTCTCGGCCGAGATCGACCAGACGGACACCGCGAAGCGCGAACGCGAGAAGGCGGCGCGCGCGGTGATCGACGCCGACCTCGAGGAGGTGCGGGCCGCCGTCGCCGACCGGCCCCCCGGCGAGGCGATCGCGGCGGCGCGGCGGCTCGTGGCGAAGCTCGGCGAGCCGGAGATGGCGTTCCTGCGCAAGACGACCGGCGTCCAGATGGAGTACATGCTCGGCCAGTTCTTCGAGCGCGTGCAGACGCTCTTCGAGGACGACCGGAAGCAGCTCGCCGCCGGCGAGGTCCAGCTCCGGACGCTCGAGGGCAAGGCCGCGGAGCTGCGCGAGCTCGAGGAGAAGCTCTTCGCGGTCCGCCGCCGCAACTGGGTGAGCCTCGCGCCCGAGCTGACGCAGAGCCTCCTCCCCATCTCGGCGTCGCAGGCCGTCGGCAAGGCGGCGGAGGAGGCCACCAAGCTCGCCCAGCGGCTTGCGACAGGCCCCGCCGCGTTCCAGACCCTCGACTCGCTGCTCAACACCGTCCGCCGCGAGCGGTTCAAGGCGGAGGTCCTCGACCTCCACCGGGTCGCCACGACGCAGGGGCAGAACTTCCTGACCGAATGCGACTTCGACCGCGCGCGGGCCGCCTACGAGGCGGTCCAGACGAAGCTCGCGGAGCTCTACGACCAGGAGCCGCGGGACGCCTTCCTCGATCTCATCAACTGGCTGGACCTGCGCACGATCCCCGTGCAGACGCGGGTGCAGATCGAGCGCATCGACCGCGTCGTGAAGACGCTCGGCGACATCGACGGGCTCCGCAAGGAGGGGAAGTACGCCGCGGCCTACCGCGTGATGCGCGACCTCGTCTCCGAGAACCGCCTCGTCCGGTTCGAGGCGAAGTACCGGCTCCCCTACCTCGTCACGTCCGTCCCGACGGACGCCGAGGTCGAGGTCAACGGCGTGAAGACCGGCATCACGCCCTGCGAGATCGCGCTCGACATCGGGCAGAAGCCGATGACGGTGACCCTCCGGAAGCCCGGCTTCGAGGATGCGGAGACGCAGATCGTCCCCATCGATCCCGACCTCGACGGGTCGCTCGAGGTGGACCTCGAGAAGGAGCTCGCGTGGGACCACGAGGTCGCCGGGACCGGCATCGAGGCCTACCCGTCGATCGCCGACGGCATGGTGCTCTTCGCGACGACCGACGCGACGCTGCTCGCGGTGGACCTCGAGTCCGGCCGCGTGAGGTGGGAGGCGCGGACCGGGTTGCTCGCGCGGATCCGCGCGCGCCCGGTCGTCGCGGGCGACTCCGCCTACCTGATCACGCTCGACGGGCTCCTCCATCAGGTCCGCCTGAAGGACGGCAAGATCATGGCGAGGATCGAGCTCGGCGCGAAGGTCGAGCAGGATCCCGTCGCGGTCGGCGACACGCTCTACGTCGCGACGCGCCGGCCGAGCCTCGTCGCGGTCCGCCGCGGCGCGACGGTGTGGGAGGAGCCGCTGACCGAGGGTCCGACCACGCCGGTCGTCTACCTCGACGGCAACCTCTACGTGGGCACGACGAAGGGCGCGATCCTCGTCCACGACGCGAAGACGGGCGCCAGCCGGCGGGAGTTCCGCGTCACCTCGAACACGTCCTTCTGGGGCGGCCTCACCGTCCACAAGCACCTGATCCTCGCGGGCGCGGAGGACGGCAAGCTCTACGCCTTCGACACGAAGACGGGCTCGCAGGCGTGGGCCTACCCGACGGGCGGGCCGATCGCGTGCCCGGCCGTGAGCGACGGCAATCGCATCTACCTCCCCACCCGCGACGGGTACATCCACGTGCTCACGACCGAGGGCGCCGAGGAAATGGACAGGCTCGACATGGGCTACGCGGTCCGCGCGCGCGCCGCCGTCTGCGACGGCTTCCTCTACTTCCTCGGCAGCAACCGGGTCAAGGCGTTCGACTCGGCCGGCAAGCTCTGGTGGGACCGCACCTTCGAGGGGGAGTTCCCGGCGCACGTGATCGCGGGCGGCGACCGCGTGATCGTGGTCACGGACAAGCCGTGGATCCACGCGTTCCCGAAGGACGTGAAGTAGCTACGAGAAGCGGCGCCGCAGCTCCTCGAGCTTCCGCTTCATGAACTCCTCCTCCGTCATGTCGGCGGGGACGGGGTTCTCCGGCGTCGTCTCGGGCGCGTGCGTCTCCTCGGGCTCCGGAGGCGAAGGGGGTTCGGGGGCGGCGGCAAGGGACTCGCGCTCCTCGCGGCGCGGGCGGCGCGGCCGGCGGCTGCCGCCCCGGTCCCCCCGGTCCCCCCCCCTTTCGCCCCGCTCACCGCGCTCGCCGCGGTCGCGGCGCCCGCCCCCCTCGCGGCGGGCGCTCTCGCCGGACTTCATCGACAGCGAGATGCGGCCCTCCTCGACCCCCAGCACACGCACCTGCACGACCTGGCCGACGCGCACGATCGACGTCGGGTCCTTCACGAAGTGGTCGGCGAGCTCGGAGACGTGGACGAGGCCGTCCTGGTTGACGCCGACGTCGACGAACGCGCCGAAGTTGGTCACGTTGGTGACGCGGCCCTCGAGGCGCATGCCGGCCTTCAGCTCCCCCGCCGCGCGCGCGACGCCGCGCCGCGCGATCTCGAGCGGCGGGCGCGGATCCGCCTCGCCCTGGATGAGCTCGACGAGGACGCCGGCCACGGTCGCGGGGCTGAACTGCGCGTCCGCGATCTCCTCGACGTCGATCCCCGCGAGGAGGTCGGCGTTGCCGATCAGGTCCTTCACGGGGCGCTTCACCCGCTCCGCGATGCGCGCCGCGACCGGCGCGTGGTCCGGGTGGACGCCGGTGGCGTCGAGCGGGTTGTCGCCGCCCCTGACCCGCAGGAAGCCGCCGGCCAGCTCGAACCCGTGCGGCGTGAGGAACGCGAGCGCCCGCACGGCCTCGCGGTCCGGGAAGCGCCCGTGCTTCTCGCGGTGCTGGACGATCGAGCGGGCGACGTACGTCGAGAGGCCGCAGACGTAGGCGAGGTGCTGCGCGGACGCCCGGTTGACGTCGACGCCCACGTGGTTGACGCACGTGGTCACGACCTCCTTGAGCGCCGCGTCCAGGTTCTTCTCGTCGACGTCGTTCTGGTACTGGCCGACGCCGATGTGGCGGGGATCGACCTTCACGAGCTCCGGGAGCGGGTCCATGAGTCGCCGCGCGAGCGACACCGCCGCGCGCACCGGGACGGGAAGCGAGGGCAGCTCGGCGCGGCCGACGGGGCCGCTCGCGTAGGACCCCGCCCCCACCTCGTTGACGACGACGATCGCGGGCGCCTTCTCGGCGAGCGGCGCCAGCGTCTCCGCGAGGAAGGCCTCGCACTCGCGGCGGCCCTGCCCGTTGCCGAGGGCGACAAGGCGGATGCCGTGCGTCGCGACCAGCGCGAGGATCTTCTCGCGCGAGGCCTGCACCTTCGCCGCGTCCTTGTCGTGGAACTTGAGCCGCGCGTGGTCGAGCGGCTCGCCGCGCTCGTCCACGCACGCGAGCGGGATCATGCCGCGCGGCGCCGGGTCGACGCCGAGCACGCGGCCCGGCCCCGCGGGCGGGAAGAGCAGCAGGTCGCGGAGGTTTCTCTGGAAGACGGTGATCGCCTCGCGGTCCGCGCGGTCCTTCGCCTCGCGCAGCGCGTCGTCGAGGACGGCGGGCCGCATCAGCCGGACCGCCTCGGCCGCCGCCTGGTCGAGGAGCGCCTTCGGCTGCTCGGCGACGTCCTTCGGATAGAAGCGCTGCGCGACCGCGGCGAGCACCTTCTCCTCGGGGACCGTCACCTTGATCGCGATCGCACCCTCCTTCTCGGCGCGGCGGAGCGCCAGGAAGCGGTGGCTCGGGACGCGCGAGAGCTTCTCCTCGTACGTGCGGAGGTTGCCGAACCGCTCGGGAATCTCGAGCTTGCCGGGCGCGGGGATCGCGCTGACGACGCCCTCCTTCTCGGCGGCGCGGAACATCGCGCCGCGGACCTCGGGGTCGACCGCGAACCGCTCGGCGAGGATCTCCCGCGCGCCGAGCATCGCCTCCTCGGCGGTCATCTCCGGCGTGACGAAGGGCTGGGGGTCCGGGGGCTCGTTCCTGAGCGCCCCCTCGGCGAGCGGCTCGAGGCCGCGCTCGCGGGCGACGGCGCCGGGCGTCTTGCGCGGGGGGCGGAAGGGCTCGTAGAGGTACTCGAGCTCGACGCGCGAGCGCGCCTTCTCGATCCGCCGGATCGCCTTCTCGGGGACGTCGTCCCGCCCCCGGAGCCCCCTCACGATGAACTCCCTGCGCGTCTCGAGCTCGCGGACGACCTCGGCCTCGTCGCGGAGGTCCCTCAAGGACCCCTCGTCGAGACCGCCGACGTCGTCGCGGCGGTAGCGCGCGAGGTAGGGGATGGGGTGGTTCGCGCGGATGAGCTCGAGCGCGCGTGCGACGACGGACGGCTGCATCTGCCAACGCTCGGCGACGGCGCCGGCGACGACGGCGTCCAGGGACGGAACGGTTTCGCTCATGCCGGCCAAGGCTTCTCGTGCGCTCCCGTGTCGGATTCTAGCAGACGGCCCCGAAACGCCCGCAAACGGCCCGGCACCGCCCCGAGAGCGGGGTGCAAATCGCGCGTGAGGGGCACGTTCGGCCGCCCCGCCGGGGCGCCGGTGCCTCGATTCGGAGCCGAAGGGCGTTGGCCTATACTGGAGGCATGCCGCTCGCCACCGTGCAGGACGCGCTCAACGACATCAGGTCGGGGAAGATGATCATCCTCGTCGACGAGCCCGACCGCGAGAACGAGGGCGACCTGACCATCGCCGCCGAGTTCGTCACCCCCGACATCATCAACTTCATGGCCACCCACGCGCGCGGCTGGATCTGCGTCGCGCTCGACGAGGACATGGCCGACGCGCTCGACCTGCCCGTCATGGTCGCGCACAACAACAGCCGCTTCCGCACGAACTTCACGATCACCGTCGAGGCGGCCACCGGCGTCACCACCGGCATCTCCGCCGCCGACCGCGCGCGCACGATCCAGATCATGGTGCGGCCCGGCAGCAAGCCGGCGGACCTCGTGCGGCCCGGCCACATCCAGCCGATCCGCGCGCGCAAGGGCGGCGTGCTCGTGCGCACCGGCCAGACCGAGGGGTCGGTCGACCTCGCGCGGCTCGCGGGCCTCCGTCCCGCCGCCGTCATCTGCGAGATCATGAACCCCGACGGCACGATGGCGCGCATGCCGCAGCTCGAGACCTTCGCCGCGCGGCACGGGATGAAGATCCTCTCGGTCACGCAGATCATCGAGCACCGCCGCATGCACGAGCGGCTCATCTCCCACGAGGAGACCGTGAAGCTGCCGACCGCCTACGGCGACTTCGACCTCCACATGTTCCGGAGCGTCGTCGACGAGCGGCCCCACTTCGCGCTCACCGTCGGGCTGCCGATCCCGGACAAGACGATCGGGAACGAGCCGATCGACGAGCCGCTGCTCGTCCGCCCCCACTCCGAGTGCCTCACGGGCGACGTCTTCCACTCGCTCCGCTGCGACTGCGGCGCGCAGCTCGACCAGGCGATGCGCATGGTCCAGGAGGCGAAGAGGGGCGTCATCCTCTACATGCGACAGGAAGGCCGCGGGATCGGGATCCAGAACAAGATCCGCGCCTACAAGCTGCAGGACGAGGGGATGGACACGGTCGAGGCCAACCAGGCGCTCGGGTTTCGGGCCGACCAGCGCGACTACGGCGTCGGCGCGCAGATCCTCCGCCACCTGGGCGTCCGCAAGATGCGGATCCTCACGAACAACCCGCGGAAGTTCCGGGCGCTCGACGGGTACGGCCTCGTGATCGTCGAGCGGGTGCCGTTAAAGATCGAGCCCAACCCGGCGAACGAGAAGTACCTGAAGACGAAGAAGGACAAGCTCGGGCATCTGCTGTAACCCGTTTGGGGGGGCCGTGTTAGGCCCCTTGGCGCCGGGAAGAAGGGGGGTCCGGGGGGCGCCGGCAGGCCCGCGCCAAGGGGAAGAAACCCGCTCCGCTTGGCGTCTGACCGCCGGGCGATGCGATGCTCCTGAAGATGAGCCCGAAAACCCGCACCGACGACACGGATCTCGTCCGGCGGATCCGCGCGGGCGACGCCCTCGCGTTGCGCCTCGTGGTCGAGCGCTACCAGGAGCGGATCTTCGCCCTGATCCACGGGATCGTGCGCGACGCGCACGAGGTCGAGGACGTGGCGCAGGAGGTCTTCCTCAAGGTGTTCACGAGGATCGAGGCGTTCGACGGGCGGTCGCAGTTCTACACGTGGCTCTACCGCGTGGCGGTCAACGCCGCGAAGGACCACGTGAAGAAGCGCGTGCGCCGCCCCGCCGTCGCGCTGGACGAGGCGGACGCCCTGCCCGGCGGGGCCGAGGGCCCCGATGCCGGGGCCGCGCGGAACGAGACGGCGCGCCTCGTGCGCGAGGCCATCGACGAGCTCCCGGTGCGCTACCGGGAGGTGCTCGCCCTGCGCGAGCTCGAGGGGCTCTCCTACGACGAGGTCGCGACCGTGCTCGGGATCTCGATCGGCACCGTGGAAAGCCGGCTCCACCGCGCTCGGTCGCGGCTGAAGCGGAAGCTGGAGAAGGCGCGGGAGGCATCCTGACCGGGCAGCGGAGGCACACGATGATGTACGACGATCGGACGATCTGGAGGCACCTCGACGGCGAGATGCCGGAGGCGGAGGCCAAGGCCTTCGCGGAGGCACGTGTCAAGGACACAGCGCTCGCCCGCCGCATCACGGAGCTCTCGGAGGTATCCGCTGCGGTGCGCGGGGGGGTTCCGAAGCCTCCCCCGGATTTCGCCGCGCGGGTGGTCGCACGCGCGATGAAGGGGCCGGTGGCCCCGGTGCTCCCGCTCGACGAGGCGCGGCGTTTCCTTCGCCGGGTGGTCGTCGCCGCCGCGATCCTCGCGGCCGTGGGCGTCGCCTTGTTCGCGATCAAGATCCTCCCGAGCCTCGTCGAGACGCCCCTCTGGGCATGGGACCCGCTGGGAAAATAGGCGTGCGGCAGCTGAAGGCACTCCTCCTCGCGGCGCTCGCGCTCGTCTTCGTGGCGGGCGTCGGCACGGGCGCGTGGATCGGCTCGCTCGCGGCCGCCCCGCCGCAGCCGCGCAAGCTCGACCGGCGCGTGCAGGACTTCGAGCGCGTCTTCGACCTCTCGCCGACGCAGGTCCGCCGGCTCCGCGAGATCCTCTACGATTTCGACCGGGACAAGAAGCGGATCCAGCAGCCCACGCCCGAGCAGACCCAGGAGCTTCGCACCCTCGAGGCGGAGAGCCGCGGCCGCATCCGGGAGATCCTCACGGAGGAGCAGGCAAGGGAGTACGACAGGCGCGTCGCGGCGCGCTAGAATGCCCCGGCTATGGCCAAGGCGGTCGGACTCGAGATCCACGAACGCGGCGTCCGCGCCGTCGAGGTCACCGGCTCCGGCAAGAACTTCAAGATCGGCCGCTATACCGAGCGCGAGGTGACGCCCCGCGGCGGCGTGCCCGATCCCGAGGAGCTGCACGCCGCGCTGGCCGAGATCTTCAAGCACTACTCGAAGAACCACGTGATCGCCTCGCTCGAGGCGAGCGACACGGTGGTCCGCGAGATCCCGGTCCCCTTCAAGACGGACGACCAGATCCGGAAGGTCGTCAAGTACGAAGCGGAACACCACCTCCACGACTGCGACGCGGACGACGTCGTCGTCCAGTACGCGAAGGTCGGCGAGTCCCCGGAGGGCACGAACCTCCTCGTCTTCGCGGTGCGGAAGGACGTCATCGGCCGGCGCATCGAGTTCGCGCGCGCGGCGGGCGTCGAGCCGCTCGCGATGGACCTCGACGCGCTCGCCTACGTCGGCGCGGTCAAGGCTGCGGGCCTCATCGAGGAGTCGCCGACGTGCGTGCTCCTGGACATCGGCCACCGCTCCACGGGCATGGTCTTCATCGTGGACGGGACCGTGCGCGCGCTCCGCTCCGTCCGACTCGGCGTCGACTCGATCACCCACGGCATGGCCCGCGAGATGGACATCGACGCGGGCGAGGCGGGCGAGAAGGTCAGGGAGATCGCGGGCGAGGAGGGCGGCGACCTGTTCGTGCCGATCGAGCCGGGCGCGGCGAGGCCGGAGACGGCCAAGGGCCACGCGGAGCTCGAGCGAGACGTCTTCCACCAGAAGCGCGATGAGTTCGCGGGACGGCTCAAGCGCGAGTACGTGCGCTCCGTCGCCGCGCTGCGCGGCGGCGCGTCGCCCGCGCGCGTGCTCGCCACCGGGCCCGGGCTCGGGGTGCCGGGCCTCCTCGAGCTGCTCGCGACGCGCCTCGGCGTGCCGGTCGAGCCCTTCCGCCCGTCGGAGTCGTTCTCCTGCAAGCTCGACGGGCAGAAGGAGCAGTTCGACGAGAACGGCGCGGTGGCGCTCGGCCTCGCGCTCAAGGGGATCGGCCACGACGCGCTCGAGCTTGACTTCCGGCAGGAGGAGCTGAGGGTCGCGAACAAGTTCGAGCTCCTGAAGAACAGCCTCGCGGTGACCGTCACGCTGCTGTTCTTCGGGCTGCTCGCGTTCTCCGGCCACTGCGTCTACAAGATGCGGCAGCTCGAGCGGGAGCGGTTCGAGCCGATCGTCGACAGCGCCTACAAGCCCTTCGCCGACGTGGTGGCGGCCTACAACGGCCTCGGCAACATGATCGAGGCGCGCCACCAGGTGGACCCGAACGCGGTCGAACGCGGCGGGCCGAAGCCGGAGGCGGTGAGACGCTTCCTGCAGGCGCTGGACCGGATGAAGCGCAACCTGCACACGATCGTCGGCGACGCGAAGGGGCTGCCGCAGATCACGAGCGCGCTCCAGGTGTGGAACGAGGTCTTCGCGATCGTCGGCAAGCTCCACGAGCAGATCGACTTCATCGACTTCGAGACCATCGAGATCACGCAGAAGCAGGTCACGCTCGCGATGATCCTGCCGGACGTCGAGGCGGGCCAGCGGCTCGAGGAGGGGCTCAAGAAGGTGGACTTCCTCTCGGAGATGAAGCTCGACGAGTGGGGCGCCTCGCCGCTCAGCGGGACCAACCTCCAGAGGATCACGTTCGTGTTCAAGAGGCTCGAGCGATGACCGAGGATCCCGTCAAGCTCTACGTGATCGTCATGGGGATCCTGCTCCTCGTGCTGTCCTACGTGGCGTACGACTCCTGGGCGCAGGCCTCCGCGTACGAGGAGGCGATCGCGCGGGCGCCGCGCGAGGCCGACCAGATGAAGCAGCTCGCCTCCGAGGTGAAGGGGCTCGTGGACCAGATCGCGAAGAGCGAGCTGCGCGACGGCGGCGAGAGGGTCCTCATCGAACGGGTCGAGAAGACGATGAACCTCAGCCGCTCGCGGTACACCTCCGACACGGTGAACCTCGGCCGCGGCGTCAAGGGCCACGAGAGGCGGTTCACCTACGAGTACGGCCAGGGCAAGGCCTCGCCGCCGATGCGCCGGGGCGAGGTGGTGCGCTTCTGCGAGTCCGTGGAGCGCGCCTCGGGCGGGATCGTGAAGACGATCGAGCTGCACCTCCGCCGCGCGACCGGGCAGGACCAGCAGGATCCCGGCAAGACCGAGAAGGTCACCGACGACCAGTACAAGGCGGAGATCGTCTTCGGCCTCCGCGTCGTCGACTGAAGAACCCCTCCGCGTCCCGCGGCAGCCGCGCCCCCGGACCCCCTGCGCCTCACGCCGCGAGGAGGCACGCGAGGCCGCCCAGCGCGCAGTAGACCGCGAACACATAGAGCGACCGCCGGGAGAGGTAGCTGATCAGCCAGCCGATCGCGAGCCACCCGACGACCGCCGCCGCGACGAACCCGACCGCGAGCGGCGGGAGGAAGGAGCCGAGATCCGGCATCGAGACGAGCTCCTTCGACTCGTAGACGCCGACCGCGAGCATCACCGGGATCGAGAGCAGGAAGGCGAACCGCGCCGCCGACGGCCGCTCGAACCCGAGCAGCATCCCGCCGGCGATGGTGCTGCCCGAACGGGAGCACCCCGGGAAGATCGCGAGCACCTGGAAGAGGCCGATCGCCGCCGCGTCGCCCGCGCGCATGGAGTCGAGCTTCCGCGTCCTCCGCCCGAGGTACTCCGCGAGCGTCAGCACGCCCGCCGCGACGAAGAGCCGAATCGCCGCGCCGAGGAGCGGCGCCTTGAAGAGGTCCTCCACGAGCGGCTTCAGCAGCTTGCCGGCCACGAGCGCGGGGACCGTCCCGAGGATCACGTACCACCCGAGCGTGTTCGCCGCGGTCGAGAAGGGCCGCGCGAAGAACGCGCGGAGGAGCGCGACCACGTCCGCCCGGAAGTAGACGAGGAGCGAGACCAGCGTGCCGAGCTGCACGAGGACCGTGAAGGCGAACACCCGCGGGTCGTCGGGCGGCAGGCGGAAGAGCGCCTCCCCCACGAGCAGGTGGGCCGTCGACGAGACCGGGATGAACTCGGTCAGCCCCTGGACGATGCCGAGGACGAGCGCGGCGAGGAGGGTCATGCGGTCAGGGCGCGGCGGCGGCCTCCCCTACTGGATCGGAGGGGCGGCCCGGGAGCAGCAGCGTCGCCGCGGCGGCGAGCGCCATCACCGCGGCGGCCATGAAGTAGGGCGAGTCGATGTGCCGCGCGAAGAGCACGTTCCCGACCCACGGGCCGAGGATCCGCGCGAGGCTCGTGGCCGACTGCCCGACGCCGAGCACCTCGCCCTGCATCCCGTCCGGCGTGTGGAGCGAGAGGAGGCTCGCGAGCGAGGGCGTGAGCATCGCGAACCCGAAGACGGTGACCGCGAAGACGGGCAGCGCCGACCCGATCGTGGCCCCGCTGAGCGGGATCGCGAGGAGCCCGACGCCGAGGCAGACGGCGCCGATCCGGGAGAAGCGGCGCTCCCCCACGCGGGGCATCAGCCGGCGGACGAGGAACCCCTGCGCGACCAGCAGGCACGCCCCGATGTACATGAAGAGCAGCCCGTTCCCGCGGAACTGCATCTGGTACTTCCTGTCCGTGAGAAGCGCGAGCGTGCCCTCGAACGAGGCGAACGCGAACGTCGCCACGAACTGGAGGCACACGACGAGCAGCACCGGCCTCCTCTGCACGACGTGGCCGAACCCCGCGAAGCGGCGGGTGCGCTCGTGCGTCCGGTGCCGCTCCGGCTCGGGCAGCTTCCGCCAGGCGAGGACGAGCGCGCCCGTCGACAGCAGCGCCGCGGAGAACCCCGGCCACATGGGCCCGAGGAAGTCGTGCGTGACCCAGCCGAGCACGGGGCCGAACGTGAAGCCGATGCCGAACGCGGCGCCGATGAGCGCCATCCCCCGCCCGCGCTCCCCCGACCCGGTGACGTCGGCGATGTAGGCCTGCGCCGTCCCGATCGTCGCCGCGAAGACGCCGGCGAGCGCGCGCGACAGGAGCAGCACGAGGTAGCTCTGCGCGAGGCCGAAGAGCAGGTAGGACGCCGCCGAGCCGCAGAGCCCGAGGAGGATCATCGGGCGCCGCCCGAACCGGTCCGACAGCCTCCCCCACAGGGGCGCGAAGAGGAACTGCATCCCGGAGAAGGCGGCGAAGAGGAGCCCGATCTGCCCGCCCGAGGCGTGGAAATCCTCCCCGTACCGCGGCAGCAGCGGGAGCACGATCCCGAAACCCAACAGGTCGATGAAGACCGTCAGGAAGAGGACGCCCAGCGCGCCGCGCTTCAGAGGTCGACTTCCGGCCGGTAGCAGGAGCGATCGCGACCGCACGCCTTGAGACTCACCTCGCGGCCGTCCGGCCCGACCGCGTTGCTCGTCTTCAGGCACCAGCAGGGCGTCTTCGGCGGCTCCGCGCCCTTCGGCAGCGGACCGCAGTAGAACGCCTTGTTGCAGAGGTAGTAGCACGCCTCGAGGGGCTTCATGACGCCTCCGCGAGAGGAAGAAGGGGGGTCCGGGGGGCGGCCCCCGGAACCCCCTCGAATCCGAGCCGGCAGCTCATGACGCCAACTCCGTAAGCGCCCGGCGCACCAGCTCCTTCAGGACCGGGACCTTGTAGGCGTTGTCCGAGAGCGGCGTCGCGCCCGCGACCGCGGCCCTGGCGGCCGCGTCGACGTCGAGCTTCTTCCCGCGGATCGCGTTCTCGGCGGCTTTCGCGCGGCAGGGGATCGGCGCCACGCCGCCGAACGCGATCCGCACGTCCTTCACGACGTCGCCGTCGAGCTCGATCGCCGCCGCGACCGATGCGAGCGCGAAGTCGAAGCTCTGCCGCTCGCGCAGCTCGACGTAGGTCGAGCGCTTCGCGAGCGGCGTCGGCTCCAGCACGACCGCGCGGATCAGCTCGCCCTCGCGCAGGATCGTGTCGCTCGTCCGGCCCTTCGGCCCCTCGTCGTAGAGGAGCTCGACGTCCACCGTGCGGTCGCCGTCGGGGTGGACGCAGATGACCTTGGCGCCGACCGCGATGAGC
Source organism: Planctomycetota bacterium (assembly GCA_036273915.1). Classification (GTDB taxonomy): domain Bacteria; phylum Planctomycetota; class PLA2; order PLA2; family PLA2; genus PLA2. Next base: position 3,479 of record DASUGR010000151.1, on the reverse strand, counting down.
GCGGGGGCGAGGTTGCTCGGGTGCGCGGAGACGCAGCGCTTGTGCGGGAAGATCGCGTGGTAGCGGTTCTGCGCGCCGTCGGGCGCCGCGGAGCAGTCGCCGGTGCCGCGCTTGTGGCAGGTGTAGTTGGCGTCGCGGAAGTACCAGCACCGCGTGTGCTGGCAGAGGTTGCCCCCCACCGTGCCCGCGTTGCGGATCTGCGGCGTCGCCGCCTCGCCCGCGGCCTTCGCGACGGCCGGAAAGTCCTCGCGGACCCACGCCGCCGCCGCGACCTCGGCGAGCGTGGCGAGCGCGCCCAGCTCGCCGTTCCTCCCGTCGCTCCGGATGCGCTGGAGGTTGACGACCTCGTCGGGCTCGAAGAGGCGGCTCTTCAGGAGCGGGAGCAGGTCGGTGCCGCCGGCCTTCGCGACCGCGCGCGGCCCCTTCCCCGCGAGCGCGCGCGACGCGGCCTCGAAGCCGTCGGCGGTGAGGTAGGCGAACGCCTTCATCGGGCACCTCCGAGCGCCGCGAGCACCTTGGCCGGAGTGATCGGGAGCGACCGGACCCGCACGCCCAGCGCGTTCGCGACCGCGTTCCCGATCGCGCCCGAGGTCGGCACCGTCGGCGGCTCGCCGAGGCTCGACGCGCCCGTCGAGGTCATCCCCTGCGAGACCGAGAACGGGATCGACACGATCTCGGGCATGTCGAGCGTGCCCGCGATCTTGTAGCCGAGGAAGTCGGCGTTGACCTGGTCGCCCGTGCGACGGTCGAGGATCCTCTCCTCGAAGAGCGCGTAGGAGATCCCCTGGATCACGCCGCCGTTGATCTGGCTCTTCGCGGTGAGCGGGTCGATGACGAGGCCGCAGTCCTGGACCGCGACGATCTTGACCACGCGGACCACGCCGGTGCGCGTGTCGACAAGGACCTCGGCGAACTGGACGCCCGCGACCTCGCCGTTGAACGACGGGTACAGGTGCCCGCCGCCGCGCCCGGACTTCTGCGCCATGTGGCCGAGCGTGGTCAGCTGATCGACCGGCATCGTGCCGCACGCCTGCTTGAACGTCAGCTCGCGCGGCGCGCCCGTGACCTTGCCGTCCCGTAGGTCCATCTTCTGCGCGTCGCCGCCGACGGCGGCCGCGACGTGCTTCAGGAGTTCCTGCTTCGCCTGCCACGCCGCCGCGTGGACCGGCGGCGCGATCGAAGGCGTCGTGACCGAGCCGCCGCTGCCGTGGCCGTAGGGGTCGTTCGTGTTGCCGAGGCGCACCTCGACTTCGGACGGCTTCAACCCCAGCTCCTCGGCGCCGACGATCGCGATCACCGTGCGCGTGCCGGTGCCGATGTCCTGCGAGCCGTTCGCGAAGAGCACGGACCCGTCGCGGCCGATCGTGCACCTGACCTCGGTGCCCGGCCGCGCGTTGTGCCCCCAGCGGCCTGACGCCATGCCGAGGCCGCGTTTCACCGGGCCGGTGTCCGAGCCCGGCTTCTTCCGGCGGTGCCAGCCGATCTCCCTGGCGCCGATCTCGTACTCCGCGAGGCGGACCACGTTCGGATCGTTCTTCCTCCGGAGCTCGAGCGGGTCCATCCCGATCGCCTCGGCCAGCTCGTCGATCATGCCCTCGAGGGCGAAGACGCCCTGCGGGTGGCCGGGCGCGCGGAAGGCGCGGCCCGACGACGCGTTCGTGAGCACGGTGTCCTGCTGGCTGTAGGCAGCCCGGAAGCGGTAGAGCCCCGGGTTGTAGACGTTGGCGCCGCCCGCGGAGACGCCCGAGGTGCCCTGCGAGCGCACCTCCGCGCCCATGAGGGTACCGTCTTTTTTTACGGAAAAGCGGCACCTCTGGATGGAGTCGGGGCGGTTGCCGGCGATGTGCTCCTCGCGGCGGTCGAGCAGGGCCTTGCAGGGCCGCTTCGCCGCGCGCGCCGCGCGGGCGCAGAACTGGTCCCACGCGTCGGGCCCGAACTTCGAGCCGAACCCGCCGCCCATGTGTTCGGTGATCACGGTGACGTCGGACTGCGGGATGCCGAAGGTGCGCGCCATCCCGTCCCGCACGCCGAACGTGCTCTGCGTCGAGGACCAAACGGTGAGCTTCCCGTCGTCCCACTTGCACACGGAGCCGTGCGTCTCGAGACAGGAGTGCGTCTGCACCTGCGTCCGGTAGAGGGCCTCGACGACGGCGTCCGCCTCGGCGTGCGCCTTCTCGACCAGCTGCAGGTTGCCCTGGGGACGGCCCTCGCGGAGGTTCGCGCCGTCCGCGAGGACCTGCGGCGCGCCGTCCCTGAGCGCGTCCTCGACGGTCGTCACGCAGGGGAGCACGTCGTACTCGACCACGATCGCGCGGAGCGCGTCGTCGAGGATCTCCTCGCTCTCGGCCGCCACGCCCGCGACCTGCTGCCCCGCGAAGCGGATCGTCTCGCCCTCGTACGCCTCGGTGTAGACGACCCCCGGCATCGCCTTCGCCCTCGAGAGGTCGACGCGCTTCACCTTGGCGCTCGCGTGCGGCGAACGGAGGAACTTGGCGTAGATCAGGTCCTTGAAGCGGATGTCGTAGGCGTACTTGGCTTGACCGGTCACCTTCGCGACCGCGTCGAGGCGCGGGTGGTCCTTGCCCACCACCGCGTGCGGCGTCGAAAGATCCCAAGGCGGGGGGGTTCCGGGGGGGATCTCGACGTCCTCCTTCTTCTCGTTCCCGGGGAATCCGAGTCGGAGCTCGCTCATCGCGCCCCCTCCCCCGCGCCCCCGGCCCCCCCGGCCCCCTGAGCCCCCCCCGCCTCCCGGACGGCGGCGAAGATGTGCGGGTAGGTGCCGCACCGGCAGAGGTTGCCCGCGAGCGCGTGCCGGATCTCCTCCTCCGTCGGGTTTTTCGTCGCGTCGAGCAGGGCGGCGCACGACATGACCATGCCGGGGGTGCAGAAGCCGCACATCGCCGCGTCGTGCTTCACGAACGCGGCCTGCACGGGGTGCAGCGCGTCCCCGCGCGCGAGGCCCTCGATCGTGAGCACCTCGCGGCCGGCCGCATCGACCGCGAGCACGAGGCAGGAGTTCACGGGCTTGCCGTCGAGGAGCACGGTGCAGCCGCCGCACGCGCCGTGGTCGCAGATGCGCTTCGTGCCGGTCAGGTCGAGCCGCTCGCGGAGCGCGTCGAGGAGCGTCACGCGCGGCTCGACGGAGACGTCCCTCGCCGCGCCGTTGAGCGTGAGGCGGACGGGAACGGCGTCGGGGCCCATCCGGACGAGGCCCTCCGCCGCCGCCGGCTCCTGGCCGCGCGCGACCGCGCCGACGAGCGCGGCGGCCCCGGCGCCGCGCAGGACGTCGCGGCGCGAGACGCGGATCCTTCCGTCCTCCATGGAGACCTCCCTCGAGTCCGAGGATACTGTACCCGCTCCCGGCCTGCTACGCTCTCGGCATGGGAGCGGAACTCGACGGCATCCTCAAGGGCTTTGCCGTCCAGGCGTTCCTCTCGCTTTACATCGTCGTGAACCCGACGACCGTCTCCTCGGTCTTC
>DASUGR010000150.1:0-20728 GCA_036273915.1 Planctomycetota bacterium | reverse complement strand
TTCTCGCGGGCGCGGGCGAGGAGGAGGCGCGCAAGTGGCGGGCGAGAAACCTCCGGGCCGTCGAGCGGGACCATGGCGAGGCGCCCGACGAGACGACCGGCCGTCCGCTGCGGAGCTGGGCGCTGCTGCGCCTCGCGGAGCTCCAGGTCGACGAGGGGCAGCCGCGCCGCGCGCTCGCCTTCCTCCAGCAGCTCGTCGAGCGCGATCCCGACGGCGAGGACGGCAGGCTCGCGAGCCGGCGGATCAGGAGACTCCTCGAGCAGCACCGCGACGCCTACGAGCCCTACGAGAAGAAGGCGGGAAAGCTCTTCGAGGCGGCGCTCGCGAGCAACGACCTCGAGGCGCTCGCGCGCGGGCTGCGCATCTACGCGAACGCGGAGGCCGCGGACGCCGCCGCGATCGAGCTCGCCCGCCGCCAGTTGCGCGCGAAGGACCCGGCCGGCGCCGCCCGGACCATGCAGCAGTTCCTCGCCGAGCACACGACCTCGCCGCTCGTCGCGGAGGGACTCGTCCTCATGGTCCAGGCGCTGGACGAGCGCGGCTCGCACGGCCCCGCCTACGCCGCGCTCCTGAGGCTCAAGAGCCGGCACGCCGAGGCCCTCGTGTCCCGGCCGGACGGAACGAAGGTCCGCGCGGGGGCGATCGCCGACGGCTGGCTGGCGCGGGAGCCCTACGCGTCGCTCGCACGGAGCGCGCGCCGACGCGATCTCTCCCCGAAGCTCGCCCTCTACTTCTCGCAGGAGTTCCTGAACGATCCGACGCCGGAGGTCCCCGACCTGCTCGGCGAGATGCCGGAGTGCCTCCGGGACGCCGTCGTCCTCAAGGCGGGCACGCGCGTGCGGGTGCTCGACGCGCGTACCGGCGCGGAGCGCTACGCGATCGACTTCGCGATGGACCAGCCGAAGGGCCCGCTGGTGCTCGTGGGCGACCGCCTCTGCGCGATCACCGAGGGCTTCGTCCACGTCTTCGAGGCCGCCACGGGCCGGCCGGTCTCGCGGCGGCCGGTCCCCGACCGCGGCCGCGCGCTCTCCCTCGTCGAGCACCGCGGCCAGGTCTTCCTCCTGTACCGGGAGCGGGGCATCCGCGGCCAGGCGGGCCTCGCGGCCGTCCAGCCGGTGGATGGGAGTTTCCTCTGGTCCCAGCTGGTGCCGGCGGGCGCGCTGGACCCGCCCGCGGCCAGCTACCAGGTCGTCGCGCACGAGGACCGGCTGCTCCTCCTCAGCACGCAGCCGGTGGAGGTGTGGGCCTTCGACCCGACCAGCGGCGCCATCGAGAATCGGATCACGCTCGAGTCGTCGCCGGGCGCCGAGCGGCGGCTCGAGCCGTTCCTGCTTCCCGGCGGCCGCCTGCTGGTCGGGGTCGGGACGCGGCAGCAGGGACAGGGGTTCCAGTACCGGCACGCCTACTCCCTTCTCCTCCTCGACCCGGCAGCGGACGGCGACGCCGCCGTGGTCTGGACCTATCGCTCCCGCGCGGACGACGTGAGCCGCTCCCTCCGGCACATGAACGTCGTCGGCGACTTCGTCGCGGCGGTCGACGACAGCCGCGGCGCCACGGTCCTCGACCTCGAGACCGGACGCGAGATCAAGTCGATCGCGAGGCTCGACATCCCGCACGCCGGGGACGACGAGGACCGCTACCTGGACCCCGAGCCCCAGCCGCGCCACGACTCCCTGCTCCTGGTCGTGACCCCCACCACCGGCGAGGCGCCGGCGCGGCTGTCCGCCTACGAGCTGCCGGACCTGCGTGTCCGATTCTCGGTGGAGCTGACCGAGAACAGCGGCGAGGTCGCGAGGCTGGTCGAGGCCCAAGGCGTCCTCGTCGTGTCGATCGCGCCCCGGCGAGGCCGGCTGGGCACGCACCGCATCCGGCTCCTCGACCCGCTTTCCGGCGACCTGATCGACGAGATCACGCTGCCGCGCGCGGACATGAAGTCGACGAGCGCGAGGGTCCAGAACGGGATGCTCCTGGTCACGACCGACACGAACTGGGTCTTCGCCTACGGGCCCAAGTAGCAAGCGGGGGATCCTGCCCTTGCGTCCGGGCTGCCTCTTGGCCGATGGAACTATCGTGGGGACCGTCCGGAGGACACCGCCCCGACGTATACTCTGGGTGAGGCCGATGCACCTTCGCCTGACAGCGCTCCTGAGCCTCCTTGCCGTGCTCGGCGGCGGCGCGTTCGCCCAAGAGGAGATCCGCCCGCGCCAGACGCTCTACACGGACCGCACGGACGACGCGGTCGAGGGCGCGCTCCGCTGGCTCGCCGAGCGGCAGAACCGGAACGGCGAGGCGAAGGGCTCATGGAACGCCGTCCTCGGCTTCAAGATCAACGACGGCTACCGCGCCGACCCCGCGCGGCAGCCCGCCGGCGGCCTGCCGCACCTCGGCGTGACCGCGCTCGCGGGCATGGCGTTCCTCGCGGGGGGCCATCTTCCGGGCGAGGGCCCCTACGGGGACGTCGTCGAGGACGCGCTCGAGTTCGTGCTCTCCTCCGTGCACGACGACGGCTACATCACGCGCAACGGCAGCCGCATGTACAGCCACGCCTTCAGCCTGCTCTTCCTCGCGGAGGTGTACGGCATGACGGGCAACCCGATCCTCCGCGACCGGCTCGACCGCGCGGTCGAGTTCACGTACAAGTCGCAGAACGGGCTCGGCGGCTGGCGGTACGCTCCGGGGGCGCAGGACTGCGACATGTCGATCACCGTGTGCCAGGTCGTCGCGCTGCGCGAGGCCAGCAACATCGGGGTCAAGGTGCCGAAGGAGAACATCGACAAGGCGCTCAAGTACGTGCTCGACTCGGCGGTGACCCGCCAGGGCGAGCGCGGCGCGTTCCTGTACCAGCACAAGGACGTGCCCTTCAACCGCAACAGCTTCGCGCTCACCGCCGCGGGCCTCACGACGATCTACCAGGCGGGGCTCTACTCCGACGGCGACGTGTACCGCTTCTGCATGCAGCACGACATCGCGCGGGTCCCGAGGATCAGCGACTGCCTGAGCTACCTCCAGCGGACCTACGACGCCGTGCTGCAGGAGTACGACGACCACTACTTCTACTTCTACGGCAACTACTACGCCGCGCAGGCGATGTACACGCGGGGCGGCGAGACGTGGCGGGAGTGGTACGCGATGGTCCGGGACCACCTGCTCGAGAGGGCCTACACGACCAAGGGCCCCCGCGGCACGGAGACGTCCTGGAGGGCCCGGCACGTCGGCGATGCGTTCTCGACCTCGGTCGCGGCGATCATCCTCCAGGTGCCCAAGCACTACCTCCCGATCTTCCAGCGGTAGGTCCTGCCTGCGGGAGGCGAGGGGGCTCCGGGGGCAGACCGCCCCCGCGGGAGTTTCGACGTAACCCATTGTTGTATAAACATTTGCGCGCACAACCGGCCGGTGCTAGGCTCGCGCCGAACCCTCGGGAACCGTAGCGGTTATATGGCCAGTGGGATTCGAGACGACCGCTCCGATCAGGAGCTCATGGCCCGCATCCAAGCGGGCGACGTGAGGGCTTTCGAGTTGCTCTACGCCCGCTACGCGCACCCCCTCCTGAACTTCTTCCATCAGATGTGTTTCGACCGCGTCGCCGCGGAGGACTACCTGCAGGAGACCTTCCTCAGGGTCTGGCGGGCGCGCGCGAGCTACCGCCCCATCGGCAAGGTCTCGACCTGGCTCTTCGAGATCGCCAAGAACTTCTGGTTCAACGAGCGGGAGAAGATCAAGCGCCGGCCCTTCGCGACCGGCGCGGGCGGCGACGAGGCGCAGGCCCAGCTGTCGCTCGTGCCCGACGCCAGGGGCGACGGGTCGCCCGCGGGCGCGGCGCGCGCGAACGAGGTCTCCGAGGCCGTTGGCCGCGCGGTCGCCGAGCTCTCGGAGAAGCTGCGCGCGGCGTTCGTGCTGGCGCGCTACCAGCAGCTCCCCTACGCGGAGATCGCCGCGATCCTCGACATCCCCGTGGGGACCGTGAAGAGCCGGGTGGCGCTGGCGGAGAAGCTGCTGCGAGCCCGGCTCGCGTCGTATCTGGAGGAGTGAATGGACGTCACGCGGGAGGATCTCGTCGCCTTCGCTCTCGGCGGACTCCCCCCCGAGGATCAACCGCGCGTCGCCGGGGCGATCGCGGCCGACAAGGACCTCGCCAGGGAGCTCCGGGAAATCGAACGCCACCTGCGCCTCCACGACGCGGCGCCCGCGATCGAGCCTCCCCCCGCGCTCTGGGCCTCGATCCGCGAGCGCATCGAGGGGGCGCCCGCGCCCGCCCGCTCGCCCTGGCAGCGCTTCCGCCTTCCGCTCGCCGCCGCGGCGCTCATCGTGGCAGCGCTCTTCTGGCCCGATCGCGGCCCCGGCCTCACGTCCGTGCACGGCCACGTCATCGAGCGCGAGCCCGGCGTCTTCGAGGCGACCGACGTCGCGCGCGTCGTCACGCCGGACGGCGTCACGATCACGATGGACGCCGGCACGACGATCCGGCTGCTTCCCGACAAACGGCTCGCGCTCGGCGCGGGCCGTGTGTTTTTGGAGGTGCCCCCCGGGCGATCCGGCTTCGCCGTCGTCGCCGGCGATCTCGTCGCGCAGACGATGGGCACGGCGTTCCTCGTGGAGCGGGGCGAGCCTGCGTTCGTCTGGACGGAGTCGGGCCATGTGCGATGCGCCTGGCGAGACCGTGAGGCCGTCGCCGGCCCCGGCGAGGCCTTCTTCGCATCGGCCGCCCCCCCTCCCCCCCTGCCCCCTTCCCCCCGTTCCTGGTTCCGACGCCCCACGCTCGAAGCGAGGACGATGGACGCCTCGTCGATCCGGGTCACCCTGCGCAACGACATGCCCGATCCCATCGACGTGGCCCCCTCGAAGGCCGGCGAGCCGCTCTTCTTTGCGAGCTACGGCGGGCACGACTTCCCCCTCGCGCCGGACGATTTCCGACCGCAGCCGTTGGCGCCCGGCGCCCGATGGACCTTCGACCTGCGCCTCCCGCGTCCCGTGACGGATGGGGAGGCGCTCTTCGTTTCGTATCCCCGCGGCGGCGTCCGCGCGGAGGCGCGTCGATGAACCTCGAGGACCTCGTCCACCCGATCCGGAGGGGGCTCCGGGGGCTCAGAACGCGCGTGCGCGGGCTCCTGCTCATGCTGGGGGCGGGCCGCCTCACGGTCTTCCTCGGCACGGCGCTGGTGCTGCTCTTCGGCCTCGACTACGCGCTCCGCCTGCCCCTGTCGGTGCGCGCGGTGCTTCTTGCGCTGATGGGACTCGGCGCCGGGACCGTGCTCGTGCGCCACATGCTGCGCCCGCTCCTGCGCGACCTGCCGGACGAGACGCTCGCGGCGGTCGTCGAGCGCGCGCACCCGCGCCTCAACGACCGCCTCCGCTCGAGCCTCGCCTTCGCGACCGCCGAGAAGGATCCGGAAAACGAGGACTCGCGCGACCTCATGCGGGCGGTCGTCGAGGAGACCGTACGCGAGACGGCCACGATCCCCTTCGCGCGCGTCGCGGCCGCGAGGATCCCCGGGCGCTGGGCCGCAGCCGCCTGCGCGGTGGCGCTCCTGCTCGGCACGGCGGCGGCCGCGCGGCCGGACCTCGCGTCGATCTTCCTCCGGCGCTCGCTGCTGCTGCGGCAGGTCTCGTGGCCCCGCCGCACGACGCTCGTCGTCGACGGCATGGAGCCCGGCGTCCCGAGCCGCGTCACGATGGGGAGGGAGGCCACCATCCGCATCCGCGCGGAGGGCTCCGCGCCGGACCGCGTCCGCTTCACCTTCTGGGAGACGAGCGCCGGGCCCGCGCAGGCCGACGAGATCGACCTCACGCCGGCGGCCGACGATGCGTCGCTCTTCGCGTTCACGCTCAAGGTGTACGCGTCCTACCAGTTCACCGTGACCGGCGGCGACGACGACCGGGCGGACACGTACACGATCGAGGCGCTGACGCCGCCGTCCGTGCTCGGCATCCAGATGGACGCCACCTACCCCGAGTACCTCGGCAGGCCGCCGGCCACGCTCGAGGGCGGCGGGCAGCGCGTGCCGCAGGGCACGAAGCTCAAGGTGCGGGTGCACACGAACCTCCCGCTTCGCGAGGCGTCGGTCATGGTCGGCACCGACGAGCCGACGCCGATGGAGCTCGCGAAGCCGGACGTCGCGGTCTTCGACGTCGCGGCCGACAGGAACATCCGGTACGCGCTGCGGCTCGTCGGGGCGAACGGCGAGGAGAACGACCCGGGCGCGGACACGTTCCTCCTCCAGGTCGTGCAGGACCAGCCTCCGTCGATCCGCGTGCGGACGCCCGCCGCGCAGTCGGAGTACCTCGCCGCCGGCGTGGTGCTCGTCGCGTTCGCGGCGCAGGACGACTACAGCGTCGAGAGCGTCACGTTCAAGTACAAGATCAACGACGAGCCGGAGCACCGCGTGAACGCGGGCGAGTCCGGCGGCGACGCGATCCGCGGGCTCGTCCCCGCGGAGCGGACCGACACCGAGATCCGCGGCGTCTTCTCGATCGACCTCTCCCGGCTCCCGCGGACGGACGGCAAGCTCATCGACAAGGGCGACAAGCTCACGTTCTCCCTCGAGGCGCGCGACTCGGGCGGCCGCACGCGCGAGACGCGGAGTCCCCAGCGTGTCGACATCGTCGGCGACGAGGAGCTGACGCAGATCCTGCAGGGGCGGCAGCAGGAGCTGCGCGAGACGGTGCGGAGGGCCGACGAACGCGCCCGGGACACCTCCGAGAAGATCGCGCTCGCGCGCGACGTGTCGAACGTGCCCCAGGAGTTCCGCCACGCGAACGCGCTCGCGCAGGCGTCGCAGGGCAGGGTCCTCGAGCAGCTCGAGACGCTCGCGCCGCGCGTCGGCAACGTGGTGAATCTCTACGTCTTCAATCGCCTCGGCGACCGCTCGGCCGCCGAGCAGATCCTGCCCTTCTACGAGCGACACCTGCTCGCCCCGTCCGAAGCCAGCGCGCCCCCGTTCCGCGGCGAGCTCTACCACGAGCTCTGGAGGGCGTTCCTCGAGAAGCGGATCCGGCTCGGCGACGCGCAGATGAAGCTGTTCGAGATGGCGTTCCTCGCCGACAACCTGGCGGCCGACGACGGCCCGCGCGCCTACCGCGCCCTCGGCCGCGCAGGCAGCTCGGCCGATCCCAACGAGCGCGCCGCGGCGCTCACGGAGGCCGACACGGCGCTCCGCGCGATCCTCGAGGGGCTCGACAAGCTCGCGCGCCTCATGCAGGAGTGGGAGAACTACGAGGGCGTCATCAGCCGCTTCAAGGGCCTCCGCGAGACGGAGCAGGGCATCGTGGACGAGCTGCGCAAGGAGGCCAAGTAGCGATGCGCCCGTCGAGATCTTCCCGATTCCGCCGCGCGCGCGGCGCCGGCGGGCCGCGCCCCGGTCGCGGCCTGCGAGGAGGCATCCCCATGCGAACCCCCTCTTTCCTCCTCTTCGCCCTCTTGTGCGCGCTCGCGCTCCCCGCGGGCGGCCAGGAGCCCGAGCCCCGCTCGGTGCTCCAGAGGCTCGCCACGCGGCAGAAGCGCGCGGCCCAGCAGCTCAACGACCTCCTCCAGAAGATGGACGTTCTCAAGGGGGACCTGCGCCGCCGCAACGAGACGGAGAAGGCGGACGTCCTCGATCGCGTCCGCGCGATCATCCTCCAGCAGAAGATCCAGGCCGGCGGCGTCAAGGGCAGCGAGAAGACGGAGCTGATGCTCGTGAACCTCCAGCGCGCGATGGACCAGATGGCGCACACGCTCGAGGAACGGCCGGACGCGACCGAGGAGGTGCAGAAGCTCGGCCAGGGAGTGGTCGACACGCTCGAGGAGATCCTGCGCGTCCTCATGGGCCCGGACGACATCAAGGAGCTCGGCGAGCGGGAGGCGGCCCTCCGCGACGCGCGTGCCGAGGCGGACAAGCTCGCGCGGGACCAGCGGGAGCTGCACGAGCAGACGCGCAACAGCATGCCAGCGACCGCGGCCGAGGAGGCCGCGCAGAAGGGAGCGCGGGAGCTCGACCGGCTCGCGAAGCAGATCGCGGATCTCGACAAGCGCGCGGCCAACGACCTGAAGGAGATCGACGAGGCGCGCGAACGCGTGACGCGACTCACCGACCTCCTGACGCGCGAGCAGCGCCTGCGGCAGGAGACGGGGCTCCGCAGCGGGGAGTCGGATGCGCTCACGCCGCAGACGAACCGCGCCCTCGCCGAGCTGGAGGCGCTCGCCCGCGAGGCCCGCGACGCGGAGGCGACCGCGAACGCGGAGGACGCGCGGGGCGAGATGGCACGCGCGGTCGACTCGCTCGCCCGCCGCCAGGATGCCGTCGCGAAGGAGATCGGCGCGCGCGAGGCCCTCGAGCGGGCGCGCGACGCGGAGGGCCCCGCGAAGGCGAAGGAGGAGATCGAGAAGGCCGCGTCCCTCGCGCCCGAGAGCGAGGCGGACGCGCTGCGCCGGATCGCCGAGGCCGTCGGGAACGAGTCGATGAGCCGCGAGCGGGCGCGGGAGGCGATCGAGGCCGCGCTCGCGCGCATGCCCTCCAAGGAGACGCTCGCCCGTGACGAGCAGAGCGTCGCGCGCGAGGCGGAGAACACCGCCGCGCAGGCGCCGGCCGCCGCCGAGACCTCGATGAAAGAGGCCGCCGCCGAGGCCGCCAAGGCTGCCGAGAACCTCCAGGGGGAGGGCCCGGCGGAGAGCGCCGCGCGAAGGTCCGCCGACGCGCTCCGCCGCGCGCACGAGGCGCTCGCCGGGAAGCCGACCGAGAGCAAGGGCCCCGCCGCGGGCGAGGACCGCAAGGCGGAGGCCGCCGCCAAGCGCGCGGAGGATCTCGCCGCGGCGCTCAAGGCGCTCGCGCAGGATCCGAAGGCGAAGGAGGCGGGGCTCGCCACGGCGGCCGACGCGGCGCAAGCGTCCGCCGAGCGCGCCGCGCAGGAGCTCAAGGCGGCCGCGGAGGCGGCGCGCGAGGGGCAGGCCCGCCGCGCGGAGGAGCTGGCGCGCGCCGCCGCCGAGCGGGCGGAGCGCTCCATGCGCGAGCTCACGTCCGCCGCGCGCCCCAGCGAGGACCTCGCGGGGCGGCAGGGGCTCGTGGCCGACGACCTGAAGAGCCTCGCGCAGCGGCCCGGCGAGGCGCAGCGGGACGCCTTGAAAGAGGCCGCCGACCACGCCGCCGCCGCGCGCGAAGAGATCCGCGGCGACAATCCCGGGGCGGCGCAGGAGCACCAGGACGAGGTGATCCGGCAGCTCGACAAGCTCGTCGAGCAGGCGAAGGCGGCCGCGGAGGCGACGGCGCAAGAGAATGCGGACGCGCTGAAGCGCATCGAGGCGTCCACCGAGGCCGCGGCGCAGCGCGCGGAGGAGATCGGGAAGGGGCTCGGGGAAGGGGCCCGCTCCGCCAAGGAAGTGGATGCGCGAGGGCGGCTCGAGGACGCGGCCGAGCGCACGAAGGAGGCCGCCGAGGCGCTCCGGCGCTCGCTCCGCCGGCTCCAGCAGGGCCTGCCCAAGAGCGCGGAGCAGGACCGGAAGGAGGCCGACGAGAAGGTCGAGGCGGCGAAGCGCAGCCTCGACGGCCTCCGCGAGTCGCACAGCAACCCCTCGGCAGGCGCCCGCGAGGCGATGAAGAAGATCGCGGAGCGGCAGGCGGATCTCGAGGACGCCGTGAAGAAGCTCGAGCAGCGCCTGCGGCGGCAGGACCAGCAGCCGGGCGTCGACTCCCTCCAGGACGCGCAGGCCGCGATGCGCCAGGCGCGCCAGGCGCTCGACCAGGGGGACCCCGACGAGGCCGAGCGCGCGCAGGAGCGCGCGGAGAAGGCGTTGGAAGAGGCGCAGCAGGAGCTCGGGAAGGAGGAGCGCCGCTACCGGCAGCTTCGCCAGCATGAGCTCCTCTACAAGCTCAAGGAGGAGCTGCGGAACTTCCGCCGCGCGGCCCAGGGCCACCGCGAAATGCTCATGGCGATCGAGGCCGAGGTGAAGAAGCGCGGCCGCGTGACGCGCGACATCCGGAAGGGCGACCTCAAGCAGCTGATCGACCAGGTCTCCGCGCTCCAGCGCGACGTCGCCGAGAAGGCGACCGCCGTCGAGGGCGAGGGCGCGGTCGTCTACACCTACATCCTCAAGGGCTGCTCCTCGGACCTCAAGGAGACGGCCGCCCAGCTCGAGATGAGCGAGGTGGGGTTGCTGCCCCAGGAGCTCCTCGGCGACGTCGTGCGCAGGTTCGACCTCGCGATCAAGGGGCTCGAGCACGATATCCAGGATCGCCAGCAGCAGGAGCAGCAGCAACAGCAGCAGGGCGGCGAGCGGCCCACCGATGTGCAGAACAAGCCCGTGCTCGTGCCTGCGGACGCCGAGATCCGGATGATGCTCGTCCTCCAGCAGTCGCTCAACCAGGAACGCGAGGCGTTCTTCGCGAACCGGCCCGACTTCGGCAAGGAGGCGATGCCCGACATCGACCGGCAGCGCATCGAGCGGATGTACCACCAGCAGGGGTCGCTCGCGGAGTTGTTCGACTCGCTCTCGCAGTCGCTCTTCGGCTCGCACGAGGAGCAGCCCCTCGGGCCCGCCGGCGGAGACGAGGGGCCCGGGGGAGAGGGCCAGGGACAAGGCCAGGGCCAAGGGCCCGGGAACGCGGGCGACGCGACCCCGCCTGAGGGCGGCGACGCGCCCCCCGGCGGCGCGGACGGCGACGGCGGGGCGGGCAACGGTACCGAACAGGAGGGCGGACGATGATTCCCCGGACGTGCCTCGCGATCCTCATCACGGCGGGCTTCGCCGCCGCGCAGCAGGGGTCGATGGAGGAGAAGCTTCGCGAGCAGGTCGCGGAGATCTCGCGCCTCATGAGGGAGAGCGAGCGGCTGCTCCTCGAGATCAGCCGCGTGGACCGCCTGGTCGAGGCCCAGAAGCAGGTCGAGGAGGACCTGAAGAAGCTGCTCCCGCCCGAGCAGGGCGGCCAGGGGGGCGGCGGCAGCGCCGAGGAGCGCGCCGCTCGTCGGCAGCAGCTCGAGTCGAAGCACTCCGAGATCTCGCAGCGCCTCGAGGAGATGCTCCAGGGCGAGCGCCAGCGGGGGGACCAGGCGGCCCAGAAGATCCAGCAGCTCCTCGACTCCCTGCCCCGCCAGCAGCAGATGCAGGAGGGCGGCTCCGGGGACTCCAAGGAGCCCAAGTCCGCCGAGGAGCGCGAGAAGCGCCTGCGCGAGCGCGAGGAGCAGGAGAAGAAACAGCACCAGCAGCCCCAGTCGCCGCGGCAGCAGCGGGACGATCCGAAGCAACGCGAGCGCGACGAGCGGAAGCCGCGGTCTCCCGAGGAAGACAAGGCGGCCGCGGTGGCGAAGCGGGTCGAGGCGTGGATCGCGCGTCTCCCTCCCGAGGACCAGGAGCGGATCAACCGGAACGACTTCAGCCGCGTGCCGATCCAGTACCGCCGGCTCGTCGAGGAGTACACGGCACAGCGGGCGAAGCGCGAAGCCGAGAAGGAGCCCGAGGGCGACCGGTGAACGCGCGGCGCGGCCCGTCCGGGCCTTGACCGGGACTTTGCCGCACGCCCGCCGAACGTGGGATGGGGACGCGTTGCGACGCCCCCGGACCCCCTGAGATTCGATCGCATCGGCCCCGGCGCGGGGTACCCTCTACGCGTGCGGGTCCTCCTGACCGTTCTCCTCTTTGCGGCCGCGGCGCGCCCGCAGGACATCACGCGCCCCCCCCGCGACTTCGAGCGGGATCGCGCGGAGGCCGTCCGACAGGGGCTCGACTACCTGGCCCGCGAGCAGAGGAGGGACGGCTCATGGTGCGGGAGCGACGACGACGGCGGAGTCGTCGGCATCACCGCGCTCTCCGTGCTCGCGTTCCTCTCGCAGGGCCACCAGGAGGGCTTCGGCCCCTATGCCGCCTTCAACGGCCAAGGGGACGTCGTGCGCCGCGCGGTGGACTACCTGCTGAAGCACAGCACGACCACGGTGCGCCAGGGCAAGCCGCCGGGCTTCATCTTCGCCGAGGAGGATGCCGACTCGCGCATGCACGGCCACGGCTACGCGACGCAGGCGCTCGTGCTCGTCTACGGGACCGGCCGCGCCGACGCGGCGCGGGAGCGGGAGCTCAAGGAGAAGATCCGGCTCGCCGTCAAGGTGATCGAGGACTCCCAGACGATCACGGGCGGCTGGGGCTACGAGCCCAACTCCGCGACGATGCACGAGGGCTCGGTGACCGTCACGGTCGTGCAGGCGCTCCGTCTCGCCGCCGACGCGGGCTTCACGGTCGACCGCGAGGTCCAGGAACGCGGGCTCAAGTACCTCCGCGACTCGCAGCGGTCCGACGGCTCGTTCAAGTACAGCCACATGGCCGACACGTCGACCCCCGCGCTCACCGCGGCGGCGCTCACGGCGATGCACGGTTTCGGCGAGTACTACTCGAGCTCGATCACGAAGGGGCTCGAGTACCTCGCCAACGCCTACCGCGGCGGGCTCGACCGCCTCCAGTGGGAGTACTACTGCCACTACTACGCGGCGCAGGCCTTCTACCGCGCCGGCGGATCCCACTGGGAGATCTGGAAGCAGGAAGGACTGCCCCGGCTCCTCGCCCAGCAGCGCCGCGAGGGCTTCTGGGACGACAAGCTCAGCGCGAGCTCGCAGCGTGGCACGTTCGGCCGCCCCTACGCGACGGCCTGCGCCGTGCTCGCGCTGTCCGTCGACGAGGGATACCTCCCGATCTTCCAGCGCTGAGGGGCGCTGCAACGGGGGCCCGGGGGCGCGGCGAACACAAGTCCGGGGACGCCCGCTTCGACCGGACGCCCCCGGACGGCCGGGGCCCCCTCGGCTTCGGCCCCGTTCGCCACGAATCTCTCGGATCGGACGCTTCGCCACACTCCTGCAGGTTGAGCACCCGCAGGACCCGCCCGACCTTTGCGAAGACCTTGCCAAATCCTACGACGGAGAAAACCCGCTTGGGAAGCCCCCCGTTCCCGGCCTCCGCCATCGCTCCGCACGGGAAGGCGTGCGAAACTGCACGGGTTCCCTGCGTTCCAAAGGAAGCCCATGCGGCGCCTCCTCGCCTGCCTCCTCCTTCTCCCGGCCGCCCGGGCCGCCGCGGACGACCCGTTGGAGGCGCTCCTCGCGGCGGCGGATTCCCCGGGCTGGCAGGCCCGCTGGGAGGCCGTCCAGGGGCTTAGCCGGCTCGCGGGATCGGAGGAGGTCTTCAAGACCCGAGCCGCGCTCCTCCGGGACGCGCGGCCGCGGGCGCGGGAGGCGGTGGCCTGGGCCTCCGTCCTCGAGCCCGACCTCGGGAACGCCACCGTGCTGGCGCTCGCCCTCGGGGACCCTTCCGCGCCGGTCCGGCGCGCGGCGGCGCGCGCGCTCGGGCACTTCCCGGACCGGCGCGCGGTCGAGGCGCTCATCGACGCCCTCGGCAAGGAGACCGACCGGCGCACGACGCTCCAGATCGTCGAGACCTTGCGCTCGCTCACGCCGGCGCCCTGCCTGCTCGACCCCGACGACTGGAGGGAGTGGTGGAACAGGAACAAGGGCGACCCGCGGTTCGCGCCGGCCGACGCGGAGCCGAAGCAGGGGGAGTACGAGGGGGTGAAGCTCGAGACCCGCACGGTCGCCCCGGTCCCGGGGAAGAAGGGCGCCGCGTCCAGAAAGCCCCCCCACGTCCTCGTGCTGCCCGCGTTCGGGTTCACGACGGCGGCCTTCGGCCCCTACCTCCTGCCGCTGCGCGAGCGCGCCGCCATCAGCTGGGTGCGGCTGCCCGGCGTGCAGGAGCTGACCGGCAGGAGCGGCTTCGGCGACGACCTCCCGGAGTACCCGGTCGACCGGCTCGTGCACGCGCTCGACGCCTTCCGCGCCTCGCTGGGGATCGAGCGGTTCCTCGTGCTCGCGAACGGCGCGTCCGGCTGGATCGCGCTGCGCTACGCCGTGCTCCACCCCGACCGCTGCGGCGGCCTCATCCTCGTCGACACGCCGCTCGACAAGCAGGCGTACGCCGACGCGCTCCGCCGCGGCGCCGCCGCGGGCGACGCGAACGAGAAGTTCGTCGCGCGGACGCTCCTGCGGGAGACGAGCGCGCGCTTCGACGAGGCGCTCCTCACGCGCCTCCACGCGATCGGCCTCGCGGAGGGGTTCGTCGACCCCGGCGACCTCGAGATCGCTTGGCTCTTCCACCGCGCGCGCGACCCGCAGGGCTTCGCGACCGTGCCCGACATCTCGTGGAGCCGCCACAAGCGGATCGACGTGCCGGCGCTCTTCCTCTCGAGCGCGTCGAGCCCGTTCAGCGGGCACGCGGACGCGGAGCGGATCCAGCGGCTCTTCCCCCGCTCGATGGTCGCGCCGATCCGGGAGACGAGGGCGATGCCCTACGTCGAGGAGAACGCCAAGTTCCACGAGGTCGTCGCGGCGTTCCTCGAGCGGTTCGGGCTCGTGCAGGAGGGTTCGTAGCCCCGGAGGTCAGGGGGTTCCGGGGGCGGCGCGCGGCGGTCCTTCGGTCATCGTGTCCTCGAGGTCCGAGACGAGGTCGGAAGCCCCGAGGGGCGTGCCGAGCGCCGCGGCGGCGATGCGGCGGAGGTCCGAGAGCGTCTGCTGCCAGAGCCTCAGGTCGTAGTCCGTCGTGGCGCGGGCGATCCGCAGCTTGATGCCGCGCGCCCGCGCGTCGATCACGCGACGCACCGTGGGGACCGCCGGGCTCCCGGTGAACCCGAGCCAGCGCAGCGCGGCCGCGCGGTCGGGCACCGCCATCGGCACCCCGTCCTCCGGCCGCCACCAGTCGTCGACCAGCACGGTCCGCTCCGTCGCGCGGCGCTCGCGGAGCCTTTTCGCGTCGATCGGCCCGAGCGCGATGTCGCGGAGCACGACGAGGTTCTTGAGCGCGCGCCGCGCGCGGTCCCGCGCCTCGAGGGTCCACGCCTCCATGACGCCCTGCTTGAGACGCCGGCAGCGCCGGCCGTAGGCCGCGAGGACCTCGGCGGCGCCCGCGTCGGGCGCAACGCCCAGGAGATCTCTTGCCGCGTTCTGGTCCATCGCCTCCTCGCGCGGGGCGGCCCCCGGACCCCCCCCGCTTCCCGGTCAGATCTCGAACTCGTCCGGCAGGGTACAGAGATTCTCGCAACCCTTCCTCGTCACGAGAACATCGTCCTCGAGCCGGACGCCGCCGGCGCCCGGATAGTAGAGCCCCGGCTCCACGGTCACGACGTGGCCCGCGCACAGCGGGTCCGGCGCCTGGCCGAGGCCCGGGTACTCGTGGACGGCGAGGCCCAGGCCGTGGCCGGTGCCGTGGAAGAACCCCACCATCCGGCCCTTCCTCTCGCCCGTCCTGAACTTCGCCTTCTCGAAGGTCTTCTTGACGGCCTCGTGGACGTCCCGCCCCTCGACGCCGTCGCGGATCAGCCGCTCCGCCCGGGCCTTCGCCTCGCGGACGGCCGAGAACATCCGCTTCGCGACGGCGCTGGCGCGGCCGCGCACGACCGTGCGCGTCATGTCGCCGTGGTATCGCGTGGCGTTGTCGCGCGGGAAGATGTCGAGGATGATCGGCAGGTTCGCCGGGAGCGGGCCGTGCCCGCGCTCGTGCGGGTCGACCCCCTGGTCCCCCCCCGCGATGATGGCCTCGTACGGGTGGCAGCCGCGGTCGTGGAGCACCTGCTCGACCGTCTTCCGGACGGCCTCGCTCGTGAGCGGCGTGCTCCCCTCGTAGAGGCGCTGGCCGCGGATCCTTGCCCGCCGGATCCGCTCGATCGCGGCGGTCATCGCCGCCTCGGTGTGGGCGATCGCGCGCCGGATGTGCCGAACCTCCTCCGCGCTCTTGGTCGCGCGCTTCGGCACGAACGGCGGCGGGAGCCAGTGGACGCCGAGGCCGTGGCCGCGCAGCACGTCGGCCACCGCGACCGGGAAGGTCCCCGGCACCTCGAACGCGTCGATGCGGCGCTGCTCCGCGAACACGTGGACGTGCGCGCCGATCCGGACCGCGGGGTCGCGCGGCGGCGCCGTGACCCGCTTCTTCACCTCCTCCGTGAGGTTCTGCAGCCGCACGAACTCGTGGACGGTGGCCTCGCGGCGCGCGCGGTCGATCTCGAGATCGGAGAGGATGAGGGTCTTTCTCCCCCCCTGCTCGACGTACAGGAAGGGATCGCCGGCGAGGAACCGCGTCAGGTAGTAGAGGTCGGCGCTGCCTTCGGAGTCTGCGTAGATGAGCCGGGCTGTCGTCCCCATGCGAGCACCTCGTCGAGCCGGTCGATGAGCAGGGCCGACCAGCCCTCGAAGCTCTCGCGCGAGCGCGCGTGCAGAAGGAGCAGGTCGGCCCGGGCGATGAAGTCGCCGGACATCGTATCCTCCTCGCGAACCTTCACGGGGCCGGGTCCCGGCACGACGACGGCCACGACGCCGACGTGCACCGACCCGACGGGCGTCGTGTCGTTGTTCACGAGCCCGACGACGCGCGCGTCGTAGCGGCCGGGGAGGACGAGTTCCTCGCCGAGCTCCCGCCGGAGCGCTTCGAGGACGACGTCGGCCTCGTCCCCGGGGTTGACGTGCCCCCCCACGCCGACCGAGAGCAGGTTGTGGAGACGGCGCTCGCCGCCCCGGTCGGTCCGGCGGCAGAGGAAAACGGAATCCTCCCGGACGACGAGCGCGTAGGGAATCACCTGCTTCAGCGACGGGTCCTCCTCGACGCGGTCACGGTCGGCGAAGAACCCTCGCGCGTAGATGCGCGCGAAGGTCTCCGGCCCCCCGCGGAAGAAGCCGTGCGGCGCGCCGTCGGGGAACAGCTCGGCGCGCGGGACGACGTAGACGCGCTCGCCGCCGCTCACGCCGCCCCTCCCGGCGCCTGGGCGACAAACGCGCCGATCCGCTCCTGCGCGGCCGCACGCTCGCGCTCGCCGAGCGCCGCGAGCGCGCGCGCGAGGTCGCCGTACCCGGCGGGGTCCCCGGGGCGCTGCCGCACGTAGCGCTCGAGGTCCCGGGCCGCCGCGGTCGGGTTGCCGTGCGCGAGGCTCGCGCGCCCGCGCAGCTGGAGGCCGCGGGGGTCGTCGGGGAAGCGGGAGAGGAGCGAGTTCGCGAGCTCCATCGCGCGTTTGTGCTCGCCCAGGTGCAGGTGGGCGCGCGCGAGCACGTCGAGGCAGTCGGCGCGCACCTGCTCGTGCCGGCGCGCCCTCCGCGCGACCTCGATCGCGCGCGCGGCATCGCCGAGGCGCAGGCGGCACTCCGCCTCGCGCACGAGCAGCTCCGGGTCGTCGGGGAACCGGCCGAGGCCGCGCGCGAGCTGGCGCGACGCCTCGGCCGGGTCATCGCGCCCGAGCGCCACCTGCACGAGGAGCCGGTACGGGCCGGGCTCCTCCGCGATCCTCAGCGACGCCTCGAGCACGCGCACCGCGCGGGCCGCGGCGCCGGCGCGGAGCAGCGCCTTGGCGAGCGCGCACCGGTGGCCGACCACGCTCCGCTCGAGCCGGCACGCGCGCGCGTACTCCGCGGCCGCGCGGCCGTGGCGCCCGAGGAGCTCGAGGACCCGCGCCCGGACGAGCCGCGGCGCCGCCTCGCCGCGACGCGCGCGCACGGGCCCCCGCACGGCCCCCAACGCCCCCTCGGGATCGCCCCGCTCGACGAGCGCCAGCGCGAACGGCTCCGCGATGTCGGGATCCGCGCGGTCCTCCCGCGCCGCGCGGCGGAGATGGAACAGCCCATCCTCGGGGCTGCCGTGGCGGAAGAGGAGGACGCCCAGCCGCGCGCGGGCGCGCGCGCACGCGGGATCGACCTCGAGGAGCCGGGTGTACGCGAAGACCGCGGACTGCCACTCGTCGCGTTCCTCGTGGACGAGCCCGAGGTCCGACAAGGCGTCGACGTTTCGCGGCTCGCGCTTCAGGAGCGCCTCGAGGCGGCGGCGCGCGGCCGGGAGATTGCCGAGCGCCCGCTCGCAGCTCGCCACGAGGCGCTCCGCGTCGGGGTACTGCGGCGCGAGCTCGATCGCCTTGAGCCAGCAGCCGCGCGCGCGCTCGGCGTCCCCGCGGTCGAAGTGCACGAACCCGTAGTTGTAGTACGGGTGGGGCGATTCGGCGTCGATCTCGACCGAGCGGCGGAAGGCGCGCTCCGCGTCGCGGTGGCGGCCGAGCGCCGCGTGGCAGAGGATC
This sequence comes from Planctomycetota bacterium, assembly GCA_036273915.1. GTDB lineage: Bacteria > Planctomycetota > PLA2 > PLA2 > PLA2 > PLA2. The sequence continues at coordinate 2,687 of DASUGR010000150.1, read as the reverse complement.
AGGTTGTCGTGGGCCTCCTGGAGGTCCGGGTCGATCCGGATCGCCCGCTCGAGGAGACGGATCGCGCGCGTGAAGTGCAGGCGCCGCGCCGCCACGATCGCGAGGCCGAGGCTCGGGTCGGGGCGCTCGGGGTCCATCCGGCCCGCCTCGCGGTAGAGACGCATGGCATCGACCAGCCGGTCCCCGGCGAGCGCGCAATGGGCGAGGTAGATCACGACCTCGGCGCACCTGTAGCCGACGGCGGCCAGCCTGCGGAGCGCCGCCTCGGCGGCCGCGACGTCGCCGTCGTGGAACCGCCCGATCGCCTCTTCCAGCCGCGCTTCGGGATCGGCACCCATCCATGCCATCTCGCGCTAGGTTGGCAGGCGAGAGCGACAGGAATCGGGCCTCCCATGCGGGGTCCGGGGGTCATGGCCCCGCGATTCAGGCGCTTTGCGAAGTCTTTCCGCGGCGGAACCGGCGTCCCCGCTGTGCTTCCGCGCTGGACAAACCGAATTCTCGTGTTGGAATTCCCCGTTTCCGCTCGGGCCCCCCGGGTGGTTTTCTTCCCTTCCTTCCCCTCTCGACATATGACCACTGCCGTGACGCAGACGACAAAGACGGAACGCCCCAAGGGCGCGAGCCCGCTCCTCTACCACCGCAACGTGGGCATCATGGCCCACATCGACGCGGGCAAGACCACGGTGACGGAGCGCATCCTGAAGCTCACCGGCCAGATCCACAAGATGGGCGAGGTGCACGACGGCCAAGCCACGATGGACTACATGGCGGAGGAGCGCGCTCGCGGCATCACGATCACGTCGGCGGCGGTCAACGTGATGTGGAACGACCACACGATCACGATCATCGACACGCCCGGCCACGTCGACTTCACCGCCGAGGTCGAGCGCAGCCTGCGTGTCCTCGACGGCGCGGTCTGCGTCTTCGACGCGAGCGAGGGGGTCGAGCCGCAGTCGGAGACGGTCTGGCGCCAGGCCGACCGCTACGACGTGCCGCGCATCTGCTTCATCAACAAGATGGACAAGCCCGGCGCCGACTTCATGAAGGCGGTCGAGTCGATCCGGACCAAGCTCGGCGCCAACGCGGTGCCGGTCCAGCTCCCGATCGGCTACGGGAACGCGTTCGAGGGCATCGTCGACCTCGTGCGGATGAAGGCGTGGCGCTACACGTCGCTCGAGGAGCGCGAGGAGATCCCGATCCCCGAGGACATGCGCGAGGCCGTCGAGAAGGGCCGGCGGGCGTTCGTCGAGGTCGCCGCGGAGCGCGACGAGACCCTCCTCGAGCGGTACGCGGCGGGCGAGGAGATCCCGACGAAGGACATCGTGGCCGTCCTCCGCAAGGCGGTGATCGCCAACGACGTCTACCCCGTCTTCTGCGGGGCCGCGCTGCGCAACAAGGGCATCCACCGGCTGCTCGACGGCCTGGTCGCCCTTCTCCCGTCCCCCCTCGACGTCCCCGCCATCAAGGGGACGGATGACGCCGGCGAAGTGGTCGAGCGCACCTGCGACGCGAACGGGCCGATCGCCGCCCTCGCGTTCAAGACGATCCACGACCGCACCGGCGACCTCACGTTCCTCCGCATCTACTCCGGCACGCTGCGCCAGGGCGACAGCGTCTGGAACACGCGCCGCAGCTGCCAGGAGCGCGTCGGGCGGCTCTGCGTGATGAAGGCCGACCAGCGGCTTCCCGTCGACCAGGCGGTCGCGGGGCAGATCGTCGCGGCCATCGGCCTCAAGGAGACCGTCACGGGCGACACGATCTGCCCGCGCGACGGCAAGATCCTCCTCGAGGCGATGCAGTTCCCGCGCGCGGTGATCTCGATGGCGATCTCGCCGAAGAAGCGCGCCGAGCGGGACCGCCTGGGCGACGCGCTCGCGGCGCTCGGTCGCGAGGACCCGACCTTCCGCCACTTCGTCGACGACGAGACGAGCGAGACGATCATCGCCGGCATGGGCGAGCTCCACCTCGAGATCATCTGCAGCCGCCTCCTCGGCGAGTTCAAGGTCGAGGTCGAGGTCGGCGCGCCGCGCGTCGCCTACCGGCAGCGGCTGCGCAAGCCGGTCGACGCCGAGGGCCGCCACATCAAGCAGACGGGCGGCAGCGGCCAGTACGGCGTGTGCAACGTGAAGTTCGACATCGCGGAGACCGACGACCTCGAATTCATCGACGCGGTCAAGGGAGGCTCGGTGCCGCGGGAGTTCATCGCGCCGATCCGGAAAGGCATCGAGGCGGCCATGGCGCGCGGCGGCGACGTCGGGTTCCCGTTCGTCCAGGTGAAGGCCGAGCTCTACGACGGCAAGGCGCACGCCGTGGACTCGAGCGACATCGCCTTCCAGCAGTCGGGCCGCCTCGCGTTCCAGAACGCGATCGAGAAGGTCGGCGTCACGCTGCTCGAGCCGATCATGCGCGTGACCGCGCAGACGCCCAACGCCAACCTCGGCGACGTCATCGGCTCGCTCAATGCGCGCCGCGCGGAGATCGAGTCGATCACCGAGGGCCGCGGCGACTTCTCGCAGGTCCAGGGCAAGGTGCCGCTCGCGGAGATGTTCCAGTACGCCACGCTGCTGCGGTCGCTCACGTCGGGCCGCGGCACGTACACGATGGAGCCCGCGATGTACGCGCCCGTGCCGCAGGCGATGGCCGAGGAGATCCTCAAGGAAGCGAAGGCCCGGCGCGAGAAGCGCTGA
>DASUGR010000149.1:0-13308 GCA_036273915.1 Planctomycetota bacterium | reverse complement strand
GTCTCGCGTCGCACCTGCCGAGGGCGTGGGGGGCGCTGCACCTCTTCGCGCCGCTCTTCCTCGCGCTGGACGGCGCGATCGCGTGCGTGGCCGTGACGATCACGAGGTCGAGCGAGTAGGCGACGAGGTGGGGGGGCTTCGGGGGCGCAGGCCCCCTGACCCCGGAACCCCTTAACCCCCCGGCCCGGGCCCGTACACGAGCGCGGTGACCTTGCCCTTCGTGTAGAGCGTCATCGCGCCGATCGCCCTCGGCAGGAGCATGGTCTCGCCCGGCCCCGCCTCGTGCGACCCGATCCGCGCGTTGCCGTTGACCACGAGCACCGCGCGCCACCGGTCCATCGGGTCCACGCGCAACGAGCCCTCCGCCTCGACGCGGTCGACGTGGAAGTGCTCGCACGAGACGAGCCGCGTGCGGCCTTCCGCGATCTGCGCCGGCTCGGGCAGCGGGCGCGCCGCGCGGAGGTCGGCGCACTTGAGCCCCTCCTCGAGGTGGAGCTCGCGGTCGCGGCCCCAGTCGAAGAGGCGGTAGGTCGTGTCCGCCGACTGCTGGATCTCGAAGAGCACGAGGCCGCCGCCGATCGCGTGCACCGTGCCCGAGGGCACGAACACCGCGCCGCCCGGATCGAGCGGCAGGAAGCGCAGGAGTTTCGGGAGCGAGCCGTCCCTCGCCGCGGTCCGCACCTCGTCGGCCGTCACGTCGCGCTGAAAGCCGTGGTAGACGCCCGCGCCCGGCTTCGCGCGGAGCGCGACCCACGCCTCGGTCTTCGGGTCCATGTCGACCGGGTGGACCTGCACGGACAGCTCCTCCGCGCAGTCGAGACGCTTCGCCAGCAGCTTGAGCGGGCCGCCGAAGTCGGCGGCGCACGCGAGCGCCACCTCGGCGAGCGTGCGCCCCTTGAGCGCGCCGTTCCGCACGAGGCAGGGGCCGTGCGGGTGGACGGAGAGGTCCCACGCCTCGCCGACGCCCTTGCCGAGCGACGTGCCTGCCCACACGCGCTGCGCGAGGTGGGGGTCGAGGAGGAGCGGGTAGTCCGCGCGGATCATGTTCGCCTCGAATGAAAAAGGGAGCCGGCCGAAGCCGGCTCCCGTTCGTCCGGGAGAGCCCCGGTTGCGGTTACTCGTCGGTTTCCGGGTTCAGGATGACGTCCTCGATGATCGCCCGGAGATCGTCGTCCGTCACGTCCTCGGCCCCGAAGAAGGGGAGGCGCGGCAGCCGGATCATCTGACCCGAGACCCAGACCACGCGCTCGTCGCCCTGCCAGACCGGCTCCTCGACGGGCAGCCCGGCCGTCTCGGTCGGCTCCGCGGCCGGCTCCTCGGTGGCGCACCCCTCCTCGGGGATCCCGCCGCCGCAGGCGCTCTCGCCCGTGGGCTCCGCCGGGACCTCGACGGGCTCGGCGGTCTCGACGGGCTTCTCGGCCTCGGCCGGCTCGGCCGTCTCGACGGGCCCGGCCTCGGCGGGCTTCTCGGCCTCGACGGGCTGGGCCGCCTCGGGCTCGGCGGTCTCGACGGGCTTCCCAGCCTCGGCGGGCTCCTCGGTCTCCGTGGGCTCCGCCGCCTCGGTCGGCTCCTCGGCGGGCTGCTCGGCGCAGCCGGACGGCTGCTCCGCGCACCCCTCCGTCTCGACGACGGGCTCGCTCGTCCCCGCGCACCCCTCCTTCTCGACCTCGACCGCCGGCTCCGTGACCTCCTCCGTGGGCGTCTCGGCGGCCGGCTCCTCGACGGGCTTCTGCTCCTCGGTCCCCGCGACCGGCGTCGCGCCCGGCGCCTCGCCGCGGAGCTCCGCCGCGCGCGCCTCGAGGGCCTCGCGCCACGCCACGACCTCGGCCTGGACCTTGTCCGGATCCTCGAGGAGCCGGATGACCTCGTCGACGCCGTTGTTCTCGACGACGGGCTGGTCCTGCGACGCCACCTCGGGCATCGCGCCGTCGACGGCCTCGCCCTTCCGCTCGGAGCGCGCGCGCTGGCGGGCGGCATCGGCGGCATCGGCGCCCTGCCTCAGGACCGGGTTGTCCGGCATGCAGCGGAGGCCCGTCCGGTAGGCGTCGAGCGCGTCGCCGTACTCGCCCATGTGGAAGCAGGCGTCGCCGAGCCGGCGCTGGATGTCGGCGCGGACGCCGTCCGGCAGGTTGGAGCTGTCGGCGCGGTCGTAGAGCTTGGCCGCCTCCTTGTAGTTGCCCGCGACGAACGCCGCGTCACCGTGGATCACGTTGCGCACGTCGTCCTCGTCGAGGCCGCCGGACGCGCTGCTCCAGGAGAGGACCTCGATCCAGGGCTGGCCCCGGAAGACCTGGCGGACCACGCCCTTGAGCTCGACCACGCGGAGGTGGTCGATGTCCTTGACCTTCTTCCACGCCTTCGTGAACTTGGAGGCGAAGAAGAAGGGATAGGGGCGCTCGAAGTCGCGCTTCTCGTAGAGCCGGGCGTCGATCGGCCAGGCCGAGAAGTTCCCGTACTGATCCTCCCCGAACTGGGTGAAGTACGGGTTGAAGTTCTTGCCGAGCGCGTCGAAGTACACCTTGAACTCCACCTCGACGTCGAGATAGTCGTGGGGGCTCTTCAGGATCTCGTTGAGCGTGACCTCTTTCGTCTCGCCCGCGCGGGAGAACCAGCCGTCCGCCCACGCGGCGGCCGGGAGGACGCCCGCCACGAAGGCGAGCGCCGCCAGATGGACCTTCGTGAACCTCATGAAACCCTCTCCTCATCCGCCATGATTTCGCGGAGCAGGCGATAGATGGCCTCGTTGAGCTTGTCCTCAGTGAGGTACTCGCCGCGCGCGATCTGGCTCTTGATCTCTTCGACCAGCTCGTGGCGCACCCCGTCCACCTTCGAGAGCATCCCCACGATGCGCGTGAGGCGCCTGAAGCGGACCGGAATGTCGCTCTCGTTCGCGTAGAACATCGTTGGATCCCGCGGGCACGCCCCGGCGGTCCTGCGGCTCTATCGACGGGGGGACAGGGGGGACTTAAGCGCCTCCGGGGGCGTCCCAGAACGAGAGGGCCGAAGCGGCCGTCCGCCGGGTGTCCCGGGGGGGGCCGAGGCCGAGCCCAAGGGGGTCGAGCCGGCCCGGATGCTCGATCACGAGGATCCCGCCCGGCGTGAGGAGACTCCGTGCGATGTAGACGAAGAGGGTCTCGAATCGGGGCCGGAGTGCCACGTCCTCGAGGAGCGGGAACGGGGGGCAGGCGACGGCGATCTCCACCGACCCTTGGCCCGGCTCCCCGGATTTCGGCAGCCCGAAGGCGGAGATCGGGAGGAGCCGCGCCCGCGGCCCGGCGCCGAGCGCCTCGAGGTTCCCGCGGAGCACCGGGAGGACGTGGCGCCCGTTCTCGACGAGCGTCGCGAGCCGCGCGCCGCGCGACAGCGCCTCGAGCGCGATCGCCCCGGACCCCGCGAAGACGTCGAGCACGGCGGCCCCCTCGACGCGGCCGCCGAGGACGCCGAAGAGCCGCTCGCGCTCCCGGTCGAGCATGGGCCGGATGCCCTCCGGAACCAAGAGCCTCCGCCCGCGCCACTCGCCTCCGATGATCCGCATGGGTGACCCCGCCCCCGGAGCCCCCTACGATACCCGCCGAGGGTAGCGCGCCGCTGCAGCCGAGCGGTAGCATGGGCGGCGCCGCCCGCGACCGAGCGGCGAGTCTGCTGGGAACTGAACGGCGAATCTCCATGGAACCCGTCCGGCTGAGCGTGAACGTGGATCACGTGGCGACCGTGCGCAACGTGCGCGGGACGCCGTACCCCGATCCGGTGCACGTCGCCGTGCTCGCGCTCAACGCGGGCGCCGACGGCATCGTCGTCCACCTGCGCGAGGACCGCCGCCACATCCGCGAGCGCGACGTCGAGATCCTGCGCGCGACCGCGCCCCGCCTCTGCCTCGAGATGGCGCGCGCGCCCGACATCCTCGAGTTCGCGCTGCAGGTGCAGCCGGACCTCGCGCTGATCGTGCCGGAGCGGCGCGAGGAGCTCACGACCGAGGGCGGGCTCGACGTGCGCGGGGACGTGAAGGGCGTCACGCACGTCGTGAACATGCTGCAGGAGAAGGGGATCCCCGTCTGCCTCTTCGTCGACCCCGAGGAGGCGCAGCTCGAGGCGGCGGCGAGGACCGGCGCGAAGGTCGTCGAGCTGCACACCGGCCGCTACGCGGACGCGCCGAACGAGACGCATTCCGCGCGCGAGCTCGAGGTGCTGCGCTCGGCCGCCGCGCACGCGTCGCGGCTCGGGTTCCAGGTCCACGCGGGGCACGGGCTCCGCCGCGACAACGTGCGCGCCGTCGCGAAGATCCCGGAGGTCGAGGAGCTGTCGATCGGCCACGCGCTCGTCGCGCGTGCGTTGCACGTGGGGATGGAGGCTGCCGTGCGAGAGATGCGAAAGGCGATCCGTGGGTGAGTCCGGGGGGGGGCGGGGGGCCGCGTTCGAGGGATCGCTCGTCGCGATCGTCACCCCCTTCAAGGGCCCGGACGTCGACCTCGATGCGTTCGCGTCGCTCGTGGAGTGGCACGTCGCCTCGGGCACGAGCGGCATCGTCGTCGCCGGCACGACCGGCGAGGCGGCGACGCTCCACCCCGAGGAGAAGGAGGCGCTCTGCCGCCGCGCGATCACCGCGGCGAAGGGGCGCGTGCCGGTCATCGCGGGCACGGGCACCAACGCGACCTGGTCCACCGTGCAGCTGACGCGCGCCGCCGCGCAGTGGGGCGTCGACGGCATGCTCATCGTCACGCCCTACTACAACAAGCCCACGCAGGAGGGGCTCGTCCTCCACTTCGAGGAGGCCGCGCGCGCGGCGGACGGCCGGCCCGTGATCCTCTACGACGTCCCCGGCCGCACCGCGGTGACGATCAAGGAGGCGACCGTGAAGCGGCTCGCTCGCATGCGCGGCGTCGTCGCGCTCAAGGACGCGACCGGCGACCTCGACCGCGTCGGCCGGCTGGCGGCGGAGACGACGCTCACGATGCTCTCCGGCGACGATGCGGCGACGCTCGAGTGCATGCGCCGCGGCGCGAAGGGCGTGATCTCGGTCGCGGCCAACGTCGTGCCCGAGAAGATGGCGCGCCTCTGCCGCGACAAGGACGCCCGGCTCCACGAGGAGCTCCTGCCGCTCTTCAAGGCGCTCTTCGTCGAGTCGAACCCGATCCCGGTGAAGTTCGCGCTGCAGCGGATGGGCCGCATCCGGAACGAGCTGCGCCTGCCGCTGGTCCCGCTCTCGGCAGAGCACGAGCCGACCGTCGCCGACGCGCTCCGCCTCGTCGGCGCCATCTGATGCCCTTCTTCGACCCGGGCATCCTGCGCCTGCTCGGCTTCGTGCTGCTGTTCCTGCTCGTGGCCCCGCTCTTCCCGTTCATCCACGTCGTGCTCACGTGGCGCTCGGACGCCCGCGGGCGCGTGGACGGGACGGGCACCTTCGCGGCGCTGCTGTATTTCCGTACGGCATCTGCGCTGCTCGCGCTCGCGGGCGCCGCGAACCTCACCTACGGGTGGATCTCGACGACGCCGGCGACGCCGGAGCTGACGCGCCTCTCGTGGGGCATGCTGCTCGGGAGCATCGCGTTCCTCCTGCTGAACGTCGTGCTGATCCGCGCGCGGTTCCCGTCGCATCCCGCGCACGCGCGCACGGCCCGCGCGTTCACCGGGTTCCTGATGGTGATGGCGGGCCTCGTCGCGCTGACGACGCTCGTGCTTCTCAGCATCGCGCTGTTCCGGAAGGCCGCGTCCGAGAAGGACATCGCGCAGCGGGCGGACGAGCTGAAGCTCTACGGCGCGTGGGCGCTCTACTACGTCGCCGCGTACGTCGCCTCGACGTGGTGGCTATCGAGGGGGGCGCGGGGGGAGGCCGCCTAAGCTAAGTCGTCGTGCAAGAACAACGGCTACATTCGGCCGGCTGCGACGACGCGATGCGGCGTCGCTCCTCCTCCGCGTATCGCTCCGCGGATACGCGTCGTCGTCCCTCCTTGCCTCGCGCCGTCTCGCCCGGCCTCGGTGTTTGACGCATTTGTTCTCGCACGACTCCTAAGACCAAGGCGCCTGGCGCACCGCCTCGAGGCGCGCTCGGTCCCCGCGCACGCTTGGTCCTCGCTGCCGCGAGAGGAAGCCCTGTTCGCAGGGCCGGCAGCGCGTTTCGGCAACAGATGTGTTGCATGGCGGCGACGCTGGCGTATCGCGGGCCAATCCGCTAGGCTCCCCGCTACGGAGGTGAACATGAACATGATTCGTGTGCTGCTGGGAGTCGGCGCGCTGGCGTTCCTGCTCGGCGGGTGCATGGGCGGCGCGCGCGTGTCGAAGGACCTCGTCGATCTCGCGCGCGAGACCCGGACGGGCGGCGAGTTCGTGATGGAGGTGGACGAGCACGGCAAGGTGATCAACGCGGACGCGCAGGTCGACGTCTCGCGCGTGCCCAAGCACCTGGTCGAGGCTGCCGAGCGCGAGGTGCCGGGGCCCGTCGTGAGCGCCGAGCGCGAGATCGCGCAGGGCAAGCGCTACTGGGAGGTCGAGAAGAAGGTCCAGGGCCGCTCGATCTTCCTCATGCTCTCGGATGACGGCAAGGTCGTTGGCCGGGAGGACGAGCTCGCGCAGGGCGCGTGGCCGAAAAACGTCGTCGACGCGGTGAACAAGGCCGTGCCCGGAGGCCCGATCCGGACGATCGAGCTCGTGACCGGCCCCGAGGCGCTCGGCGGCACCGAGTACCACGTGAAGAAGGACGTGGGTGGGGAGATCCTCCGCATCAGCGTCTTGAAGGACGGGACGGTCACCCGCTACGTGCGAAAGATCCGCGGCGAGTTCAAGCCTCCGCGGTAGCAGGAACCGCGGTCAGCGCAGGGTGAGCGTGATCTCGATCAGCCGACGGCCGCGTGCGCGTCACGCGCCGACGATGCAGTTGCGGCCGCGGGCCTTGGCGCGGTAGAGGGCCTGGTCGGCCTTCTCGACCAGTTCCTCGCCCGTCTGCGCCTGCAGCGGCAGCGTCGCCACGCCGCCGCTGATCGTCAGCACGCGGCGGAGTCCGGTCGGGTCCTCGAACGCGAGCCCCGCCGCCTCGACGCTCTTCCGCGCGCGGTCGACGAAGCCGACGCCGTTGCCCTCCTTGCGGCTCGTCTCGGGCATGATCACCGCGAACTCCTCGCCGCCGTACCGGACGATGATGTCCGACTTGCGGAAGCTCTCCCGGAGGATTCCCGCGATCGTCGCGAGCGCGCGGTCGCCCGCCTGGTGGCCCATCGCGTCGTTGTAGAGCTTGAAATGGTCGACGTCGATCATCGCGAGCGTCAAGTCGTGCTTGTAGCGCTTCGCGCGCACCACCTCCATCGGGAGCACGCGGCGGAAGTGGCGCTTGTTGAAGAGCTGCGTGCCCTCGTCGATCGTCGCGAGCTCGTCCGCCGCGCGGAACTGCAGCGCGTTCGCGACGATCTGGCCGGCGAGGTCCGCGAAGCCCTCCATGTAGGCGCGGTCCTCCTCCCCGAACGGCCCCTCCTCCAGGCGCTCGGTGACGCAAATCACGCCGACGACCTCGTGCCCGTCCACGAGCGGCGCGATCATGTAGGAGGGCTGGCGGTAGAGACGCTCGGACGCGGCGCCGTCGCGGCCCGCCTCCTGCACGAGGGTGACGGCCTTCTTCGTCGCCGCCTCCCCCGCGACCCCCTCCCCAAGGCGCAGGAGGGCGTTCTCGCGCACCTCGCGGTCGAGGCCCGGCGCCTCGACGGCCGTGAACACGCCGGGCTCTTCGCCCCTGAGGAAGAGCGAGACGCGCGTCGCGCGGAGCCGCGCCTTCACGACCGCCACGATGTGCTCGCCGAGAGACGCGAGGTCGCTCGTGAACCGGTTGAGCCGCTGCGCGTCGTCGATGATCGCGGCGAGCCGGTCCGCGTTGCCCCCGAAGCTCTTCACCGCCTTCGCCGGCGGCGGCAGCACGGCGCGCGTCACGCGGCGCCAGAGCTCGTCGGGGTAGAAGGGCCTGAGCAGCACCTCTTCCTGGTGCAGGAAGCCCTTCGGCCGCACGAGGTCCCACTCGTCGGTCGTCATCGACACGAGCACCGTCCGGTTGCCCGCCGCGCGCCGGAGCGCCGCCAGCGCGCGCCCGGCCGACGGCCGGAGCTCCTCGAACTCGACGACCGCGGCGCCCACGCCGGTCCGCTTCAGCTGCGCGATCGCCTCGTAGATCGACGACGCCTCGTGGACGACCGCGCCATGGGACACGATGTCCTCGACCTCCTCGCGGCGGCGGCCGACGTAGAGGATTTCGAACGTCTGGATCACGGGCGCGCCGTCCCCGCTCCGGACGTAGCTCGTTCCGGGATAAGGGGTTGCGTCCGCAACGCGCCCCGATGCCTGTTCAGTAGCGCCCACATGGCGGTTCCGGACCGCAGAGTTGCTAGCGCCGTGCCCGGGAGCTACAGCGCCTCGAACTTCTGTACCAGATCGGGATCCCACTGCGTGCCGGCGCCTTTTCCGAGGATCGCGAGCGCCTCCTCCGCGGGCATGCCGGGGCGGTAGGGGCGGTCCGACGTCAGCGCGTCGAAGGCGTCGCACACGGAGAGGATCGCGGCGGGCCGCGGGATCTGCGGGCCCTTGAGGCCGTCCGGGTAGCCCCCGCCGTCCCACCGCTCGTGGTGGTGGCGGACGATCGGTCGCGCGTCGGCCAGGAAGTCGAGGGGCCGGATGATCTGCTCGCCGATGACCGGGTGGGCCTTGATCACGTCGAACTCCTCGTCCGTGAGCTTGCCCGGCTTGTTGAGGATCTCCTCCGGCACCCCGATCTTGCCGATGTCGTGGAGCTTCGCGCTCGTCTCGAGGAGGTCGAGCTCGCGCCCCGGCAGCGCCAGGTGACGGGCGAATCGGACGGCGAGCTCGGCCACGCGGCGGCTGTGCCCTTTGTTGAAGCGGTCCTTCGCCTCGACCGCCTCGATCAGGGTCGCGACGATCCCGACATATGCGCGCCGCTGGTCCGCGCGCAGGCGGAGGTTCTCCTCGCGGGTCGCGGAGACCTCCTCCCTCCGCCGCCGCCGCTCCTCGCGCGCGCGCAGCGCCTTGCCGATCGACGCCCGCACCTGTTCGAGGCCGAAGGGCTTCGAGAGGTAGTCGGTGACGCCGGTGCGGAGCGCGCCTACCGCCGTGTCGGTCGTGGCGTAGGCGGTCATCACGAGCGCGTCCACGTCGGGAGCGATGTCCTTCGCCTCCCGGATGAGCCGCATCCCGTCCATCTTGGGCATGCGCAGGTCCGTCATCATCAGGTCGAAGCCGCCATCGCGGAGCCGGGCGAGCGCGGCCTCGCCGTCGGTGACGTACTCGGCGTCGTGGCCGTCGCTCCGGAGGATCCCGGCGAGTAGCTGCGCGATCTGCTCCTCGTCGTCGACGACGAGGATCTTGGCGGGTGCGACCACGGCAAAAGTAACAGATCGGCTGGGGGGAGGGGAGGCCGCAGGCCATGGGCTGCAGGCCCCTGGCCGGAATCCGCCGCCGGCGGGAGGGAAGGAGAGGGGTTCCGGGGGGAGGGGAGGCCTACTTCTCGGGCAGCGGCTGGAGGGTCACCTTCCGCGTGCCCGTCGTTGTCCGGAAGCCCTTGGGCACCACCCGGCAGCCGAAGAGCGGGCGCAGCCGTTTCGCCCGCTTGCTCTCGATCTCGAAGGTCATCCGCGGCCTCGGCTTCTCCACCTTGATGAGGAGGTTCATCCTGGGGCCCATCGCGAGGATCTCGATCGTCTCCGGCAGCGGCTCCTCCAGCTCGACCGAGAGATTCCTGCCCTCCAGCCGGCAGGAGACCACCCTCACCGGGTCGGGGGGCAGCTCCCGCCCCGCGGCGACGGGCGGCTGCCCAGGGCGCAGGTGCTCGTCGAGGAAATCGAGGATGATCTCGCGCCACCGCACGGGCGCCACGAGGTGCGACGACAGGTGCCCGCCGCCCGCGACCACCGTCTCCACGCACGGCGCCTTCTCGGCCACCGCGTACGCCACGTCCTCCGGCGGGAAGATGAAGTCGTACTCCGGGAGGACGAGGAGCGTCGGCGTCCTCGCCTCCTTGAGGCTCTCCCGGACGTCGATGTCGCACTTCGGGTGGACGAGCAGCGTCGACACGAATCCCGCGAAGCCCCCGAGCCCCCCCGCGACGAACCGCTTGATGACGGTCCGCGGGTCCACGGGCCGGTCGAGGATCACCGCCCCGGGCGGGTCGCCGGCGTGGACGAGCTCGGTCGCGGCCAGCGCCCCGATCGAGACGCCGACCACGCCCCCCGGACCCCCCTTCTTCGCCTGCACCCAGCGCACGAGCGCCAATGCGTCGTCGTCCAGGTGCCGGCTCGTCCACCACTTCCCCGACGAGTATCCCGTCCCCCGGTAATCGCAGCAGAGCACCGCGTAGCCGCCGTCGTGGAGGATCTCGATGAACTGGATGACGCCGCGGATCCCCATGCCCGAGCCGTAGAGGAGGACGACCCCGGGCCCGTCCCGGTCTGCCCAGATGCCGCGGAGCGTGACGCCGTCGCCGGCGGGCACGTCGACCCAGACGTAGGGGATCCGCCAATCCTCGGGGGGGGGCTTCTGCTTCGTCTTCGCGTGGACGGGGACGCCGAGGCAGCCTGCGGCGAGGAAGGCGAGGAGAAGGAGCCCGCGCACCGCGCGATCATACAATCGGCGGGTGATGAGGCTCGTCGGCCTGCTCCTCGTGGGCGTGGCGCTCGCCGCGGAGCCGCGCTTCGACGACGTCTTCGACCCCGCGAAGTTCCCCGAAGGCGCCGAGCGCAAGGGCGCCCGCGAGAAGGCCTTCGAGGAGGCAGTGAAGGCGCACGGTCCCGGGGCGGCGCTGCTCGCGTTCCGCAAGGCGGAGGCGGGCGTCCAGAAGATGCGGGCGCGCACCGACGAGGACTACGCCCGCTACAGGAAGCTCTTCGACGACTGGTGGGCGTGGCGGCGCCAGTACGAGGCCGACTACTGGAAGCGGAACGGGAAGCCGCCCGCCGAGTACCCGATCCCGCCGGCGCTCAACAAGGGGTACCTGGACCAGGAACTGGTCTTCCACGTGAGCCGGTCGCTGCTGCTGCAGGAGCGGTACTTCGACGAGTGGGCGTACGCGCGCGTGACGGCGCTGCTCCGCGAGGCGCCGGACCAGAAGGCGGTGGCGAAGGGGCTCAGGGACAAGTCGCCGGAGCAGCGGCTGCGGTGCGCGCGCGTGGCGGATGCGGCCACGGCGGCGTCGGCCGCGCGCGGCGAGGAGCACGCGGGCGTGCGCGCGGCGCTCGCCGAGGCGGCGCCGCGCGAGGCGCTCCTCCGGGACGACGCGTGGCCGGTGCAGGCGGGCGCGATCCGCGGGGCGCGAAGGCTCGGCACGCGCGAGGCGGCGGGGTGGCTCGTCGCGGCCATGGAGCGCTTGGAATCGTCGCACGGCCGCCTGCAGGACGACGTGTTGGACGCGCTCGAGAAGATGAGCGGTAAGGAGGATGTCGGGTACGACCCGAGTGCGTGGCGCGCGTGGCTCGACGCGCTGCCGGCCGACTGGAAGGCGAAGGGAGGGGGCGCGGGGGAGGGAGCGCCGGAGCGCTACGAGGAGCCGCAGGTCCCCGGCACGGCGAGCGCCGGGAACGCGACGTTCTTCGGTATCGAGTCGGGCACGGAGGCGGTCGTCTATTGCGTGCAGGCATCGGTCGCGTGGGACAAGGTCCGCGACAACGTGCAGCGGAGCGTGGCCTCGCTCCCGCCGGGCTCGATGTTCGGCGTCGTGGCGTACGACGGGACCGCGCACCGCTTCAAGCCCACGCTCGTCGAGCAGACGAGCACGAACCGCGAGGCGCTCGCGAAGTGGTTCCTGAAGCTCGAGCCGGACCCTGGCGGCGCGGATCCGTACGCGGGGATGATGGCGGCGCTCGATCTCGCGGAGGGCAAGGGGAGCGTCCCGGCGGCGGACACGATCTTTTTCCTCGCGCTGACGAAGCCGCCGGACGGGACGCTCTTCGACGCCCCGTACCAGGTGATGCAGGAGATCTGCGCGCGGAACGCCCTCCTGGGCATCCGCATCCACTGCGTGGGCCAGTCGGACGCGGGCCAGTCGTACTACCTCCAGCAGATCGCCAACCAATTCTCCGGCTTCCACGTCAACGGTTGACCTGCAGGGGTGCCACAACTCCTTTGTGGGTCGTGGGTTGAGCGCCGCGGAGTGCGCCAGCGGTGGCGCACGCTACGCGGGGCTCGGCACCGTCGGCGCCGCGAGCGTTGCCACCAGCGCGCCGCGCTCGCGGGTAAGCGTGGCGCCCTGGCTCTCGAGGAGCGCGCGCGCCCGGGCGAGGCCGGGCAGCACGTCGCGCGACTCCGAGACGACGAAGACCGAGTCCAGGAGCGCCGTGACGTCCTCGCCCGCGAACGCCTCCGGCGGCACCCCGATCCGCAGCGTCACCGCCCTCCCCAGCGCGCGGAGTTGCCCCCGGAGCCCCCCCTCGTTCGTCCTCGCGAGCACCGCCTCGCGCAACGCCTGCAGCGCGGCCGCGAAGGTCGCGGGGTCGACGAGCGCCGTCACCGGATCCCCCTCCTCGATCTCGATCCCCGCCGCCTCGACGATCGGACGCAGGTCGTGCGGCGCGGTCGACGACGCGGACACCGCGCCGAACTCGCGCAGGTGCCGCACGACGGCCTCGATCCGCGCCGTCTGCTCCGGGATCGCCTTCAAGAGCTCCTGCTTCGTCACCTTCTCCTTCATGAGGAGCAGCGCCACCACCTGCAGCGGGTTGTTCACCGCGTGCGCGACCTCGCGGGCGAGATGGGAGAGTGCGTAGTACGGCCCCGCGCCGCGCGCGAGCTGCGCGCGCACGAGGCCGAGGACCTCGTCGCGGTAGAAGGGCTCGAGCACGTAGCCGTCCGCGCCCTTCGAGAGCGCGCGCACCGCCATTTCGCGCCGCGGCCCCGGGAACGTCACGAGCACGCGCGGGGGCCGCTCCTCCCGCTTGAGCGCCGGGATCAGGTCGAGCTCCGCCTCGTCCACCCCCCCGAGCCCCAGCACGACCACGTCCGCGGGCGCGTCGACGAAGCGGTCGATGCAGTCGTACGTCGAGTCGACCGCCTCGATGTCGAGCCCCTCGCGCGAAAGCAGGTCCGCGAGCAGCGCGCGCGTGCCCGCCGACTCGTGGACGAGGAGGATGCGACCGGTAGCCACGGCCCGTTGACCCCTGCCGGAACGGCAAGGCCCCGTGCCGAACCGGCAAGCGTTGATAGCCTACGGGAAGGGCCGCCCGGCGGGCGCCTTTTGGCACGGCAGGTGCGATCCTGATGTCCATGCAATTCGACAGATTCACCGTCAAGTCGCGCGAGGCCGTGAACGCCGCCCGCCTCCTCGCGGAGAAGAGC
>DASUGR010000148.1:0-6896 GCA_036273915.1 Planctomycetota bacterium | reverse complement strand
GGCATCCACGGCGCCACGTTCTCGAGCGAGACCCTCCACGACGAATCGGACACGGTGAGCGGCGGCGCCGTGCAGATCGGGAACGCGATCGAGGAGAAGAAGGTCCTCGACGCGTTGCTGCGCGCCCGCGACAAGGGCCTCTTCACCGCGGTCACGGACTGCGGCGCGGGCGGGTTGTCGTCGGCCATCGGCGAGATGGGCGAGAAGATCGGCGCCGAGGTCTGGCTCGAACGTGCGCCGCTCAAGTACCTGGGCCTGACCCCGGTCGAGATCTGGATCTCCGAGGCGCAGGAGCGGATGGTCGTCTCGGTCCCGCCGGAGCACGTCGACGAGCTGCTGCGCCTCTGCGCGGCGGAGGACGTCGAGGCGACGGCGATCGGCTTCTTCACCGACACGAAGCGGCTCCTCGTGAAGCACTACGAGGACGTGATCGTGGACCTCTCGATGGAGTTCCTGCACGATGGGCTCCCGAAGGTGCCGCGCCGCGCGGAGTGGACGCCGATGCCCCCCCGGCCCCCGGAGCCCCCTCTCCCCCCCCGCGAGCGCCTTCTCGCGCTCCTCTCCGACGGCAACGTCTGCTCCAAGGAGTGGATCATCCGCCAGTACGACCACGAGGTGCAGGCCGGCTCGGCGGTGAAGCCGCTCGTCGGCCCCGAGGGCAAGGGCCCGTCGGACGCGTCGGTCGTCGTGCCCGTGCTCGGCAAGCGCAAGGGCGTGGCGATCGGCTGCGGCATCCAGCCGAAGCTCGGCGACGAGGACCCGCACAGGATGGCGATGTGGGTCGTCGACGAGGCGATCCGCAACGTGGTCGCGGTCGGCGCCGACCCGACGCGCATCGCGCTCCTCGACAACTTCTCGTGGGGCAACTGCAACCATCCCGAGGTGCTCGGCGCGATGGTGCGCGCCGCGCGCGGCTGCCGCGACGCCGCGCTGCTCTTCGGCGCGCCGTTCATCAGCGGCAAGGACTCGCTCAACAACGAGTTCAAGGGCGAGCACGGAACGATCCGCATCCCGCACACGCTGCTCGTGTCCGCGATCGGGATCGTGGAGGACGTGACGAGGTGCGTCACGTCGGACCTGAAGCGCGCGGGCAACAGGCTCGTGCTCGTCGGCCGCGGCGAGCCCGACCCGAAGGTGATGCGCGACGTGGCGGCGGCGATCCGCTCGGGCAAGGTGCGCAGCTGCCACGACCTGTCGGAGGGCGGCCTCGCGGTCGCCGTCGCCGAGATGGCCATCGGGGGGGGGCTCGGGGGCCGGATCCGGCATGACGGCGACCTCTTCGCCGAGGCGCCCTCGCGGTTCCTGCTCGAGGTGTCGGAGGACGTCGGCATCGGGCAGGTGGTCGGCGAGGTGACGAAGGCGCCGCTGCTCGACTTCGGCACGTTCGAGGTGACGCTCGCGGAGGCGCGCGACGCGTTCCTTATCTGGGAGAGGGTGCTGTGACGGCCGTGACGAAGGTGCTCGTGGTGCGCGCGGCCGGCACGAACTGCGACCGGGAGACCGCGCACGCGTTCGCGGCCGTCGGCGGCACGCCCGAGACGCGGCACGTGAACGAGCTGCTCGCGGAGCCCGCGCTCCTGCGCGGGTACCGGATCCTCGTCTTCCCGGGCGGCTTCTCCTATGGCGACGACATCGCGGCGGGCCGCGTGTTCGCGACCGAGCTCAGGCAGCGCGGGCTGCCGGAGATCGAGCGGTTCGTCGCGGACGGCGGCCTCGTGCTCGGGATCTGCAACGGCTTCCAGGTGCTCGTGAAGACCGGCTTGCTGCCGGGCGGCGAGGGGCAGTCGGTGACGCTCGCGCACAACGACTCGCACCGCTACCGGGACGAGTGGGTGTCGGTGCACGTCGCGACGGACAAGTCGTTCCTCGCGCGCGGCGAGCGCTTCCTCTTCCCGATCGCGCACGCGGAGGGGAAGCTCGTGGCGAGCGGGGAGACGCTCGACCGGCTGGAGGAGAACGACCAGCTCGTGCTGCGCTACGCGAAGAACCCGAACGGATCGTCGCGCGACGTGGCGGGGCTCTGCGACCGGACCGGCCGGATCCTCGGGCTGATGCCGCACCCGGAGCGCCATCTGGAGCCGTGGCACCACCCGACGTGGACGCGCAGCGGCCTCGCCGCGGAGCCCGACGGCCTGCGCTTCTTCCAGCAGGCGATCGCCGCGGTGTCGTGAGTCGCTTCCGGGGGGGCTCGGGGGCCGCGACGCTCCCGGCGGCTCCGCTCTCCCGGATCTGCCCTAGCGCTCGGGATCGGGCGTCGGCGCTTCGGCGTTTGGCTTCGGTTTCGCCACGCGCAGTGTGGGCACGATCACGGTCTCGAACTCGCGGAAGAGTTCCGCCTGCCTCTTGAGCTTCTCCGGCGACAGCCGGCGAGCTTCCTCGGCGATCTTCTTGATCGAGTCCGGTACCCCCGCCCCCGACGTGTCGACGACGTTGACGACCGTGCCCCACCCGTAGCAGAAAAGACCGCACCCCTTGCCCTCCGCGACGAGGACGACGAACTGGACGCGGTACGGCGGCTCCTTCGGGTTCTCGAGCTTGACCAGGAGCGCCGGCGTCCCGTGGAGCTTGATGTCCTTCTGGACCGGCCTCGTCGCCTTGAACACCCGCCACTTCGCGCGGATCTCCGACACGCAGCGGTCGGCAAGCTCCTTCGTCGTGCCGCGGAATTCCTTGCAGCCGAGCCTCAGCCGCATCTGCGCGAGGACCTCGCCGTGGTTCTCCCAGCCCCGCTCCACTTCGAAGTCATCGTTCGGAAGCTCCTTCGCCTTGAGAAGCCCCGCGCGGGTCTTCGAGTCGGTAAAGCCATCGGCGCCGGTGTCGAGGTACTCCGACCAGCCGTCCGGCAGGTCGAACGTGGCTTCGAGGCCGAGTGCCGGCGCCTCGATCCGCTGCGCCTTCGCCTTTTCCTCCGGCTTGTCGGGCTCGGCGCCCGCCGCGCCGAGAATCGCGACAAGCGCGATGCCGTGCCACCTCACGGCGTCAGAGCATACACCGCCTTCCGCGCCAACGTTGTCCCTTCGCGCGAAGCATGGCGCGATGGCAAAGTGACACCGGGTCCCCACGTATAGGTATGCGCTACAATCGATTTCGCACATGGCGTCGACGATCAGGACCGCGGAGGAGCTGCTCCGGGCGGGCGACATCGGTCGCTGCGAGCTCATCCGGGGGGAACTGGTCATGATGGTCCCGCCCGGCGGCGAGCACGCCGAGGTTTCGAACGAGATCGCGCACCGGCTGACCCTCTTCGTGAAGTCCCGCGGGATCGGAAGGGTCCTGGCCGAGGCCGGCTTCGTCCTCTCCCGCGACCCGGACACCGTCCGGGCCCCGGACGTGGCATTCGTGCGCGCCGGGCGCGTGCCCGGGCGCGGATACATGGAGGGCGCGCCCGACCTCGCCGTGGAGGTGCTCTCCCCAGACGACCGGCCAGGCTGCGTCCGGGAGAAGATCGGGGCGTGGCTCGAGGCCGGCGCGAAGGCGGTCTGGATCGTCGACCCCCGCAGGCGGACGGTGACCATCCACGAGCCCGGGAGCGAGCCGCTGCGGCTCGGCGAGGCGGACACGCTCCGCGGCGGCGACGTGCTGCCGGGGTTCGAACTGCCCGTCCGCGAGGTTTTCGGCTGACGCGTCCGATGGGCTGTCCCACCCCGGAGCCAGAATCGACCCCCCCCATGGGTTCCCTCGCGGATGTGCTCGCCCCTACGGTCTCCGCCTCGATCCGGCAGCGCGGGGAGCGGTACGCCGACGAGGGGCGCGTCCGGATCACGAGGACGACGGCTACGCGCGTGGAGGCGTCCGTCCGCGGCACCTCGACCTACGGCGTCACGCTCGCTCGCCGCGAGGGCGCGTGGGAGGCGTCGTGCTCCTGCGCCGCTTTCGACGGCCGCGGACCCTGCAAGCACCTCTGGGCCGTGATCGTCACCTGCGACGAGGACGGGATCCTGGGCGTAGGGAGCCCGAGCCCGCCGTCGAAGTGGCGCCAACGCCTCCGCGGCCTCGGGCTGGACGCGCCGCGCGAGCGCGACCCGTGGGCCCTTCTGCGCACCGAGGACCGGCGTGTCCTCTACGGGCTCAACGTCGCCGAGTCGCTCCGGAGCGGCCGGCCGAGCATCGAGACCTTTCGGCAGACCCGCCGCGTCTCCGGCGACTGGGGCGCGCCCATCGCGTTCTTCGGCCCCGGGAGCCACGACCTCGCCGAGGCGGACCGCACCCTCATCCAGAGGATCCAAGCGATCCTGTCCGGGTACGGCGACCCGCTCAAGACGAGCCTCGGCAAGCTCGTGCCCGAGCTCTGCGCCACGGGGCGATTCGCGCTCATCGGGAACGACGGCCTCGAGGACACGGCGCTCGCCCTCGACGACGGACCGCCGTGGGTCTTCGGCCTCTCGTTCGACCGCGAGGCCGACGAACTCGTCGTCCGCGGCTACCTCGCGCGCGGGGAGGAGCGCGTTCCCCTCGAGAAACCGGTGCTCGTCCTCGAGAGCGGCTGGGCCATCCTCGATCGCGCCTTCGCGCGCCTCGACGACCGGGACGCAGCGGACCTGATCTACGAGATGCGCCGCGGAGGGCCGATCAAGGTCCCGCTCGCGGAGGAGAAGGCCGCGGTCGAGAGGATCGTCTCCCTCCCCTCCCGACCCCTCCTTTCCGGCGCCGCGGTGCCGCCGATCGTCACCGAGCCGCCGCGGCCGCGCCTGCGCCTCCGCCCCGACGACTACGGCGACGCCACCTGCAAGGTCGAGTTCGACTACGGCGGCGCGCGCGTCCCCGCGGAGGCCGGGCGCGCGATCGTCCCCGCGGAGGGGCGGCTCGTCTGCCGCGACCCCGCGGCCGAGACGGCCGCGCTGCGCGCGCTCCTCGACCGCGGCGCCGTGCTGCAAGGGGGCGTGCCCGTGCTTCGCGTCCGCCGCCTGCAAGAGGCCGTCCGCGGGCTCGTCGCCGCCGGCTGGACGGTCGAGGCCGACGGCAAGCCCTACCGCGCGGCCGGCGCGTTCCGCATGAACGTCCGCTCCGGGATCGACTGGTTCGAGCTCGAGGGCACGATGGACTTCGACGGCGAGGCGGTCGCGCTCCCGGCGCTCCTCGAGGCCGCGCGCACGGGCACGGTGCGGCTCGGCGACGGCTCCACGGGCCTCGTGCCCGAGGAGTGGCTCCTTCGCTGGGGTTTCCTCGGGAAGAGCGGGCTCCGGTTCACGGGGGCCGAGGGGATCTTCCTCGACGCGCTCCTCGCCGACCTGCCCGAGGTCGACGTCGATGCGAAGTTCGGGGAGCTGCGGAAGCGGATCGCCTCCTTCGAGGGCGTCCGCCCGCGGGAGGAAGGGGAGGGGTTCCGGGGAACCCTCCGGCCCTACCAGCGCGAGGCGCTCGGCTGGTTCGCGTTCCTGCGCGAGCTGGGCCTCGGCGGCTGCCTCGCGGACGACATGGGCCTCGGCAAGACCGTGCAGGTGCTCGCGCTCCTCGCGGAGCGGCGCGGTTCGAAGCCGTCGCTCGTCGTCGCGCCGAAGTCCGTCGTCCCGAACTGGGTCGCGGAGGCGCGGAAGTTCGCGCCGCATCTCCGGGTGCTCGACTACACGGGCGCTGCGCGGCGCGAGCGCGTGCTCGAAGGATGGAACCTGGTCGTCACGACCTACGGCACGCTCCGGCGCGACGCGTCGGAGCTCAAGGACGTGACGTTCGACTACGCGATCCTCGACGAGGCGCAGGCGATCAAGAACCCGCGCGCGGCGTGCGCCAAGGCGGCGCGCCTGCTCCGCGCGGACCACAGGCTCGCGCTCACCGGCACGCCGGTCGAGAACCACCTGGGCGACCTCTGGTCGATCCTCGACTTCCTGAACCCCGGCATGGCGCCGCGCGTGGAGGCCTTCCGCGCCCTCGGCGACGACGTCCTGAAGCGCGCGCTCCGCCCGTTCGTCCTGCGGCGCACGAAGGGGCAGGTGCTCGCCGATCTGCCGGAGAAATCCGAGCAGGTGCTCTTCTGCGACCTCGACGGGAAGCAGCGGAAGGCCTACGACGAGATCCGCGACCACTACCGCGCCTCGCTGCTCGCGAAGGCGGACGCGGGGGGCCTCGCGCGCATGAAGATCCACGTGCTCGAGGCGCTGCTCCGGCTGCGGCAGACGGCCTGCCACCACGGGCTCGTGGACCCCGCGCGGGCGGGCGAGCCGTGCGCGAAGCTCGAGACGCTGCTCCCGCTCGTCGAGGAGGTGATCGCCGAGGGCCACAAGGCGCTCGTCTTCTCGCAGTTCACGTCGTTCCTCGCGATCCTCAGGAAGGAGCTCGACGCGCGCGGGATCCCCTACGCGTACCTCGACGGGCAGACGCGCCGGCGCGAGGAGGTCGTCGCGCGGTTCCAGTCCGCGCCCGCCGGGGAGTGCCCGCTCTTCCTCATCAGCCTGAAGGCGGGCGGCTTCGGGCTGAACCTGACCGCGGCGGACTACGTCTTCCTCCTCGACCCGTGGTGGAACCCGGCGGTCGAGACCCAGGCCATCGACCGGACGCACCGGATCGGGCAGACGCGCAAGGTGATGGCGTACCGGATCATCGGGAGGGAAACGGTCGAGGAGCGCGTGCTCGAGCTGCAGGACCGGAAGCGCGCGCTCGCCGAGGCGGTGCTCACGGCGGACCGCACGCTCCTCGAGGGCCTCACGCGCGAGGACCTCGAGCTGCTCCTGTCCTGAGTCGTCGCGCAAGAACAGCTGCTACATTCGGCCGGCTGCGACGACGCGATTCTCTTTCGCTCCTCCTCCGCGTATCGCTCCGCGGATACGCGTCGTCGTCCCTCCTTGCCTCGCGCCGTCTCGCTCGGCCTCGGTGTTTGACGCATGTGTTCTCGCACGACTCCTGACTCGCGGGCCCGGCCCCCTGCACCCCCACACTTCCCCCCGTCCCAAGCCGCGGCTAAG
>DASUGR010000147.1:0-39185 GCA_036273915.1 Planctomycetota bacterium | reverse complement strand
ACGTGGAGCCTGACGTCGCGCCGGACGGCGCCGCGCCGCCCGCCGGGGAAGCCGCGGAGGCCGATCAGCCCTCGGCGGTCTGACCCGCCTCGACCCTCGGCCGCACGGGCGTGTCGAGGAGCTTTCTGAACTGGAGGCCGTCGATCGTCTCCCGGTCGCGGAGCAGGCGCGCGATCGCGGCCAGGTGGCGGCGGCGCTCGCGCAGGAGCGCGCGCACGCGCTCCTCCTGCGCGATGAGGATCGAGCGCACCTCGAGGTCGATCTCGCGCGCGGTCTCGTCCGCGAGCGCGCGCTCGGGGCCCTCGCGCCGCGAGGACTCGCTCTCGCCGAGGTGCAGCGGCCCCATGCGCTCGCTCATCCCGAACTTCACGACCATGCTGTAGGCCATCTGCGTCGCGCGCTCGAGGTCGCTCGCGGCGCCGGTCGAGACCTCCTTGAAGAGGATCTCCTCCGCCGCGCGCCCGCCGAGCAGCACCGCGACCCGGTCGAGGAGCTCCGACCGCGTGTAGAGCGTCTTGTCCTCGCGCGGGAGCTGGAGCGTCATCCCGCCGACGCCGCTGCCCCGCGGGATCACGCTCACGCGGTGGAGGGGGTCGGCGTGGGGGAGGAGGCACGCGGCGATCGCGTGGCCCGTCTCGTGGACCGCGACGACCATCTTCTCGCGCGGTGAGATGAGCCTCGACCTGCGCTCGAGGCCCGCCATCACGCGGTCGATCGCCTCCTCGACGTGCGCCATGCCGACCTGGTCGCGTCCGCGTCGCGCGGCGAGCAGGGCCGCCTCGTTGACGAGCGTCGACAGGTCGGCGCCGGTGAAGCCCGGCGTGCGCCGCGCGACGACCGCGAGGTCGACGTTTCTCCCGAGGCGGATGTGGCGCGCGTGGAGGCGCAGGATCGCGAGGCGGCCGCGCACGTCGGGGCGGTCGACGACCACCTGGCGGTCGAAGCGGCCGGGGCGGAGCAGCGCCGGGTCGAGCACCTCGGGCCGGTTCGTGGCGGCGAGCACGATCACGCCGCTGTTCGACTCGAAGCCGTCCATCTCGACGAGCATCTGGTTGAGCGTCTGCTCGCGCTCCTCGGAGCCGCCGGTCGCGCCCGCGCCGCGCGCCTTGCCGAGCGCGTCGAGCTCGTCGATGAAGACGATGCAGGGGCGCAGCTCCTTCGCGCGGCGGAAGAGGTCGCGGACGCGCGCGGCGCCGACGCCGACGAACATCTCGACGAAGTCCGCGCCGCTGATCGTCAGGAAGGGCACGCCCGCCTCGCCGGCGACCGCGCGCGCGAGCAGCGTCTTGCCGGTGCCGGGCAGGCCGACGAGCAGGATCCCCTTCGGCACGCGTCCGCCGAGCGCCTGGAACTTCTGCGGCGCCTTCAGGTACTCGACGATCTCGCGCACCTCCTCGACCGCTTCGTCCACGCCGGCGACGTCGCCGAACGTGACCTGCGTGTCCTTCTCCGCGTGGACGCGCGCGCGGTGGCGCCCGAACTGGAGCGCGGAGAGGTTCGCGCCGCCCTGCCCGCGCATCGCGAAGAGCCAGAAGACGACGATCACGAGGACCGGCACGACGAGCCAGGGCAGGAGCCGCACGAGGTCGCTCGACCCGTCGCCCGTGTACTCGACCTTGCTCTCGCGGAGGAAGGGCACGAGGTTCTCGCCCTCGGGCGGGATCGTGTCGAACGCGACCTCGCGGCCGTCCTCGACGAGCGTGCCGCGCACGCGGCGCTCGCCGACCTCGACGACGCCGGTGATCTTCCCTGCCTTGACGAGCCGCTCGAACTCCGAGAAGTGGATGCGGCGCTCGCTGCCGGCCCAGATCGCCCCGGCGATGCCGCCGACGAAGAGGACGAACAGGACGTACCACCAGCGCGTGGGGCGGCGGGGCGTCGTCTCGGCCATCGGCTCCCATTATGGCTTGTGGATGCGTCCGGGGGGTGCCGACGCTCCGGCGGGCAGGCCGCGGGTCGGCCGTAGAATGCCGCGCGTGGTCCTCCTCCTCCTCGCGCTCCTCCTCCTTCCCGGGCCCGAAGGGACCCTCGCGGGGAAGTTCCCCGGCCACGCGCCCGAGTACCTCGAGCGCTACCCGCAAGACCCCGTCGCCCTGCCCGATCCGCTGCCGATGGACGTGGACGCGCTCTGCGGACTCGTGCAGGCGGGGCACGGCACCGCCGCGGTCTACGAGGCATTGGGCGACGCGCTCCTCGCGCGGGGCGACGGCGCGCTCGCGTACCGCGCCTACCGGAAGGCGCACGCGCTCGCCGACACCGAGGGAAAGCCCCGGCTGATCGCCAAGAAGGACCGTTGCGCGTTCGTGCCCGAGGCCGTCATCGAGGAGGAGGAGCGGCGCGCCGCGGTCTGGGTCGCCTGGCTAAAGGAATATGAGCGCGCCCGGATCCGCGCCGGCAAGGACCCGCGCGAACTCGGGCCCTTCTACGAGCGCTACGGCCGCGCGGAGGACGACCTCGCCGCGGTCGCGCAGGCGCGCCGCGTCCAGTGGGCCATGGCGATGGCGGCGGGGCTCCTCGGGGCGGCGGCGATCCTCGGTTTCGTCCTGCGCAGGCGGCGGCGCGCATGAGCGGCGGCAACCTCGACTACGGCGGCCAGCGCAGGAACATGGAGGACGACTCCATGCGCGGCACGCTCGCGGCGCAGGCGAACGTGATCTGGCCGAAGGAACGGGAGATCCTGCGCCGGCGCCACGCGATGCGCATGGGCCGCGTGCTCGACCTCGCCTGCGGCACGGGCGAGATCCTCCGCCGCGTGCGCGACGAGTTCCGGCCGCGGCTCGCCACGGGCCTCGACCTCTTCCGCGGGCACCTTCTCCTCGCGCGCGGTCCCGTCGTGCAGGGGGACGGCTACCGCGCGCCCTTCAAGGACGGCGCGTTCGACCTCGTGCTCGTCCGCCACGTCCTCCAGGCGCTGCCGGACCCCGTCGGCCTGCTGCGCGAGGCGAGGCGCCTGCTCGCGCCGGGCGGCCGTGCCCACCTGCTCGTCGAGGACTACGCCGCGATCCTCTTCGACGTCGACGACTACGCGACCGCGGACCACTTCCGCGAGGTCGCGCCGCGGTTCCGCGCGCGGGGGACGGACCTCTACCAGGGGCGCCGCATCGTCCGCCACCTGCGCGCCGCCGGTTTCTCGCGGGTCGAGGTCGAGCCGCTGCTCGTCGACAACCTCACCGCGGACCGCGACGAGCTCGCGAAGGTGTTTCACTGGTGGCGCGAGGGGTACGCGTCGGTTCTCGCCGAGGTCACGGGCCGGAGCGAGGCGGAGATCCGCGCGCGCTTCGACCGCATGATCGACAACGTGCGCGATCCGGGCCGGTACGCGGCCTGGCTCCTGCTGGCGGTGGACGCCGCGCCGTAACGGGCCTAGACTTCCGCGCGTGAAAGTCGAGATCATCGGAGGGGGTCCCGGGGGCCTCTACCTCGCGATCCTGCTCCGGAAGGCCAAGGGCCACGAGGTCACCGTCCACGAGCGCAACGCGAAGGACGACACGTTCGGATGGGGCGTCGTCTTCTCGGAGGCGACGCTCTATAACCTCGAGGAGGCGGATGCCGAGAGCTATCGCGCCATCACGGAGACCTTCGCGAAGTGGGACGCGGTCGACATCCACTTCAAGGGTCAGGTGATCCGCTCCGGCGGCCACGGTTTCTGCGGCATCGAGCGGAAACGGCTCCTGAACCTGCTCCAGGACCGCGCGGCCGGGCTCGGCGTCGACATCCGCTACCGGACGGAGGTCAAGGATCTGCCCGAGGCCGACCTCGTCGTCGCCGCCGACGGCGTGAACAGCCTCATCCGCGCGGGCTACGCGGCGGACTTCAAGCCGAGGGTCTCGCTCGGCAAGGCGAAGTTCGTCTGGCTCGGCACGACGCGCCCCTTCGAGGCGTTCACCTTCTTCAGCCGCGAGAACGACGACGGCTTCTTCCAGGTCCACGCCTACCAGTACGACAAGGGGAAGAGCACGTTCATCGTCGAGTGCGACGAGGAGACCTTCAAGTCGGCGGGGCTCGCGAGCGCGGGGGAGCCGGGGACCGTCGAGTACCTGGAGGAGCTCTTCAGGGAGGAGCTCCAGGGCCACCCGCTGCTCACGAACAAGTCGGAGTGGATCAACTTCCGCACCGTGCGGAACCAGCGCTGGTACCGGAACAACCTCGTGCTGCTCGGCGACGCCGCGCGGACCGCACACTTCTCGATCGGCTCCGGGACGAAGCTCGCGATGGAGGACGCGATCTGCCTCGCGCGCTGCCTCGAGGAGGAGAAGCGGCCTCTCGAGGCCTACGAGGCGGAGCGGAAGTGGTATAGCGAGAGGCTCCAGCAGATGGCCGAGGAGAGCCGCCGCTGGTTCGAGACCGTGAGGCTCCGGCGCGATCTCGAGCCGGAGCAGTTCGCGTACTCGATGATGACGCGCAACAAGCGGCTCGGCCACGACCAGCTGCGGCGGCGCGACGAGGCGTACATCGACCGCGTGGAGGCGTGGTTCTCGAAGAAGGCGGGCGTGCCCCCGAGCCCCCCCATGTTCACGCCCTTCACGCTGCGGTCGATGAAGCTCCCGAACCGCGTCGTCTGCTCGCCCATGTGCATGTACAGCGCGGAAGACGGCACGGTCGGCGACTGGCACCTCGTGCACCTCGGCGCCCGCGCGGTCGGCGGCGCCGGGCTCGTGATCGCGGAGATGACCGACGTCGCGCGCGACGGCCGGATCTCGCCCGGCTGCGCGGGGATGTACAAGCCCGAGCACGTGCCGGCGTGGCGGCGCGTGACCGAGTTCGTGCACAGGTGGACGCCCGCGCGGATCGGCCTCCAGCTCGGCCACGCGGGCCGGAAGGGCGCGACGAAGCTGATGTGGGAGGGTCACGACCAGCCGCTCGAAGAGGGCGCCTGGCCGATCCTCTCCGCGTCGGCGGTCCCGTACCACAGGTACGGGCAGGTGCCGAAGGCGATGGATCGGGCCGACATGGATCGCGTGAAAGGGGACTACGCGCGCGCGGCGGGGATGGCGGTCGAGGCCAATTTCGACAT
Source organism: Planctomycetota bacterium (assembly GCA_036273915.1). GTDB lineage: Bacteria > Planctomycetota > PLA2 > PLA2 > PLA2 > PLA2. Next base: position 34,171 of record DASUGR010000147.1, on the reverse strand, counting down.
GCTCGAGATCCACATGGCGCACAGCTACCTGCTCGCGAGCTTCCTCTCGCCGCTCTCGAACCGTCGCGAGGACGAGTACGGGGGGGACATCGGGGGCCGGATGCGCTACCCGCTCGAGGTCTTCCGGGCGGTGCGCGAGGCGTGGCCGGACGACAAGCCCATCTCGGTGCGCATCAGCGCGATCGACTGGAAGGAGGGGGGCCAGACCATCGAGGATTCGATCGAGGTTGCGAAGGCGCTGAAGTCGGCGGGCTGCGACATCGTGGACGTCTCGACCGGGCACACGGACGACGACGAGCAGCCGGAGCTCGCGCGGTGCTACCAGGTGCCGTTCGCGGAGCGGATCCGGATCGGCGCGGGCATCCCGACGATCGCGGTCGGCGCGATCTCGCGCCACGGGGAGGTGAACGCGATCGTCGCCTCCGGCTGCGCGGACCTCGTGGCGCTGGCGCGGCCGCATCTGTTCGACCCGCACTTCACGCTGCGGGCGGCGGCGGAGCAGGCGTGGCACGAGGAGCCGTGGCCGAAGCAGTACGGCCCGGCGAAGCCCCCGCCCCGCGAGAAGCTCCCTTGGCTCGAGCGGGAGCGGAAGAAGCGGCGGACATAGCGCCCGCGCCGGAGGCACCCGTCGCCTGGCGAGGACAGCGGCGAAGCACGAATCGTGCCGGAACCCGCGGGGCTGATCCGGTGTCCTATACTTTGCCGCCGTGCGCTCCCTCCCCCGTGCCCCCACCCTTGGCCTCGCGCTTCTCGCCGGCTGCCTCTCCGCGCAGGGGCACCGCGAGAAGGCGGACCGGAGCGCGGCGTCGATCATCGAGGAGAAGCAGCGCGAGGTCTACGGCCACGCGGAGCCCTTCACCATCGACCGGCCCTCCGAGACGTTCCGGCGAAAGCTCCTCGCCGCCCAGGGGCTCCCGATCACGGGCCCCGAGTCGCTCGGCGCGGACAAGCTCGAGACGATCGAGCACTGGCCCGAGGAGGGGTACCCCTACGACAAGCTCCCGCCCGAGGAGACCGAGGCGCCGTGGGAGGGCCCCGGCCCCTACGTGATGTCGCTCAACGACGCGCTGATGATCGGCGCGAGGAACAGCCGCGAGTACCAGACCCAGAAGGAGGACATCTTCCTCGCGGCGCTCGACCTCGACGTCGAGCGGAACAACTTCAAGACTCTGTTCTTCTCGACGCTCTCCGGCGGCGGGCAGGCGGACACCTCCCCCGGCGGGCCCGACGGCGTCGAGGGCAGCGCGGAGGCGACCGCCACGAAGCTCCTGAAGAGCGGCGCGCTCCTCGCCGGCACGATCGCGATCGACCTCGCGAAGCTCCTCACGGGCCCGAAGGACTTCGCGCTCGGCCTCTTCGGCGACGCGTCGATCACGATCCCGCTCTTGCGCGGCGCCGGCGCGTTCGTCGTGACCGAGCCGCTCACGCAGGCGGAGCGCAACACCGTCTACGCGCTCCGGGACTTCGAGCTTTTCAAGCAGACGTTCGCGGTCGACGTCGCCAGCGGGTTCCTCGACGTCCTGCGCCGCGAGGACGAGGTCAAGAACGAGGCCGCGAACTACAGGAACCTGATCATCCTCAGCCGCCAGACGCGCGCGCTCGCCGACGCGGGGCAGCTCCCCGGGGTCCAGGAGGACCAGGCGCGGCAGGACGAGCTCCGAGCGCGCGATCGCTGGATCGCGTCCCAGCAGGCGTACGAGGCGCGGCTCGACGCGTTCAAGCAGACGCTCGGCATCCCGACCGACGCGCGCATCGCGCTCAAGCGCGACGAGCTCGACGCCCTGGTCGAGCGGGCCGGCCGGTTCGCCGAGGCGCAGGGGCCGCCGCCCGCGGAGCTGCCGCCGCGCGATGCGCCCGTGGATCTGCCGCCGGTCTCGACGGCAGGCGGACCGTACGAGCTCGAGGAGCCGCGCGCCATCCGCCTCGCGCTCGACAACCGGCAGGATCTCGTCGTCGCGCGCGGCGACGTCTACGACGCGCAGCGCGGGATCACCGTCGCGGCCGACGCGCTCCAGGCGGGGCTCACGCTCGAGGCGGGCGTCACGAGCGGCGCGCGCAGGGGCGTCGACTCGGCCTCCTCGCCCGACGCGAACCTCGACGACCTCGTCTACTCGGCGTCGGCGCTCCTCGACCTGCCGCTCGAGCGGACGCCGGAGCGCGACGCCTACCGCGCGAGCTACATCACGCTCGAGCGGAGCGTCCGCAGCTTCCAGGGGCTCGAGGACCGCGTGAAGCTCGAGGTGCGCCAGTCGCTCCGCGACCTCGTCGAGGCGCGCGAGAGCGTGCTCATCCAGGAGCAGGCGGTGCGGCTCGCGCAGGAGCGCGTCACGAGCACGAACCTCGTCCTCGAGGCCGGCCGCGGCGAGGTGCGCGACGTCCTCGACGCGCAGGAGTCGCTCCTCGAGGCGCAGAACGCGCTCACCGCGGCCATGATCCGCTACCGCGTGTCCGAGCTCGCGATCCAGCGCGACATGGGGGTCCTCGCGGTCGGTCCCGACGGCCTCTGGCAGGAGTACAACCCCTGATGAAGAAGCAGCCGCGCCGTCGCACCATCTACCTCGTGGCGGGCGTCCTCGTCCTCGCCGCGCTCGCGGCCGTCCTCATCCTGGGGGGCTCCGGGGGCGCGCGGAAGGACGCGGCGACGCTCTTCGCGGTCGAGGAGGGCCCGCTCACGATCGGCGTCAGCGAGCCCGGCACGATCAAGAACCGCGACCAGGTCATCCTCAAGAGCGAGGTCGAGGGTCGCGCGGCGATCCTCTTCCTCATCGCGGAGGGCGTGAACGTCAAGAAGGGCGACCTCCTGATCGAGCTCGACGGCACGGGCATCGAGGAGCAGCGCGCCTCGCAGCAGATCACCGTGATCAACGCCGAGGCGGCGTTCATCCGCGCCCGCGAGAACCTCGCGGTGGCGAAGAGCCAGGCGGAGAGCGACGTCTCGAAGGCGACGCAGGACCTGAAGTTCGCGGAGCTCGACCTCAAGAAGTACGTCGAGGGCGACTACCCCGAGGCGCTCCAGCAGGCGGACGCCGACATCACGATCGCCACCGAGGAGGTGAAGCGCGCCGAGGAGAAGCTCAACTGGTCGAAGCGGCTCCACGAGCAGCGCTACCTCTCGGCCGTCGACCTCCAGGCGGACGAGCTCAGCTTCAAGAAGGCGAAGCTCCAGCTCGATCTCGCGGAGAACAGGAAGCAGGTTCTCGAGGACTTCTCGCACGAGCGCGACCTCGAGGCGCTCCAGAGCGCGGTCGAGCAGGCGAAGATGGCGCTCGACCGCGTCACGCGCAAGGCGTCGGCGGACACCGTCCAGGCGGAGGCCGACCTGCGGGCGAAGGAGCAGGAGTTCCAGCGCCAGAAGGCGAAGCTCGAGAAGCTCGAGACGCAGCTCAAGAAGACGAAGATCGTGGCGCCGATCGACGGGATGGTCGTCTACGCGACGACCGGCCGCGGCGGCGGGCGCGGCGACCAGGACCAGCCCCTCCAGGAGGGCACCGAGGTGCGCGAGCGGCAGGAGCTCATCTACCTGCCGACGGCCCAGTCGATGCTCGCCGAGATCAAGGTCCACGAGACGAGCCTCAAGAAGGTGAAGCTCGGCATGCCCTGCCGCGTGTGGGTCGACGCGGTGCCCAACCGCGTGTTCGTGGGCCGCGTCGCGAAGATCGGCGTGCTCCCCGACGCGGTGAGCTGGTGGCAGGGCAACCCCGACCTGAAGGTCTACAACACCGAGATCAACCTGGACGACGGCACCGACCTCCGGGCGGGGATGAGCTGCCGCGCGGAGATCATCGTCGAGACGTACGAGAAGGCGCTCTTCGTCCCCATCCAGTGCGTCGTGCGCGAGGGCAAGCAGACGGTCGTCTACACGCCGTCGCCGCAGGGCCCGGTGTCCGTGCCGGTCGAGATCGGCCTCGACAACAACTCGATGGTCCGGATCGTCTCCGGCGTGGAACCCGGCCAGAAGGTGCTCCTGAACCCGCCGCTCGCGGCGGCCGCCCAGGCGCCGGAAGCGGAGGGGGCCGGGGGGCCGATGCCCGCCCCCATGGCGCCGAAGGCCGCCCCGGGCGGCGAGAAGCCCGCGGGCGCGGAGGCGGCCCCCGGAACCCCCCCGAATGGCAAGGAGCGGCGCCAGCTCACGCCGGAGGAGCGCCAGAAGATGCTCGAGTCGCTCACGCCCGAGCAGCGCCAGGCTTGGGAGGAGCGGATGAAGAAGCGCCGCGAGGCGGGCGGCGGCGACAACAGCGGCGGCGGCAGCAAGTGACCGACCTCATCCGTCTCGACGACGTCCGGAAGATCTACCGGATGGGCTCGGAGGAGGTGGGCGCGCTCGACGGCGTCTCGATCACCTTCTCCGAGGGGAGCTTCTGGGCCTTCATGGGGCCGTCGGGCTCCGGGAAGAGCACGCTCCTGAACCTGCTCGGCTGCCTCGACCGGCCGACGTCGGGGAGCTACCACCTCGAAGGGCACGACGTGTCGGAGCTCGACGACGACGACCTCTCCGAGATCCGCCTGCGCCGGCTCGGGTTCATCTTCCAGAGCTTCAACCTGATCCCGCAGCTCTCCGTCCGCGAGAACATCGAGCTGCCGCTCTTCTACCTCGGCTGGGAGGAGGAGGAGAGCGCCGCGCGCGCCGCGGAGCTGGCGGAGAAGGTCGGGCTCGGCCACCGCCTCGGCCACCGGCCGACCGAGCTCTCGGGCGGGCAGCAGCAGCGCGTGGCGATCGCCCGCGCGCTCGCGAACGACCCCGCGGTGATCCTCGCCGACGAGCCCACCGGCAACCTCGACACCACGACCAGCAAGCAGATCATGGACCTCCTCCGCGAGCTCAACGGCGGCGGCAAGACGATCCTCATGGTCACCCACGAGCAGGAGATCGCGGACTACGCGACCTCGAGGCTCCACCTGCGCGACGGCAGGGTGCAGCAGATCGAGGGGGCGGCGGCGTGAGGACCCTCGTCCGCGCGATCCGGATCGGCATCAAGGACCTCTGGCTCCACGGGCTCCGGTCGTTCCTGACGGTCCTCGGCGTCGTCTTCGGCGTCTTCTCGGTGGTCACGATGCTCGCGGTCGGCGAGGGCGCGAGCGCGCAGGCGCTCGAGCGGATCCGGCGGCTCGGCAGCAACAACATCATGCTCACCGCGAAGAAGGCGGTCGAGGACGAGACGCAGGGGCAGGCGCGGCGCATGGCCGTGTACGGCCTGACGTACGACGACGAGACGCGGCTCCGGGAGTGCTTCCCGACGGTCCGCCGGATCGTGCCGGCGAAGATCGTCCGGAAGGAGGCGCGCGTCGGCGAGCGGTCGCTCGAGGTGCGCGTGGTCGGCACGACGCCCGAGTGGTTCGAGCTCGTCCCGCGCCGGATGCTCGCGGGCCGCGAGCTGACGGAGGCCGACCTCGCGAGGCACGCGACCGTCTGCGTGCTCACGGAGGCGGGCGCGCGCAAGCTGCTCGCCACCGAGCGGTCGGTCGGCTCGTTCGTGCGCGTCGCGGGCGTCTCGTTCGAGGTCGTCGGCATCGTCGAGAGCGAGGTGGGGAAGGTCGAGGGGCTGGCGACGCCGGACCAGGAGGTCGACGCCTACATCCCGATGACGGTCTGCCGCGACCGGTTCGGCGACATCTCGCAGCGGCGCGTGTCCGGCTCGTTCGAGCGCGAGAACGTCGAACTGCACCAGGTGATCGTCGAGGTGGACGACACGGCGGACGTCGAGCCGACCGCGGGCGCGATCCTCGCCATGCTCAAGCGCTTCCACAAGCGCGAGGACTACAAGGTGGACGTGCCGCTGACGCTCCTGCGCGAGGCGGAGGCGACGAAGCGGACGTTCAACATCGTGCTCGGCTCGATCGCGGCGATCAGCCTGCTCGTGGGCGGCATCGGCATCATGAACATCATGCTGGCGTCCGTCACGGAGCGGACGCGCGAGATCGGCATCCGCCGCGCGATCGGCGCGAAGAAGCGCCAGATCATCGGGCAGTTCCTGATCGAGTCGGTCGTGCTGTCGTTCGTGGGGGGGATCGTGGGGCTGTTCTTCGGCGTCACGTCCCCGGCGCTGATCCAGTACTTCTCCGGCATGCCCACGGTGGTGACGCCGTTCAGCATCCTGCTCGCGCTCGGCATCAGTTGCACGGTGGGGATCGTGTTCGGCATCTACCCCGCCCGCCGCGCGGCCGACTTGGACCCGATCGTCGCGCTTCGCCACGAGTGACGGTGGCTGGCGCTACGCTCCCGGCGTGCGCCTGCTGCTCGCATCCGCGCTGGTCGCGCTGCTCGTCGTCGTGTGGCTGCCGTCGAGCAACACCCGGCGCGCGCGGTCGATTGGGGCCGAGCCGGCGCGTCCATCGAAACGAAGCGGGGCGAAGACGATCCGCCGGCCGCCGAGCCCGCCGCGATCCGGACGGGCGCTATCGGGCGCGCCTGCAGCCGGGCGAGTACGTCGAAGAGCGCATTGGGACCTTCGTCGTCCGTGAGGGGGAGACGACCGAGCTCAAGCCGCGATGAGCGCTTGGACGTGCGCGCGGGCGGAGGAGGCGAGCGCCTCGAGGTCGTAGCCTCCCTCCAGAAGAGAGAGTACCGGCTGGCGGGCCACCTTCTTCGTGAAAAGCGCGAAGGCCTCCGACGAAAGCCGCTGCTGCGCCAGCGGGTCGCGCGCGTGGGCGTCGAAGCCGCACGAAATGAGCAGCGCGTCCGGCTCCCCGTCCTCGAGCCACGGCACCACCTCGCGGTCGAACGCCAGGAGGTACTCCCGGTCGCCGCTCGCGGGCGGCATCGGGATGTTCGTGATGTTGCCCGCGCCCTTCTCCTCGCGGAGTCCGGTCATCGGCCAGAGCGGGTATTGGTGGAGGCTCAGGAAGCGCACCGAGGGGTCGTCCTCGAAGACCTCCTGCGTCCCGTTGCCGTGGTGCACGTCCCAATCGAGGATCGCGACGCGCTTCCCGCGGGAGGTCAGGAACCGCGCGAGGATCGCGACGTTGTTGAAGAGGCAAAAGCCCATCGCGTTCTCGCGCCCCGCGTGGTGCCCGGGCGGGCGCACCGCCGCGAACCCCGCCTCGATCCTGCCTTGGAGCCACGCCTCGCCGAGCGCCAGCGCCGCCCCGGCCGCCCGCACGGCCGCCGCGTACGAGTCCCCGCAGACGAAGGTGTCGGGGTCCAGCTGCCGGATCCCGCCCTCGGCCGCCGCGCGGACCATGTCGAGGTAGCGCCCCTCGTGCACCCCCTCGAGCTCCCCCCGCGTCGCGTCCCGGGGCGCGACCGCGACCAGATCCAGCCCCTCGAGGCCGCCCAGGACCGCCGGCAGCCGCTCCGGGCGTTCCGGGTGCCCCGCGCCCGTAAGGTGGCGAAGAAAGACCGGGTCCGTCACGAGCCCCGTCCGCATGTGGGCCGCCATTATGCGCGGAAGGGGGTGGCAGCGGCGGAAACCCCTGCGAGAATCTTCGTTCCACAAAGCGAGGAGACCGACCGATGCGACGCACTTTCCTGATCCTGCTGCCGCTTCTCTCCCTGGCCGCGCGGCTGCCCGCGGAGGAGGGGGAGGAGGACAAGAAGCCCGACTTCACGCCCTGGGAGAAGGCCGGCAAGGACATGGAGGCCGCTCCGGGCTTTTGGACCGTCCTCGAGGACAAGAAGCACACGAAGTTCTGGGTGGAGATCCCCGAGCGCCAGCTCGAGCAGTCCTTCCTCATGGCCACGAGCATCAGCGGGGGCACCCGCATGCGCGGCTGGCAGTGGAACGACTGGCTCCTCATGTGGAGGCTCCACGACAAGAAGCTCGTGCTCCTCGAGCGGAATGTCGGCGTCCAGGCGAAAGGCAGGAAGGAGCTCGAGGAGGCGGTCGAGCGTACCTACACCGATCGCGTGCTCGCGAGCTTCCCGATCGTCGCGCGCGGGCCGAACGGCGGCTACGTGCTCGACGGCCGGATCGTGTTCGGCGACAACGCCACGCTCTTCCTCGGCGGCATCGCGCGCTCCAAGGACTCCTCGCTCTCGAGCTTCAAGGGCACGAAGAACTTCCCGGAGAACAGCGAGGTCCGCGTGACGCTGCCGGACGCGGGCGGCACGCTGATCACGCTCGCCTACTCGATCTCCGGCCTCAAGGAGACGGGCTACAAGCCGCGCCTTGCGGACGACCGCGTCGGCTACTTCACGACCGACCTCATCGACTTCAGCGCCGACAACAAGGACGAGAACCGGCGCGTGCGCTACGTCAACCGGTGGCACCTCGAGAAGGAGGACGACAAGCTCGACCTCTCGCCGCCGAAGAAGCGGATCGAGTTCTACATCGAGAAGTCGGTGCCGGTGAAGTTCCAGCGCTACGTGCGCGAGGGCATCCTCGAGTGGAACAGGGCCCTCGCGAAGGTCGGCTTCGACGAGGCGATCGTGGTCTACCAGCAGACCGAGAACCGCTACGCGGACCTCGATCCCGAGGACATCCGTTACAACTTCTTCCGCTGGATCTACAGCGAGACGCCGTTCGCGATGGGCCCGAGCCGCGTGGACCCGCGCACCGGCCAGATCCTCGATGCCGACATCATCATGGACGACTCGATGGTCCGGTCGGAGATCACGGAATACCGGCTCCTGATCCGCGAGGTGCCGGAGGGGATCCTGCAGGACCGGGACAGCGCGCTCCTCGAGAACGGCCCGTTCCGCCGGTTCCGCTTCTCCCTTGCTCCCGAGGAGCTCGCGATCCCCGGCGACGCGGCCCGTCCGAACCTCCCGCCGCACGCGCGGCGCGCGTTCTGCGGGATCGGCCGCGGCGCGAACCACGAGCTCGGTCTCTGCGGCCTGCTCTTCAACAAGGGCGGCGAGGGCGCCTCCTGGACCGACGAGCTGCCGGAAGAGCTCGTGGGCCAGTACATCAAGGACACCGTGATGCACGAGGTCGGGCACACGCTCGGCCTGCGGCACAACTTCAAGTCCTCGATCTACCGCACCTTCGACGAGATCAACTCGGAGGTGAAGCCCGACGAGATCGCGGGCTCCGTGATGGACTACAACCCGGTCGACATCGCGCCCGAGGGGCGGCCGCAGGGCAACTACGCCATGCGCACGATCGGCCCCTACGACTACTGGGCGATCGAGTACGGCTACACGCCGAAGAAGGACGATCTCCCGGCGATCGCGGCGCGCGGCGCGGAGAAGGGCCATGACTACGCGACGGACGAGGACACGATCGCCCACGATCCGCTCACGAACCGCTGGGATCTCGGCACGGACCCGCTCGCGTACGCGAAAGACCGCACCGAGCTCATGAAGCGGGTCCGCAAGGATCTCGTGGCGCGCGCCGTGGACAAGGGCGAGCGGTACCACCGCCTCCGCCGCGCGATGGACATGCAGTTCTGGCAGACGGCATGGTGCGCCGGGATCGCGTCGCGGTTCGTCGGCGGCGAGTACCTGAACCGCGACCACCGCGGCGACCCGGGCGAGCGGCCCGCGCTCGTCCCCGTGCCCGCCGAGAAGCAGCGCGAGGCGCTGCACTGGATCTGCGACGAGATCCTCTCCGGCCGGTACTTCCAGTTCGATCCGGAGCTGCTGCAGAAGCTCGCCCCGAACTTCTGGGCGGACGACTTCTGGGAGGTCCTCGACGGCTATGACTACCCGGTGCTCGACAACACGCTCGCCGTGCAGATGCGGGCGGTCCTGTCGCTGACCGCGCCGTCGCGGCTCCAGCGGGTCATCAGCTCGTCGCACAAGCTGCCGGCCGGCACCGCGGCTCTCGAGGCCTCGGAGATCTTCGACGCGCTCGAGGGCGCGATCTTCGCCGGTCTCGCCGACCTCGGGAAGCGCAACCTGACCGACATGGAGCGCAACCTCCAGCGGGAGTACGTGGGCATCCTCGTCTTCCTCCTGCTCGACGGGTACGAGTACTACCCGTCGGAGATCCAGACGCTCTCCCGGCACTACGTGAAGCAGCTGTCCGGGAGGATCCAGGGGGGGCTCGGGGGCGGCGCGAACCTCGACACCGCGACGCGGGCGCACCTAGAGGAGTGCGCGGCGAGGCTCGACCGTGCGCTGGAGGCGTCCTACACGCTGAATCGTTAGCCGTACGGTGCCCGGCTCCGGTCACCTAGCATCTCGTCGAGGAGTGGCCTCCCAAGCGGGTTTCGCAGTCCGCGTGGCCGGGGCAGCAGCGCGGCTGCCCCGGGGAGTACGGGGGCTACGCGGTGGGGGCCGGCGGGCGCGTGCCTCCCTTTGTCCACGCGAGCACAGTGACGGGGATCCCGTCCGGATCCCGGAGCGGGAGGACGCGCGCTCCCCACGAGGTGTCGTGGGGTTCCGGGACCTCCCCCTTGATCCCCGACCGGAAAGCGTCCACGTTCGCGACCTCGAGCACCAGGTGGACGCGGTCCTTCGGATCGCCGAGCGCCACCGCCCGCTCGCGGCTCGCGTCGAGCACTTCGAGGCGCATGCCGTTCAGTTCGAAGACGGTTGCGCGTGCGGAGGGCCGGTCCCATCCGTCGACGACCGGGCATCCGAGCGTCGTGCCGTAGAACGCGCACACCGCGTCGTAGCGCCTGGTGGCGAGCGCGACCCAGCTCACGCGCCGAGCCTACCAGCCCGGCGCCCCCCGGGCCCCCCCGGCTTCGCCCGCCATCGCCCTGGCGGGCGGGCGGCCTAGCGGCCGCCGAAGAGGCGATCCATGATCGTCTTCGCGCTGCCCTGCTGGCCGGGCTGCTGGATCCGCGCGCGGACCTTGCCCGTCTCGGCCGCGAGGATGTCGCCGCCCCTCGAGATGAACTCGGCGAGCGCCGCGAATTGCGCCTCGTCGACCCAGGTGCCGTGGTCGCCGCAGAAGTCGACGATCACCCCGGAGACCGTCGCGTAGTTGCGGCGGGTCATCACGGTCTCGCAGACCGGGCACTTCTTGTAGCGGATCGCCTCGGGCAGCTTTCGCGTGAACCGGTCCTTGAACTCCTTCATCACCGACTGCACGTCCATGGGGTCGCAGGTGGCGCGCAGCTTGTTGAGGACCTCCTCGAGGCCCCGGTCGGCGAAAAAAGTGCCGCGGCAGGTCGGGCAGGAGTAGGTGACGACCCCCTCCCAGTCCTGCTCGCCGAGAAAGACGTTGCAGCGGGGACACTTGGCGCGCCCCTTCGAGAGCTTCTTCAGGTTCGATGCCTTCGGAGCCCGGCCCGCCCCGCAGACGGGGCATTTCTGGGGGTTTTGAACCTCGTTGCCGCAGCCGGGACAGAGGGCCATCGTTGCGTTCTCCGGAGCTCTCCTCGGGACTCTTCGGAAGGGAGGCCGTCGCGACTTGAGCCGAACGGTCGATCTCTTCAGCTTCGGGGGCCGATCCGCCGATGCGTGGGGGAGTGCGTCGTCTCGTCCTGATACTCCTCGGCGGCCTCGCGTTCGGCGAGGACGCGCCGGCCCCGGCGGACCCCTCGTTGCACGAGGTCCGCGCGTGGAAGGGCGTGATCGAGGCGCGCGGCAGGAACGTGGGCAAGGAGATCACCCGGGGAGAGGAGGTCCAGCACGAGCGCATCGAGTTCCTGCTCGTGACAGAGCCGCCGAGAAAGACGATCGCGTGGCCGCGCCTGCCGTTCCGCATGCGCGAGGGCAAGGGCGCGTTCGGGCTCTCCGCCGACGTGAGCGAGGGCGAAGGCGCGGGCGCGATCACCTCGCAGGGTGCGACCGAGGGCGACCTCCATCCGGCCGTCGAGGGCTACGTCGAGCCGACGACGGGCAAGTACTCGCTCACCGTGAACGTCGCGCCCGCGACGATCGCGGTCGTGGGCAGCGTGACCGCGGTCGTGGACGGCAAGCTGGTGCACTACCGGACGGCAGGCCAGCGGGCCGCGTTCCACTCGGGGTTCGGGATGGAGGGGGACGTGGGGGAGGAAGGGCGCGTGATCCGCGGCAGCCGGACGATCACGGACCGGCGCGGCGGGGTCACGCGCGAGGCGGAGGTGACGTGGCGGATCGAGCGGCTCGACCCGGCCGTGCGCGGCACGGTGCGCGACCACTTGGGCCGGCCGATCGAGGGGCTCCGGGTGCTTGCGCGGCATCGGCGGCCGGGCCTTCCGCTGCTTGTCCGCGAGGCGACGACCGACGCGGATGGCCGCTTCCGCATCGAGGCATACCAGGCCGGGTGGATGCTGCAGGTGTTCGGCGAGGAGCGCGACGGCCGCGTGATCGCGGGCATTGCGCTGCCGGACCTCGTGCAGGTCCGCTTCGACGACGTGCCGGAGCTCGAGATCAAGACGCAGATCTACCGTCTCGATCGGCTTCCGCAGGCGCGGCTCCTGCGCGGGCATTTCCAGGGCGACGCGGACGCGTTCCTCGAGTACACGCGCGCCCGCGTGCCCGCCGCGGTCCTCGAGCGCGCGCTCGAGGAGGCGGAGAAGTCCGCAGCGCCCGCCGCGGGCGAGTAGGCCCGGCGTCTTCCGGTACCATGGTGCCCGGGGAGCCGTGCCGGGGGCGCGGCGGAGGCCATGAGACGACACGCGGTTGCCTGCGTCGTTCTCCTTGCGGTCGCGCCGCTGGCGCGGGGCGACGAGCCGGGTCTAGCTCATGAAAAGGTCGCAGCGCTTCGCGCGGCCGCCGAGCGCCTGCCCAAGGAGGGGACGGCGGAGAAGGCGTGGAAGTTCGAGATCGCGGGGTTCAAGTCAGAGGACTACGCGCGGGCCGCCGATGCCTTGCCGGCCGATCTGCCGGACGCCGCCCGGGAGTCGCTGGGACGCGCCTGCCGGACGGCCGCCCTTCGCCTCGGCCCGCTCGGGCGCCTTGAGCACGCGCGCGACGCCTGCTACCTGCTTGCGAGTCCCCGCGACGAGGACTGGCTGAAGGCGTTCCGCCTTCTGCGGCGGGAGCCGCTGGGCGACGATCTCGACGGCGCGGTCCTCGCGCTCGCGAAGGACGCGAGGCCGGAGGTCCGCCTCATCGCGTCGAGGCTCGCGTCGTCGCTCGTCGTCTTCGGGCGGAAAGACCTCGTGGATGTCGTGCTCGCCGCGCTCGCGGACCCGGATCCGAACGTGGTCGGGTCCTGCGCCGTCGGCGACGCCATGGCCACGGGAGACAAGCGCGTGGTCGATCGCATGGTGGCGATCATCGACGATCCCCGCACCATCGATCCCGACGCGTCGCCCTTCCTGAACCTGGGCCCGGCGGAAAAGACGCTCGGCGACTACGTGCGGCGGAACCTCTGCTGGACGTTCTGGACGGAGCGGCGCGCGCGGCACAGGTGGATGCCGCCCCTCGACGCCCTGGGCCACGAGCTGTCGGCGGACGAGACCCGCGCGTGGTGGAAGGAGAATCGCGAGTCGTTCGGCTTCGGGACGCCCGCCCCGCAGTGGCGGTGCGTCTTCGACGACGTCCTCGTGGTCGACGTGGGCGAGCGCCTGACCGTACACGATTGCGACGGCAGGCCGCTGAAGATCGACCTCAGCGTCTATCGCGAGCACTGGCTCGGCGGGGAGCCGGTCACGACCATCTCGGGGGAGATCCACACGGACGTTGGCACGGAGGATCAATACGTGACGACCTTCGGGACCCCCGACCGCCGCGACGTCTCGGTCTGCCAATCCAGAGGAACCTGGGGAGACGGGACGCTCTTCGGGGAGCACGCCACCCGTGTCGCGCTCCTCCCGACCGACCGGCCGGGCCGCGTGCGCATGAGGCTCACCATGCACATCGGGCACGTGGCGCCCTTCGGCCGGTGACCCTACCCCCGCCACCAGGAGAGGCCGAGGTCGCGGCGGAAGCTCTTGCCGAGCACGAGGAGATCCTTCTGCGCGGCGTCGAGGTCCTCGGGCGTGAGGTCCGACGGCGACTTGTAGAAGCGCGGGCGGAGGAGGCATGCGATCCCGCGCTGCAGCGTCAGCTCGACGAGCCAGCGCAGCCGCGTCTCGCGGTTCGCGATCGCGAGCGAGCGCAGCAGCCGCTCGAGCCACGCCGTGTCGCTCTTCGTGAGCGCGAGCAGCACGTAGGGCGGCTCGTTCCGCAGCGGGTCGCCGGCCGACGCGCTCTGCAGCCGGAACACGCCCGAGCTCTCGAGCGCCGAGACCAGCGGGATCACGCGGTCGTCGAGCCCGCGCTCGCGGCCCGCGCGCAGCTCATCGACCCGCGCGACCGCATCGTCGTTGCCCTGGAGGTTCCCGCAGAGGTTGCACTCGTAGAGCAGGTGCCCCTCGACGTCGCGGCGCGTGACGTTCTTCGAGCCGCATTGGTCACACTCCATGGCCCCCGCCGCCCCCCCAATTCCCGGCGAACACGGTCACCGTCTCGCCTGCGAGGAAGACGCTCTCCGCCCACTCGAGAAGGAGCTCGCCGCCGGGCAGCTCGCTCGCGATCCTCCGGTCGGTGCGGCCGGTGAGCACGCCCGCGACGCACACCGCGCACGCGCCGCTGCCGCAGGCGAGCGTCTCGCCGGCGCCGCGCTCCCATGTGCGCTGCCGCACGCGCGTGCGGTCGACCACCTGCACGAACGAGGCGTTCACGCGGTCGGGGAACACCTCGTGCCGTTCGAGCGCCGGGCCGAAGCGCGCGACGTCGAACCGGCGCACGTCGTCGACGAACACGACCGCGTGCGGGTTCCCCATCGAGAGGCACGTGATCCGGAGCGTGCGACCGTCGACGAGCAGCGCCTCGTCCACGACGCGCGCCCCCGGCAGTCGCACCGGCACCCTGGCGGGCTCGAGCACGGGCGCGCCCATGTCCGCGCGCGCGCCGCCCGCGGTGAGCGCGACCGTGCGGACGCCGACGTCGGTCTCGATCCGCACGACGTCGCCCTTCGCGCGCCCCCGGTCGCGCGCGAGCCGCGCGAGGCAGCGGAGCCCGTTCCCGCACATCCCGGAGCGGCTGCCGTCGGCGTTGTACATGACCATCCGCACGTCGGCGACCTCGGACGGCCCGAGGAGGATCAGGCCGTCGGCGCCGATCCCCTTGTGCCGGTCGCTGACCGCGATCGCGACCGCCGGCGCGTCCTCCACGCGCTCGTCGAAGAGATCGACGTAGACGTAGTCGTTCCCGGCGCCGTGCATCTTGGTGAAGCGCATGGCGGAAAGAGGCTACCACGGGCGCCGTAAGGGAGGGGGTTCCGGGGGCAGACGGCGCGCGGCCGCGGGCAGGGGCGGCTATACTCGTAGGCCCTCATGCGACCCGACGGACGCGCGGACGACGAGCTTCGTCCCATCACTTTCGAGCGCCACTTCAACGACCACCCGGCGGGCTCGGTCCTCGTCTCCTTCGGGCGGACGAGGGTGCTCTGCACCGCCTCGGTCGAGGAGGGCGTGCCGCCGTGGATGGAGCGGAACGGCCTCGGCTGGGTGACCGCCGAGTACGGGATGCTGCCGGGCTCCACCGGCTCGCGCAAGGCTCGCGAGGGGCGCACGGGCCGGGCGGACTCGCGCGCGCTCGAGATCTCGCGCTTCATCGGGCGGTGCATGCGCCCGGTGGTGGACCGGAAGGCGATCCGCGACAAGACGATCTGGCTCGATTGCGACGTGCTCGCGGCGGACGGCGGCACGCGCACGGCCGCGGTGAGCGGGGCGTACGTCGCGCTCCACGACGCGGTGTCCGCGTTGAAGCTCCCCTCGTGGCCGCTGCGCCACTCGGTCGCCGCCATCTCCGCGGGCGTGGTGAAGGGCCGCGTGGTCCTGGACCTCAACTACGAGGAGGACGCGAAGGCCGAGGTGGACCTGAACGTCGCGATGACGGGCGAGGGGCACTACATCGACGTGCAGGGCACGGCGGAGTCGAACCCGTTCGACGACAAGACGATGGCGGAGATCTTCCGTCTCGCGCGTCTCGGCGTGGCGGAGATCACGACGCGCCAGCGCCTGGCCCTCGAAAACAAGTAGCCATACGGTGCCAGCCACCGATGCGCTAGTAATGTGTCAGTGCATTCGTGCCAGGCTCCGTACGGCTAATGATTCTCGTCGGCAGCAAGAACGCGAAGAAGGTGCTCGAGGTGCGCGAGATCCTCGCGCCCCTGGGCATCCGCGCCGTCATCGCCGTCAACCTCCCCGATGTGCCGGAGACCGGGTCGACCTTCCGCGAGAACGCCGCCCTCAAGGCGCTCGCCTACGCGTCGTACCTCCGCGCGCCCTGCCTCGCGGACGACTCCGGCCTCGTCGTGCCCGCGCTCGGCGGCGAGCCCGGGGTCCGCTCCGCGCGCTTCGCCGGGGAGAAGGCGACCGACGAGGAGAACCTCCGGCTCCTCCTGAAGAGGCTCGAAGAGAGGGGGCTCCGGGGGCCGGAGGCGTACTTCCAGTGCAACGTGGCGATCGCCGTCGCCGGCCCCGAGCCGCGCGTCGTGGTCGAGGCCGAGGGCCGCGTCGACGGCGTGATCGTCGCGGGGCCGCGGGGCGGGAACGGCTTCGGCTACGACCCCGTCTTCTTCCACCCGGGGAGCGGCTGCACGACCGCCGAGATGTCGCCCGACCGGAAGAACGCCATCTCCCACCGCGGCGCGGCGCTCCGCGCGCTCGCCGAGAAGCTCAAGGACCCCACGATCCGGGCCGAGATCGATCCCTGAAACGGACCTTCCGCGCGACGTTTCGCGCCTTCCCCGCAAGAACGGGGCGTGCGAAGGCTGAAGGCCCCCGCAGCCCCCCCCTATAATCTCGCCCTTGCGCCTCGATCACATCCGGAACTTCTGCATCATCGCGCACGTGGACCACGGCAAGTCCACGCTCGCCGACCGGCTGCTCCTCCGCACCGGCGCCGTCGAGCAGCGCGTGTTCCGGGACCAGCTGCTCGACAGCATGGACATCGAGCGCGAGCGCGGCATCACGATCAAGGCGAGCGCCGTGCGGATGACGTGGGAGGGGAGGCAGATCAACCTCATCGACACGCCCGGCCACGTCGACTTCTCCTACGAGGTCTCCCGCGCGCTCCACGCCTGCGAGGGGGCGCTGCTCCTCGTGGACGCCTCGCAGGGCGTCGAGGCGCAAACGGTGGCGAACGCCTACCTCGCCATCGAGGCGGGCCTCGACCTGATCCCGGCGATCAACAAGGTGGAGCTGCCGAGCGCGCAGCCCGACCTCGTGATCGACCAGCTCTCGACCGGCCTCGGCCTCGACACGACCGGCATCCTGCGCGTGTCCGGCAAGACGGGCCTCGGCGTGGACGAGGTCCTGAAGGCGGTCGTCGATCGCGTCCGGCCCCCCGTGGGCGACCCCGGCGCCCCGACCCGCGCCCTCATCTACGACGCGGCCTACGACGACTACCGCGGGGTCGTCGTCTACGTGCGCGTCTTCGACGGGACGCTCCGCCGCGGGATGAAGATCCAGTTCCTCTCGAACCTCTCCGAGTGGGAGGTCGCAGAGGTCGGCGTCTTCAGGCCCGAGATGGAGAAGGTGGAGGTCCTCTCCGCCGGCGAGGTCGGCTACTTCGTCGCCAACCTGAAGACGCTCGAGCACGTGAAGGTCGGCGACACGATCGCGCCCGCGAAGGAGAGAAACGTCGTCCCGGTGCCGGGCTTCAAGGACCCGAAGCCGCTGGTCTTCTGCGGCATCTACCCCGCGTCGACGCAGGACTTCGACGACCTCAGGAAGGCGATCGAGAAGCTCCATCTGAACGACGCGTCGTTCACCTACCACCCGGAGTCGAGCGAGGCGCTCGGCTTCGGCTTCCGCTGCGGGTTCCTCGGGCTCCTCCACATGGAGATCGTGCAGCAGCGGCTCGAGCGCCACGCGAACGTGGACATCATCCAGACCGCGCCGAACGTGACCTACGAGGTCGTCACGACCGACGGCGAGACGAAGCGCATCGAGCGGCCGGCCGAGCTTCCCGATCCCGCGCACATCAAGGAGTTCCGCGAGCCGGTCGTCCGCGTGTCGATCATCGCGCCGCCCGAGGCGATCGGCCCCGTCATGGCGCTGGTCACCGACCGGCGCGGCACGTTCGTGAAGCAGGACTACCTGGGCCCCTCCCGCACGATCCTCGTCTGCGACCTGCCGCTCTCGGAGATGGTGTTCGACTTCCACGACCTGATGAAGTCCGCGACGCGCGGCTACGGGACGATGGACTACGAGATGATGGGGTTCTTCCCCGCCGACCTCGTGCGCCTGCGGGTCCTCGTGGCCGGCGACGAGGTGGACGCGCTCTCCGTCATCTGCCACCGCGAGGTCGCGCCGCGCCGCGGCCGCGAGATCCTCCGCGCGCTCCAGAAGACGATCCCGCGCCAGCTCTTCGAGATCGCGCTCCAGGCGGCCATCGGCGGCAAGATCATCGCGCGCGAGTCGATCACGGCGCTCAGGAAGAACGTGACCGCGAAGTGCTACGGCGGCGACGTGACGCGCAAGCGGAAGCTCCTCGAGAAGCAGAAGGAGGGCAAGAAGCGGATGCGGCAGGTCGGCGGCGTGGAGATCCCGCAGGAGGCGTTCCTCTCGGTCCTCGGGAGCCGCCGGGAGGAGAAGAAGCGGAAATGACCCGGGGGCTCTCCGTCTTCGTGCGCGAGAACCTCGAGGCGTTCGCCGTGGCGATCGCGCTCGCGCTCGTCGTCCGCCACTACAGCCTCGAGGCGTTCCGCATCCCGTCCAAGTCGATGATGCCGACGCTGATCGGCAGCGAGCGGGGCGGCGACCGGATCCTCGTTGACAAGTACCGCTGGCTCTTCGGCGAGCCGCACCGGTGGGAGCCGACCGTCTTCCAGTACCCGCTCAACCGCTCGCGCAACTTCATCAAGCGGCTCGCGGGCCTGCCCGGCGAGCGGCTGAAGATCGAGGACGGCGACCTCTTCACGAGCCGGGACGCCGGCGAGAGCTGGACGATCGCACGCAAGACGGGCGACGCGCGGGAGGCGCTCTTCTTCCCGTACTACCCCGATCCCGTGGAGCAGCGCGGGTTCTTCGCGAGGGGCGGGAACTGGGAACCGGGCCCCGGCTGGACGGCGGACGAGCAGAAGAACCGCTTCGCGGTCGCCACGGACGCGAAGAGCACCCTGCAGTTCCGGTCGCAGGTGGTCCCGTACCACAGCGACGGCGTGTACGGGAACCTGCAGGTCAGCGAGTACGCGGACGGCGGGGAGGTGGCGGACGATCTGCGCGTGCGTTTCGAGCTCAAGGCGGAGCGCGCGGGGACGCTCGCCGTCCAGCTCACCGAGCGCGGCCTCGCGCACCGCCTGGTGCTCGGGCCCGACGGGAGCAAGGCGGTCCTCGCGCTCGCGCAGGGGAGCGACAAGGACTACCCGCTCGACGTGCGGATCAGGTCCGGCGGTGAGTACGAGGTGTCGTTCGCCAACGCGGACGATGCCCTGCTCGTCGAGGTCCGCGGCGACGCCGAGCTCACGGAGGAGATCCCGTTCCCCCCCGAGGCCTCGCGCGAGGCGACCGGCACATGGCGCCACCGCGTGCTCTTCGAGGCCGAAGGCCTGAAGGCGACGATCGAAAACATCCGCATCGCCCGCGACGTGCAATACACGCAGGACGGCGAGTGGCCGCGCGAGAAGGGCACCTCGATCCCCGAGGGCCACTACTTCATGCTGGGCGACAACACGAGATCGAGCAAGGACAGCCGCGCGTGGGAGATCGCCGAGGTCACGCTCAAGGACGGCACGATCATCCGGTGGGAGGAAGGCCACGACGCCCAGGACGTGCCGGGTCAGCCCAACGCCAACTTCGACCCCGGCGACCCGGACCGCGTGATCGAGGTCCAGGCGGACGTGGACGGCCTCCTGAGGCGCTTCCACACGAGCGAGGTGGTGCGGAAGCAGGTGGGCGTCCCCTACCCCTTCGTCTCGCGGGACCACCTCGTGGGCCGCGCCTTCGCGATCTTCTGGCCGATCTACATCTGGCCGGCCGTGAAGGAGCCCACGCGGGTCGGGCTGATCCGCTAACTTATTCACACGTGGGGCGCGGAGGCCGTTTACCCCCGGCTTACCCCTCGTTTTGCCGCTTTTCCTAGATTGGAGGGGGCTCCGGGGGCCGGGATGGCGCCGGGGGCTCGGGCCGGCAACCATGTTTACGAAAAACGGCGCCCCTAAGCCATTGACACCGCATGAATTACCAGCACGGTAACGTGCCGCCTGTCCGCCTCCGGCGAAACGCCCTTCAAGGACGTGTTTCAACGGCAATCCGGGGCTCCTGCACGTCGGACGCACCGCGGAGGGCAGTTTTGCACGGGTTATCCACAGCGTCCGGCGGCCCCCTGGACCCCCCCGGATTGGGATCTCCATGAGCCTCTTTCGGGCCCTTCACCTGACCAAGTCCTACCGGAGCCGGAGGGTCGTCAACGACGTCTCCTTCGAGGTGGAGTCGGCCGAGATCGTCGGGCTCCTGGGGCCCAACGGCGCGGGCAAGACGACCGTGTTCAAGATGTCGATGGGGATGGTGCGGCCGGACGGCGGCAAGGTCGAGCTCAACGGCCACGTCGTGACGAAGCTCCCGATGTACCGGCGTGCGCGGCTCGGCATGGGGTACCTCGCGCAGGAGCCCTCGGTCTTTCGCCGCCTCACGGCCGAGGAGAACCTGGTCGCGATCGCGGAAACGCTCAGGATCCCGCGCAAGGAGCGCCACGACCGCATCGACCGCCTGCTGGAGGCGCTGGAGTTGACCGCGCTACGAAAGCGCAGCGCGGGGACGCTCTCCGGCGGGGAGCGGCGCCGGCTCGAGATCGCCCGCGCGCTCCTCACCGAGCCGCAGATCCTCCTGCTCGACGAGCCCTTCGCGGGCGTCGACCCGATCGCCGTCGCCGACATCCAGGACATCGTGCGCAGCCTCCGGCGCCGCGGCATCAGCGTGCTCCTCACCGACCACAACGTGCGGGAGACGCTCGCGATCACGGACCGCTCCTACATCATCTTCGAGGGGCGCATCCTCCGCCACGGCCCCGCGGCCGACCTCGTGAACGACCCGCTCGTGCGCCAGGTCTACCTGGGCGAGAACTTCCGCATGCCCGAGCTCGAGGCGGGCGCGTAGCTGCGCCCCCGGACCCCCCCGGCCTCCCCCCGACGCTTGGACCGGATGCGAGAATCGCGCCACGATGGACCTGTTCGTCTGCATCAAGCGCGTCCCGGATTCCGCGGCGAAGATCCGCGTGGCCGCGGACGGGAAAGGCATCGACCCCGCGGGCGTCGAGCACGTCATCTCGCCGTATGACGAGATCGCGCTCGAGCGCGCCGTCCAGATCAAGGAGGCGGCGGGTTCCGGCACGGTCACCGTGATCTGTTTCGGGCCGCCCGAGGCCACGAAGGAGATCCGGCAGGCGCTCGCGATGGGCGCGGACAAGGCGATCCACCTGAAGGATGCGGGGGGGTCCAGGGGGCCGCTCGGCGTCGCGCGCGTGCTCGAGGGTGCGATCCGGGGGCGGACGTTCGACGCGATCCTCTTCGGCCGGCAGTCCATCGACGGCGACAACAGCGCGGTCGGCATCATCGTCGCGCAGCTCCTCGGCCTGCCCGTCGTGTCGCTCGTGACGAAGCTCGAGCTCAAGGACGGCAAGGGGATTGCCCACCGCGAGGCGGAGGGCGGCACGGAGGTCGTCGAGGTGAAGCTGCCCGCCGTCTTCACCGCGCAACGCGGGCTCGCGGAGCCGCGCTACCCCTCGATCAAGGGCATCATGATGGCGAAGAAGAAGCCGATCGAGGAGATCGCCGCGCCGGCGCCGTCCGGGCGCCTCGAGATCGAGAAGCTGTCGCCGCCCGCCGAGCGCGCGGCCGGCAAGATCGTGGGCCAGGGCAAGGCCGCGGTCCCCGAGCTGGTGCGGCTGCTCCGGCAGGAAGCGAAGGTGGTGTGATGGCCGCGGTCCTGGCGTTCGTCGAGACGAGCCGGGGGAAGCTCAAGAAGTCGGCCGCCGAGATCCTCGGCGAGGGGAAGCGGCTGGCGGGAAAGCTCGGCGGTCCGCTCGACGCCGTCCTCGTCGGCCAGGGTGTCACCGCGCTCGCGGGCGAGGCGAGCAAGCTCGGCGCCGACCGCGTGCTCGTCGCGGACGCGGAGGTCTTCAAGGGCTTCGGCGTGGACGCCTACCTGAAGGCGCTCGTGAAGGCCGTCGCCGCGTCGTCTCCGCGCCTCTTCCTGATGGGCGCGTCGGTTGTCGGCAAGGACCTGGGGCCCGCGCTCGCCGCGGCCACGCAGAGCGCGCTCCTCGCGGACGTCACCTCGGTCGCCGTCGCGGAAGGGAAAGTCCGCGTGGAAAAGCCCGTCTACGCGGGAAAGGCCGTGGCGACGATCGCGGCGTCCTCGCCCATGGTGGTCGCGACGCTCAGGCCCAACGTGTTCGCCCCGGCGCGGCCCGAGGAGGGCCGCTCCGCGCCGGTCGAGATCGTCGACGCGGGCGTGAAGCCGGAGGACCTGCGCGCGATCGTCAAGGAGGTCCTCGCGAAGGCGAGCGAGAAGCTCGACCTCACCGAGGCCGACATCATCGTGTCGGGCGGCCGCGGGATGAAGGGCCCCGAGAACTGGGGCATCCTCGAGAAGCTCGCGGAGGCCGTGGGCGGCGTGCTCGGCGCGAGCCGCGCCGTCGTGGACGCCGGCTGGAGGCCCCACGAGGAGCAGGTGGGCCAGACGGGCAAGACCGTGAGCCCGAAGCTCTACATCGCGGTCGCGATCAGCGGCGCGATCCAGCACCTCGCCGGGATGCGGACGTCCAAGTGCATCGTGGCGATCAACACGGACCCCGAGGCCCCGATCTTCAAGGTGGCGGACTACGGGATCGTGGGGGACGCCTTCGAGGTGGTCCCGGTCCTCACGGAAGAGCTCCGGAAGCTGCGGGAGTAGGGTTCGGGCGACGGCCCCCGGACCCCCTCTCCTTCCGCCGTAGCGGTTCTGCTACCCTTCCCGGACAATGCCGTATCCCCGGGGCTACGGGCCGGCCGCCAGCCGCGCGGCACATCCGTTGCGAAGGGGTCGCACAATGAAGTCAGCCCTCGCTCTCCTCGCCGCGGCCCTTCTCGCCGGCTGCGAATCCGGCGCGCCCAAGAGCGCGGAGACGCCCGCCGCCCCGACCGCGACCGTCTCCAAGGACGAGCACGGCGACCCGGTGGGACTCCACCGCCACCGCCGCTGGTCGGAGAAGATCGGCCAGGGCGCGCAGCCGGATGGTGACGAGGCTTTCAAGAACCTCAAGGCGCTCGGGTACACGACGATCCTGTCGGTGGACGGGTCGATGCCCGAGGTCGAGCTCGCGCGCAAATACGGTCTCGCCTACGCGCACGTCCCCGTCGGGTACGACGGCATCACGTTCGAGGAGCAGCTCGAGATCATCAAGGTCGTGAAGGACTCGGCCGGGCCGGTCTACGTGCACTGCCACCACGGCAAGCACCGCGGGCCCGCCGCCGCGATGATCGCGCGCGAGGCGCTCGACGGCGTCTCGTGCGAGGAGGCCGTGAAGTCGCTCGAGCTTTCGGAGACCGGCAAGGAGTACGAGGGTCTTTACCGCGACGTCCGTGAGTTCAAGATGCCGACCGCGGCGCAGATCGAGGCCGCGCCGAAGGCGCCGGACCGCGTGACGCCGAAGGGCGTGCGCGGGACGATGGTGGACGTCGACAAGCGGTTCGACCTCCTCAAGGCCTCGATGGCGGCCGGTTGGCAGACCCCGCCCGGCCACCCGGACGTGAGCCCGAAGCACGAGGCGAAGATGCTCTGGGAGCTCTACCGCGAGATGCTGCGGCTCGACGAGGCGAAGAACAAGGGCGAGGACTTCGGCAAGCAGGCGGAGGACGCGGAGTCGCACGCGGGGGAGGTCGAGTCGGCGCTCCAGGCGGGCGACAACGCCGCCGCGACCGAGGCGTTCAGGAAGCTCAAGAAGAACTGCGACTCGTGCCACTCGGTCTACCGCAACAGCTGACCCGACGCGTCGCCATCCGGCCCGCCTCCGTTCGTGGGGAGCGGGCGTAGATTGTTCTCGTGCCTCCTGCGGCAGAGGTCGCGCGCTGGCTCGAGGAGTTCGCCGCCGCCGTGCGGGCGGCGGACTATGCCCGCGGCGCCGCCCTGTTCGACCCGGACGCGCTGGGCTTCGGCACCTTGACTGCGCGCGCGCAGGGCCTGGACGTGCTCCTGCGGGACCAGTGGCAGCACGTCTGGGGCTCGACCGAGGGTTTCCGGTTCGACCTCGCGGGGGCGCGGATCGAAGCCGAGGGCGATCTCGCCTACGCGGCGGCCGGCTGGTCGTCGACCGGTTTCGCGGAGGACGGGGCGCCCTTCCCGCGCGCGGGCCGGGCGACGGTCGTGCTCCGCCGCGGCGCCGGCCGCTGGCGCGCCGTGCACACGCACTTCTCGCTGAGCCCCGCGCCGTGATCCACTACCTCGTGACGCGCGGTCACGATCGCTACACGATGCGCCGGTTCCGCGCGTGGTGGGCCGGGGCGCTGCGCGATCGCATCCGCATCCTCCCGTACCAGCGGCTGCCGCTGCTCCGCGCGGCGGAGCCCGGGCTCTGGATCTTCTCGGACCTCGAGCGGCTGCGGCCGGCGGAGCGCGCCGCGGCGTCCGCGCTCTTCGCGCGCCTCTCCGCGGCGGGGCCCGCCTTCCGCGCGCTCAACGACCCCGCGCGGGCGCTCACGCGCTACGAGCTTCTGCGCGCGATGCCCGGCAACGCCTTCCGCGCGTGGCGCGCGACGGAGCCGCTCGACGCGGTGCGGCTGCCGGCGTTCGTCCGCGCGGCGGTGGCGCACGACGGGAGCTTGAGCGGTCTCCTGCGCGACCGCGCGGAGATCGAGCCCGCGATCCGGCGCGTGCTGCGCCGTCGGTGGCGCCTCAGGCGCGAGGACCTGCTCGTGGTCGAGTTCCTCGACACGTCGGACGGCCGCGGCATCTTCCGGAAATACGCGGCGATGCGGATCGGCGAGGCGCTCCTGCCGCGGCACCTCTTCTTCTCGCGCGACTGGGTCGTGAAGAAGGCGGGCGCGCCGGACGAGGCGCGGCTTCGCGAGGAGCGGGAGTTCCTCGAGACGTTTCCGCACCGGGCGGAGCTGCGCGCGGTGTTCGACGCGGCGCGGATCGAGTACGGCCGCATCGACTACGCGGTGAAGGACGGCCGGATCCAGGTGTGGGAGATCAACACGAACCCGGTGCTGGTGCCGGCACCGCGGC
Source organism: Planctomycetota bacterium (assembly GCA_036273915.1). GTDB lineage: Bacteria > Planctomycetota > PLA2 > PLA2 > PLA2 > PLA2. The sequence goes on along the minus strand of DASUGR010000147.1, from coordinate 9,211 downwards.
GGATCGCCGCGGGCCGCTTGGACCGCAGCCGCCGGTTCGCGGGCGACGTGATCGCGGCGCTTCGCGCGCTGTCGGACCTGCCGGCGGGCGGCCTGCTGACGCTGCCGCGTGCCGGCGCCGCCGCGCGACTCGCCGCGAGGATCCCGCGCCTTCCGCGCCCGTGAGCTAAGGTGGGGGCGTGCGGCCTCTTCTGTGGGCAGCGATCGTGCTCGTCGTCGCGCTCCTGTTCTCGTGGTGGGCGCGGGACCAAGATGCCGCCCGCACCACGCGGGCGGAACGGGAGGGGTCCGGGGAACCCGCGGCCGCGACATCGACCGACCGTGAGGGGTCCGGGGTCTCCGAGGTGTCCGCGGAGCCGGAGCCGGCCACGCCGTCCGTGTCGGGGAGCGCCGTCGCGCACACGATCCGCGTGGTCGACGAGGCGGGCGCGCCGATCGCGGGCGGGTGGGTCGAGGTGCGGCAATCCGCGAACACGGACGTGAGCGCGAGGGCGACAACCGACGGTCTCGGCCGCGCGGCGGTGCCGCTCGATCGTGGCGAAGTCCTGTTCGTCGGGGCTCGCGGGTTCATGCGGGCGTACTTAGAGAGCGTGCCGCGCTTGGGGATCGAAGAGGTCACCCTGCGGCACGGCTACGACATCGCGGGCGTCGTCGTGGACGGCGACGGCGAGGGGATCGGGGGCGTGTCGCTGCGGCTTGTCGAGAACTCCCTGCCCGAGCGCGCGACCTCGTCGGGGCCCCTCGGCCGCTTCGCGTTCGACGACGTCGGCGACCAGGAGATGAACCTGTGGGTGGAGGTGCCAGGTCACCTCGACTGGCACTTGGTCACGCCGGGGGACAAGGACATCCGCATCGTGATTCGGGAGAAGGTCTCGATCACGGGCGCGGTCGTCTTCCCCGACGGGACCCCGGCGTCCGGTGCCAAGGTCAACGGGATCGCGGCCGATCCGAACGGACGGTTCACGATCGGCTCGATCCTGCCCGGCTCGTGCCAGCTCTGGGCGACCGTCGAGGCGGAGGACCGGCGCTGGGAGGCGAAGGCGGCTGTCGATGTCGCCGCGGACGGCACATATGCGCCGATCCGGCTCGCGCTCGAGCCGCTGCCGCGATCGTGGATCAACGTCCGTGTCGTGGAGCGGGATGGGTCCCCGTCCGGCGGTGTGCTTGTCGGGAGTCCCCTCATCGGCGGCGGGATCTTCCCCAAGACAGGCGCGGACGGGCGTGTCGCCCTCGCCCTCGACGTCGCCCTCGGCACGAAGACGTCCGTTTCGGTCGTCGGGCCGCGCAAGGACGGGCTCCTTCCCGGCAGGGCGCTTGCCGTCACCGGCGCCCGCGTCAGCCCGGATGTCATGCTCTCGCCGCGTGACCCGCTCCTCGTCACCGTTGCCGTGCGCGGGCCGGACGGCGGCGCGCTCCCCACCGGCGTGACCGCGAACGTGAACGCCTTCGGAAACGCCATCCTTCGACGGGACCGCGATACGGCGGTGGTGGCCATCGATCCGCTGGCCAGCGAGTTCAGCGTGGTCGTCACCGCGCCCGGATTCGCGGACGGCTACATTCGAGGCCCGGTGCCGGCGGACGGATATGTCGAGGTCCGCCTCAGGGGCACCGGCACGATCGAGTGCCGTCTGGCGGATGGACAGGGCCCGGCGGTCCGCGACGTCCCGGTCGGCCACGCCATCGTGACGGCGGGCCATAGCCACGACTTGCTGCTCGCCCGCGCCGAGGCGGACGTTCGCGCGGGCGAGGTCACCGATCTCGGCACGCTGGTCCTCGGCTCGCCGCTCGCGCTGTCGGGCCGGGTCACCGACGCCAACGGCCGACCGGTCGGTGGCGCGCGGGTCTACGCCGTCGAGGGCGACACAGAGACGCGGGTCTTCTCCCGGTCGGACGGGACCTTCCGCGTCGAGGTGGCGCCGTGGTTCGACGGCTTCGTGCTCGCGTCGAAGCCGGGGCACGGGAGCGCGCTGCGAAGGGCGTCGGAGACGCTCGACCTCGTGATGCCGAGCGAGGGCAAGGTGCGGCTCGAGGTCCGGATGCCGCCGCTCAAGGGCGCGTCGCGCGGCTGGTCCCTCGCCGCGCGGGATCCCGCGACGGGCTTCCAGTGGTCCCTGCGCGACTGGCAGTCCCTCGGGGACTTCACGGAGTTGATCTCCGGCCTCCCGCCAGGCCGCCTGATCCTCGTCGTCGAGACCGTCCCGAAGTCCGCCGAGACCGAGGTCGTCGTGGTCGCGGGCCAGACGGTCTCCGCGGTAATCGAGTTGCCGGAGTAGACCCGGACCCCCCGGTCCGGGTCCGTCGGCCCCAAGTGCCGCCGCTGGCGTCACTTATGACGGTTGGTGGGCGTACTCGGTACCGCTACCGCAGCGCGCCTTTGAGCCACTTGGCGAAGTCGGTGGGGCGGAGGAATCCGGACTGCCGGGCCACTTCGGCGCCGTTCAGGTCGAGGATCACGTAGGTCGGCGTGCCCTCGACCCGGTACTTCTTCGCGTCGTCCGTGCCCTTGTTGAAGCCGATGCGCGCGCACACGAACCGCTTCGCGAGGGCGACGACCTCGCGGTCGCGGAACGTGTACTGCTCCATTTTCGCACACCACGGGCACGCGGGCGACCAGAACTCGAGGATCACGGGCTTCTTCACGATCGGCGACCGCGCGATCTCGAGCGCATAGTCCGCGTCCTTGCCGGTGATCCAGTCGATCCCGTCCTCCGCGCTCGCCTTCGGCCGCAGCGGGTCGAGCTTCAGTTCCTTCTCCTCGGGCGACTGCCGCTGCTGCGCCACCCGCAGGAAGTAGTCCATCTCGGTCTCCTTCGCGCGGGAGATCCGCACGGTCGCCGTGCGGCCCGCCGGGTCGACCGACTTCACCTCGACCATCCACTTCTGGTCGTTCGTCCACGACGGGAAGAGCATGGAGCGCGTCGCGTCGGTGTCGAGCATCTCGGACTTGGGCGTCGCCGCCGGCCGCACGACCCACGAGTCGCCGGTCGCGAACTGCCCGTCGCTGTCGTCGTCGACGAGCGCGACCACGAAATCCCCGCCGCCCAGGGAGACCTTGCCCTCGCGCCAGCCGTCGCGCTCGACGAGGAGCGTCTTGGGCGCCTCCTCCGGCTTCTCCGAGAGGAAGAAAAGGACGCATGCGTAGGTCTCGGTGATTTCCTTGCCGTCCACCTGGTAGGGGAGCTCGAGGTTGAGGTCGAGGAACTCGACGAGCTTCGCCTCGGCCGTCGGGAGGCTGCGGATGTTCGCGCGCACCGGCGGCCCGTCGTTCGTGAGGTCGAGATCGCGGTTGCGGTCCAGGTAGAGGAGGTTATAGGGCTTACCCTCCTCGCGGTCGAACGCGCCGTAGTAGGGGATCCCCTTCGTCTCGCCGAGCGTGAGCCGGAAGAAGAGCGGTGCCGCGTCCTTGAACTTCGGCATCTCCATGATGAACCGCGGCGCGGTCGCCTCGATCTCGAGCTTGCGCGGGCTCGAGTAGCCGAGCTTGCCGGCTTCGCCGGGAAGCCCGGGAGCGAGCGCGACGACCACGTCCTCCGTGGGCGTCTCGTCCGCAGCGGTGCCGAGCGCCAGGAGAAGCAGGGGGGCAAGGGGGGCGGCGCGCATGCGTCTACTATACGCGCGCGGCGCCGTCCCTCCCGCGTGGAGAATCGGCGGCGTGACCACGATCCCGAAGGCCTCGCTGCCGCTCGCGGAGGTGATCGAGCGCCTCCGCAGCGACCCGCGCTACGCCGAGAACGTCGTCAGATGGCGCACGCTCGAGGCGAAGCCGCCGGCCTTCGCGGACTACCCCGGCTGGGTCCATCCCGACCTCCTCGCGACGCTCAAGGCGTACAAGTACGGGCGGCTCTTCACGCACCAGCGCGAGGCGGCCGACCTCGCGCGGGCCGGCAAGAACGTCTGCGTGGTCACGCCCACCGCCTCGGGCAAGACGCTCTGCTACAACCTGCCCGTCCTCGATGCGATGGTGCGGAAGGAGGGGGCGCGCGCCCTCTACCTCTTCCCGACGAAGGCGCTGTCGCAGGACCAGGTCGCGGAGCTGAACGCGATCGTCGAGCGGCTGCCGGTCGGCGTCCGCGCGTTCACCTACGACGGCGACACGCCGTCCTCCACGCGCGCCGTGCTGCGCGAGACGGGCGAGATCATCGTCACGAACCCCTACATGCTCCACTCGGGGATCCTCCCGAACCACGTCAAGTGGACCGACCTCTTCCAGGGCCTCCGCTACGTGATCGTGGACGAATTGCACGCCTACCGCGGCGTCTTCGGGAGCCACGTCGCCAACGTCTTCCGCCGCCTCCGCCGGATCGCGCGCCACTACGGCGCCGACCCGGTCTTCCTCACGTCGAGCGCGACGATCGCGAACCCGGCCGAGCACGCGCAGCGGCTCCTCGGGGTCCCGATCGAGGTGCTCGATCGCTCCGGCGCGCCGCGCGGGGAGCGCCACTTCGCACTCTACAACCCGCCGGTCGTGAACAGGGACCTCGGGCTCCGCGCCAACGCGCTCGAGGAGGTGCGCCGCCTCTCCGACCTCTTCGCGGGCGGCGCGGTGCAGGCGATCTACTTCGTGCGCGCCCGCCAGATGGTCGAGGTGCTCACGAAGTACCTGAAGGACCGGAACCGGACGCGCGGCTTCCCGCCGGAGACCATCTGCGCCTACCGCGGCGGGTACCTCCCGAAGCTCCGGCGCGAGATCGAGAAGGGGCTCCGCGACGGCGAGATCCACGAGGTCGTGTCGACCAACGCGCTCGAGCTCGGCGTCGACATCGGCTCGCTCGACGTCGCCGTGCTCACCGGCTACCCCGGCACCCTCGCCTCGACGCTCCAGCAGTCGGGCCGCGCCGGCCGCCGCGGCGGCATGAGCCTCGCGATCATGGTCTGCCGCTCGACCGCGCTCGACCAGTACATCTCGGCGCACCCGGAGTACGTCTTCGAGCGCCCCGAGGAGCGCGCGGTCACCGACCCCGACAACCTGATCGTGTTCGTGAGCCACCTGAAGTGCGCGGCCTTCGAGCTCCCGTTCGACGAGGGCGAGCTCTTCGGCAAGAACCCGCAGACGACCGAGGTCCTCGACTACCTGGCGCGCGAGGCGCGGATCCTCCACAAGGCCAAAGGCCGCTACCACTGGATGGCCGAGGCCTACCCGGCCGAGGACATCTCGCTCTCCGCGGCCGACGTGGACTACTTCGTCGTGATCGACGAGGAGCGGAACGTCGTGATGGCCGAGGTCGACCGGCCCGACGCGATGACGCAGATCCACGAGGGCGCGATCTACGGCCACCAGGGCGAGCAGTTCCTGATCACGCGCCTCGAGTACGACGACCGCCGCGCCTACGCGAAGCGCATCAACCCGGACTACTTCACCGAGGCGGAGGTGGACGTCGACGTCCGGGTCGTGCACGAGGACGAATCGAAACGGGGGGGGCTGGGGGGCCGCGAGGGGGCGCGGGCCGGCGCGTCGGGCGGCCTCGGGGCCGGCGGGGATCACGCCTTCGTGCTCCACCGCGGCGAGGTCGGCGTGAAGACGCTCGCGACCGTCTTCAAGAAGATCAAGTTCTACACGCGCGAGAACGTCGGCGCGGGCGAGATCGCGCTTCCGCCCGAGGAGATGGAGACGACGGGCGTCTGGATGCTCCTCGAGCCCGCGGCGGCGGCCGAGCTGAACCTCTTCGACCCCCGCCACGCCGGCGGCTGGAGCGGCCTCGGTTACCTGCTCCAGCACCTCCTGCCCGTCTACCTCGGCTGCGGCGTGACCGACGTGCGCAGGAAGACCGAGATCAAGAGCGCGGAGTTCGACCGCCCCTCGCTCTTCCTCTTCGACAACGTCCCCGGCGGCGTCGGCCTCGCGGAGAAGATCTACGAGCTCTGGCCCGTGCTCTTGAGGACCGCGCGCGAGGCGCTCGAGATCTGCCCCTGCACCTCGGGCTGCCCCGCGTGCGTCGGTCCGGGCCCCACCGTCGGCAACTTGGGCAAGCAGGTGGCGAAGGCTATCCTCCGCAGGTGCTCCTCCCCCTCCTCCTGACGCTCCTCGGCGCGCTCGCCGCCGTGATGCCGGCGCCGCTCGGGTTCCCGGACCCTCCCGATTTCGTCCCGCTGGGACTGCTCGCCCTCGGCCCCCTCCTGGGATGGCTCGCGTGGCGGAAGCGCACCGGCCGCGGCCGCCTCGCCCTCGCGACCACGCAGACGCTCTTGGCCCTCGGGCTCGCGTACTGGATGCTCGGCTTCTCCGCGTACGGCGCCGCGCCCGGCGCGCCGAGGCCCGGCGACAGGGCGCCGCTCATCACCGCGACGCGCGTGCGCGACGGCGCGCGCTTCGAGCTCGCGGCGGAGCGCGGCCACCCCGTGCTCCTCGTCTTCTTCCGCGGCAAGTGGTGACCCTTCTGCGTGCGCGAGCTCGTGGGGCTCGCGGGAAGGAGGGAGGAGTTCGACCGGCTCGGCATCCAGGTCTACGCGCTCTCGACGCAGCCGCTGGAGAAGCTCGCGCCCCTCCAGGAGGACCTCGGCAAGGGCGTCACGCTCCTGTCGGACGAGGGCGGCGTCGCGGTCTCGGCGTTCGGCATGGCGGAACGGTTCGGGCTCGCGCGCGCGGGCAGCTTCCTCATCGACCGCGAGGGCAGGGTGACGCACCGCTGGCTCGCGGAGAACTACCGCAAACGGCCGTCGCCCGACGACATCCTGGCGAAAGCGCGCGACTGAAAGTGGGGGGGCTCCGGGGGACCACAACGGGTTGTGGCCCGTGCCGCTAACCCGTTGGCTTGCATGCGCTTAGGGCGTCCCCGGCGTCGGTAGGATGACCGTCGGATGCGCCTCGTGGACAAGCTCCGCCGGATCGCCGCGCCCGCGGCGCCGGACGCCCTTCCCTCACGCGCGGGCGCCGTGTTGCCGGGCGCTCGCGTCGACGCGGAGGAGGGGCCGCTCTGGGTGCGGCGGATCGAGGTGCCGGTCGACTTCGTGCACGGCCGCGTGCGCCTCGGCGATCTCCGCACGGCCGCCCCGGGCGATCTCGCGGAGGTGGCGCGCGACCCGCGGCTCCTTGCGTTCGATTTCGGCCGCACGGTCTTTTTCGACACGGAGACCACGTCGCTCGGCGGCGGCGTCGGGACCTACGTGTTCCTCCTCGGCGCGGGGTGGTTCGAGGGCGCGTCCTTCGTCGTGGAGCAGTACTTCCTGAGCGACGTCACGGAGGAACGCGCCTTTCTCTCCGCGATCAACCGGCGCTTCGCGCAGTTCGAGTCCGCCGTCTCGTTCCACGGGAAGGGCTTCGACGCGCCGCGCCTCTCCGACCGGCTGTCGTTCCACCGGATGGAGCTCCGCCTGCCCGCCGTCCACCTGGACCTGTGCCTCGTCGGGCGAAGCCTCTACCGCGGCGCGTTCACCGACTGCCGCCTCCAGACGTTCGAACGCGAGCTGGTCGGGTTCCGTCGCTCGGACGACCTGCCGGGCGCGGAGTGCCCGCGCGCCTACTTCGCCTACCTGCAGGGGGACGCGTCGCTTGCGACCCGCGTCTTCGAGCACAACCTCCACGACGTGCTCACGCTGCCCGCCGTGGCCGAATGCTTCACGCGGGAGCTCGCGGCGCCGGCCCATCCGGTCGTGCGGTCGAACCTCGGGCTCCTCTGCGAGTCGCTCGGGCAGGATGCGCCGGCGCGCGCGCACTATTTCGCGGCGCTCGACGGGCTCCGCGCTACCGGGCACTCGCTGCTCTCGCGCACGCTGGAGCGGCTCGCGCTGCTCGAGCGCCGGGCCGGCCGGCACGCGGAGTCAGCTAGGCTCCTCCACGAGCGCGCCACCATCCACCCGCGGAGCTTCCAGCCGCTCGAGGATCTCGCGAAGTACTACGAGCACCGGGTTCGGGATCTCACGCGGGCCGAGGCGGCCGCGCTCGAGGCGCGTCGCCACCTGCTCGAGGGAGGGATCGAGATCGACCCCGCCTCGCGGGCCCGTTTCCTCCACGCGCTCGACCACCGGCTCGCCCGGCTCCGTCGCCGGCTCTCGCCGTAGCCGCTTCCCGGGGCGGGTGCCCGGAGCCGGGTGTTTGCAAACGCGCCGGAAAGCCGTACAAGAGGGGGCGGCATGGAGGTCATCCGCGACGAGATCCTCGCGGCGTTCCTGAACGAGTTCCGCCCCCGCCCGCAGGGGATCGCGCCGGAGACCATCTCGGAGCGCACGGGCATCGACAAGCAGCTTCTGCCCGCCGTCCGGGACCGTCTGGCGCGGGATGGGTTCCTCTTCGAGGACGACCCCGAAGGGCGCTGGATCCTCGTCAACAAGCCGGACCGGCTGCTCCCCTACTGGATCCGGGCGGGGCTCAAGTGCGACCGGCTCGGGAGCCAGATCTACTACCAGGACGTCGTCACCTCCACGCAGGATATCGCCTTCGAGCTCCTCGCCGAGGGACGACCGCACGGCACGCTGGTCGTCGCCGACCACCAGACGGGCGGGCGCGGGAGCGGGAGCCGGCTCTGGCACTCGACGCCGGGGAAGTCGCTGCTCTTCAGCCTCCTCCTCGACCTCGAGCCTCCGGGCACGTTCGTCTCGGTGCTCACGATCGCGATCGCGACGTCGCTCGCCCGGTCGATGATCGAGATCGCCGGCGTGCCGGCGAAGATCAAGTTCCCGAACGACATCCTCGTGCGCGGGAAGAAGGTCGCGGGGATCCTCCTCGAGGTGAAGGACTACGGCGCCACCCACCGCGTCGTCGCCGGCGTCGGGATCAACGTGAACCAGGTCCACGGGGAGTTCCCGGAGGAGATCCGCGAGATCGCCACGTCGCTCCGCGAGGAACGGAAGGACAAGGAGCCCGTGCGTCGCCCCCGTCTCCTCCGCTACGTCCTCCAGGACCTCGAGAGGTGGCTGGAGCGGATCCGCCAGGGCGACTTCGCGGAGCTCGAGGGCGTGTGGAACCGGTTCGCCGCGATGGAGGGCAAGGAGGTCCGCTTCCGCCGCGGCAGCGAGGAGGTGAGCGGGACGATCGTCGAGGCCAGCGTCCGGGAGGGGCTGCTCGTTCGCGTCGCGGGCGGCGAGCCCAAGCGCTTCCGCCTGGAGCACATCTCCGACTTCGCGTTCGTGTGAGAGCTTGTGAAGAAATCCCGGCGTCGGCCCGAGGCCGAGCGAGGTGGCGTCAGGCGAGGAAGGCCGACGAGCCGTATCAGCGGAGCGATACGGTGAGGAGGCCTGACGAAGCATCACGCCGCCGCAGCCGGCCGAAGCCAGCGGGG
>DASUGR010000146.1:0-17193 GCA_036273915.1 Planctomycetota bacterium | reverse complement strand
GCCGGCCGGATTCCCCCGCGTCCCGGATGAAGCGTGGGTGAAGAGCCCGCTCGAGACGCTCGCGCTCAAGTACGACACGGTCGAGGATCACGGCTGGTACGAGAACCTCGAGCCGACCGTCGACGACCTGGCCGGGTTCCTGCGCGACGGGCAGGTGCTTGTCGACTACTCGGGCGGCACCGGGATCCTGCTCGACCGGCTGCTGCGGCGCGTGCCGCGTCTCGCCGCGGGGCTCCTGCTCGTGGACTCGTCGCCGAAGATCCTGCGGCTCGCGTTCGAGAAGCTCGGCCACGACGGGCGCGTGGCGTTCCGCTGGATCCGCTACCTGAAGGAGGAGCGGCGGTTGCAGCGGCTCGACGAGGTCGTGCCGGAGGGGTTCTCGTGCGACGCGATCGCGTCGACGAACGCGATCCACCTCTATTACGGCCTCGACGAGACGCTGCGCTCGTGGCGTAGGGTGCTCAAGAAGGGCGGCCGCGCGTTCATCCAGTCGGGCAACATCGCGAACCCCGCGGCGGCCCCGGGCGAGTGGATCATCGACGAGACGGTCGAGGCGATCCACCGGGCGGCGCTCGGGATCGTGACGGACGGGAGCCGCTGGGCGCGCTACCGCGGCGTCGCGAACATGGCGGCCTACGACGAGCTGCGCGCGAAGTACTTCCTCCCGGTGCGCCCGCTCGACCACTACCTGGACGCGTTGCGCGCGGCGGGCTTCACGATCGAGGGCGTGAGGAACCGGACGATCGGCGCGAGCGTGGAGGAGTGGTACGACTTCCTCGCGGTCTACCACGAGGGCGTGCTGGGCTGGGTGGGCGGCGTGGAGAAGATCGAGGGCAAGGCGCCGTCGGACGACGCGGTGAAGGACCGGCTCGCGCTGATCAGGAAGGCGATGGAGCGCGTGTTCGCGGGCCGCGACCGCTTCGCCTGCTGCTGGACCTACATCACGGCGGGGTAGGCGTCGACCGCGCGGCCTCGCGCGCGCGGAAAACGGGGAGGCGCCGGGTTGAAGGACACCGCCGCGGGTGGGGCGAGATGTCACTTGGCTTCCTAGAGAGCAGGGGACCTCATGGCCACAGATCTGCGGTCTGTCGGACTTCGACGATCCGGTGCCCCGGCTCTACAACGTGCGCGGGATCCCGGATACGTTCCTCATCGACCGCGAGGGGAGAATCGTCGTGCGAGGTCTGCGCGGTCAGGAACTCCATGAGGCGGTAGGGAAGACGCTCGATGACCGCAACTAAGACCGGTCACCGCCTCGCTACCACAATGGCGAACTCCGCGCAGGGGTAGGGGAGGCCGGCCCTGACCCTTCCGCCCTGTCACCGGTGCCGGGGAACATGGTGGAATGTCCCCGAGTCACCTCGCCACCGGAGTATCGGACATGCGTCACGCCATGGTCGCTCGCGGGAGCCGGCTACCCGTCCTGGACTTCTTCTACCTGATCTGCCGGGAGGGCGAAGCCTGGTTTGGCCGGTCGGTGCGGACGGGTCACGTCTCCGAGAGCAGCACCTTTGACGGAGCCGTCAGGAACCTCACGCTCGCCATCGCCGCCGAGATCGAGGCTGCGGTCGCGGATGGTCATTCCGTGGGCGAGTGGTATGCAGCCCAGCGACCCGAGGACGAGAGACACGTCGGCATGTTCCTCGAGGCGATCGCGCCGAAGAACCCGAACCGGAAGAAGTCCCGGACGCGCGGCAAGGTTGCGGTCCTCCGCGCCATTGTCGCCAAGGCGGCGGCGTAGCCGTTGGATGCCGAGGCCAGGTACACCCTGGAGGCGTTGGATCGGGCCCTCAAGGATCTTGGCTGCGAAGGAGGTAGACAGGGCAACCGCTGGCTGTGGCGCAACCCACACCAGGGAGAGCCGGGGCACATGTCCTACTTCTCGTTCGTGCCCGACAAGGGCCGCATGTGGATCCGCGAGCGCCATGTCGTGACGGCCGCGCTTCGTCTCGAGAAGGACCCCAACGACGTCGTTCGCCGCATCCGGGACCTCGGCGGCGAGATCCTCGACCCGTAGGAGGGTCCGGGAGCGCTCGCCGGGTCACTCGAAGAGCGTCGGCGTCCGCGGCACCGGGACGCCCTCGCGGATGCACGCCCTCTTGAACTCGCAGTGCAGGCACGCGTCGCCCGGAGTCGGCGCGAACGCCCCGCCGCCCCGGTGCGCCGCGCGGAACGCCTCGATCAGCGGCTTCACCGGCTTCTCCGGAACGTCCACGATCTCCTCCGCGTCCACGTAGACGAGCTTGCCGTGGTCCGGCGCCTCGAGCCCGAGCGCGCGCAGCGCCGCGAGGTACACCGCCACCTGCACCTCGTACTCCGCAGCGCGCACCTTCTCGCCCGTCTTCCAGTCGAGCAGCAGCGGCGGGTCCGGCGAGTAGAGGTCCATCTTGCCGCGGATCGCGAGGCCTTCGAGCCGCACGAGGAACGGCATCTCCTTCCGGACGCCGCTGCCCCCGAGCCCCCTGACGATCGGCTGCGCGGCAAGCCACCCGCACCAGCGGCGGATCTTCTCGACCTCGCGGTCGCCCGCGGGCGGGAAGTAGCGCTTCACCGTCTCCGCGTCCGGCAAGGCACCCGGCCCCTCCTTCTCCATGATCTCGTGGAACGCGGTGCCGATCTCGCGCCGCGGGTGCTCGTCCGCGTCCGGCCGCTCGTCGCCCTCCGGCGGCTCCTCCAGCTCGATCCCGAGCATCCGCTGCAGCCGGTAGCGCCGCGGGCAGCGCTCGAACTCGACGAGATCCGCCGCCGCCGCCACGTACGGCGTCGCGTCCGGCGGCTGCAGCCGCGCCGCGTCGACCCGCGCGAGCAGCGCGCGCGCGGCCGCGTCGTCGCGCGGAACGTCCGCCGGCAGGTCCGCGCCCCGCCGGATCGCGGCGCGCACGGCCGCGAACCGGCGGCGCCGCGCGTCCGGCCGCGTGAGCGGCCCCGGATCGACCACGCGCACGCCCTCCGGCCGCGAAGCGAGCAACCGCACGAGCACGTTGTCCTTCCGCGCCCCCGCGAGCGAGCCCGAGAGCACCAGGTGCTCCTCGGCGCGCGTGAGCGCGACGTAGAGGAGCCGCATCTCCTCCGCCGCGTCCTGCTGCGCGTCCCACGCGCGCATCTCCTCGTACCCCGGCGGCTCCACGTTGCCGTCCTCGCCGCGCAGCTTGAACGAGAAACGCCCGTCCGCCGCGCGGAACGGCGGCCCCCGACGCCCCCCCGGCTTCCACGTGAGATCGGCCGCGACCACGAGCGGGAACTCGAGCCCCTTCGCCGCGTGGATCGTCATGATCTTCAGGACGTCGTCGTCCTCCGCCGCGACCGGCGCCTCGCTCTCGCGCAGCTCGCGCTCGCGGAACTCGAGCAGCGAGCGGCCGAACGCCGCGTAGCCCTCGGTCGTCTGCCGCGCGCGCCGCAGCGCCTTCCGGAGGTTCGCGTAGCGGCGACGGCCGTCGGGCTCGAGCAGCATCAGCTCCGCGAACCTCGTCTCGAGGAGGATCGCCTCGACGAGGTCGCCGGTGGAGACGCGCTGCGCCATCGCGCGCCACCGCCGGAAGCGGTCGGCGAACGCGCGGAGCCGCTCCCACCTCGCGGGAGGAATCGGGGGGGGCCGGGGGGCCGACGCGGCGCGCAGCGGCAGCGGCCCCTCTCCGGGGAGGTGCAGGAGGTCGCCGTCCGGCACGCCGCAGAAGAGCGACGTCATCGCCGCGACCGCGCGGTACGTGTCGCCGGGGTCCGACAGCAGGAGCAGGAGGTGCGCGAGGTCGACCACCTCGCGCGCCGCGTAGTAGCCGCGCCCCTGGATCACGACGTAGGGCACGCCCTCCTCGCCCAGCGCGCGTTCGTAGAGGACGAGGTTCGTGGTCGAGCGCAGGAGCATCGCGCAGTCGCCGTAGCGGACGAAGCCCTCGGCCTTCGCCGCCGTCCGCGGGATCTCCTTCCCCTCGACGATCGCGCGCAGCCGCCGCGCGATCGCGGTTGCCTCGCGGCGCCGGCCCTCGGCGGCGTTCTCCGCCTCGGTCGCGATCAACTCGACGGAAGGGACCTCCTTCTCCCGCCACGCCGCCTCCGCGCGGAGATCCTGCGGCGCGACGCCCGTGCCGGCGAAGAGGTCCCGGAAGAGCGCGTTCGTGAACGCCACGAGCTCCGGGCGGCTGCGGAAGGAGCCGCCCAGCGGGTAGGGCTTCGCCCTGCTCCGCAGCTCCTGGAAGACGGCCGCGTCCGCATGGCGGAAGCGGTAGATCGACTGCTTCTCGTCGCCGACGCCGAACCGCACCGCGCGCGACGCGAGCCGCTCGAGGATCGCCTCCTGGAGCCGGTTCGTGTCCTGGTACTCGTCGACGAGGAGGTGGTCGAACTGGTCGAGCACCGCCTCGCCCGCGGGCGAGCGCAGGAGCTTTAGCCCCTCGCGTTCGAGGTCGGAGAAGTCGAGCAGCCCCTCCGCGCGCTTCCTCGCCGTGTACGCCTCGTCGAGCCGCGCGAGCGTGTCGACGACCGCGGCCCCGGTCGCCTCGGCCCGCGCGAGCCGGGCGAGCGGCCGGTAGAGCTTCGCGATCTCCTTGCCTTCGGCGAAGAGGTCGCGTTGCACCGCGGCCACGCCGCCTTTCACGAGGTCGTGGAAGTCCTCCGCCGCGTCGGGGTCGAGTGCTGCGAAGCGCGCGCGCCCCTCGCGGAGCCCCGCGAGCTTCGTCCCGGTGCCGGGCGCGGTGAGGCGGACCTCCGCGCAGTCGGCGAGGAACCGCGCCATCCGCTCCGCGAGCGCCGCGAGGTCCGGCGCCATCGGCTTCAGCTCGCGCAGATCGAGCGGGGTCGCGCGGGCCGCCTCGTAGAGCTCGCGCAGGTCGCCCTCCGCGCCCGCGAGGTCGACGAGCGCGTCGGAGAGGCCCGCCGCGTCGACCGTCTCGGCCATCGCCTCCTCGCGCAGGAACTCCGCGGTGATCTCGTCCGCGATCGCGAACCGCGGGTCCAGACCCGCGTCGAGCGCGCGCTCCTTGAGCATCCGCGCGAGGAAGGCGTGGATCGTCGAGACGGGCGCGAACTCCGCCTGCCGCGCGAGGTCCGCCCTCCCCTTGCCCCGAAGCGCCCCCCGGATCCTCTCCTTCATCTCGCGCGCGGCCTTCTCGGTGAACGTCACCGCGAGGATGCGCGGGATCGGCACGCCGCGGTTCATGACGAGGTCGAGATAGCGCTCGGTGAGCACGCGCGTCTTGCCCGTGCCCGCGCCGGCGACCACCGCGACCGCGCGGTCGCCCGCGAGCGCCGCCGCGCGCTGCTCCGGCGTCAGCTCTGCCATCCCGGCCTCCCCGCCTTCACGAGGAACCGCGCGCGCGCGACCCGGCAGAGATCGTAGCCGTCGCACTGCGTCCGCGTGCACTTCTCGGGATCGGCCGGCTTCACCGCAAGCCGCCCCTCCCGCCACGCGTCCGCGACCGTGCCGACGAGCCGCCGCATCGCGTCGCGCTTCCCGAGCAGGTCCTCGCGGCTCACCGCCTCGACGCCGAGCGCGCGCGCGAGCTCCGGCACCGCGTAGCCCTGCACGTCGCCCTTCTTGAGCCGCTCGTAGACCGCGCCGACCGCTTCGGGCAGCGCGAGCACGTACGCGTCGAGCTGCGTGTCGTCGAGCCCCTCGGCGCGGCCCGTCTTGAAGTCGCGGACGAGCTGTCCCGCCGGGTAGCGCTCGATCCGGTCGATCCGCCCGCGCAGCTTCGCGCCCGCGACGTCGATGTCGAACTTCCACTCGACGGTCTCGACCGGCGTGCCCGAGAGGCGCTTCGCCGCGTGCGCGACCGACGCCCTGAGCGCGCGGCGGTCCGCCTCCTCGACGAGGCCGAGCCGGAGCCCCTTCGCCTTCTCGAGGAAGACCTCGTCGAAGATCGCGCGCGGGTCCTCGTCCGGGCGGCCGGCGCACCGCTCGAGCGCCGTGTGCGCGATGTCGCCCTTGAGCAGCGGGTCGAGCCCGGGCTCGCGCGGGCGGTCGACGCGCAGGATGTGCCGCACGAGCAGGAGGTAGGGGCACCGGCGCCACGCGTTGATCGACGACGCGGAGAGCCTCGGCTCGCGCGCGGACATCGCGAGCGGCCGCGCGCGGCTGAGCTCGAGGCGGCGCGGCCA
This sequence comes from Planctomycetota bacterium, assembly GCA_036273915.1. Taxonomy (GTDB): domain Bacteria; phylum Planctomycetota; class PLA2; order PLA2; family PLA2; genus PLA2. Next base: position 11,100 of record DASUGR010000146.1, on the reverse strand, counting down.
CGCGAGCAGGTCGCGCGGCACGGCCTCGAGGTCCAGGAGCGACGCGGCGAGCGGGCTTCCGTGCACGATGCCGTCGGCGACGATCGGGAGGAGGTCGTCCCGCGAGACGGCGTCGGCCGGCTGCGCGTACTGCTCGGAGATCTCGATCCTCCGTACGTCGCAGCGGTCGAATTCCTCGACATAAGGGGAGGGGGCGCGGGGGACCCCCTGCTCGTCGTAGGCCGGGTAGGAGAGAAGGAGCCGCTCCCGCGCGCGCGTGACCGCGACGTAGAAGAGGTAGCGCTCCTCGTCCTCGCGGCGCGCGCGCAGCGGCAGGTGGAACCCGCGCGCGGTCGCGAACGCCTCGCGCTCCTCGTCGCGCAGGAAGAGGTCCTGCCGCACCTGTCGCGGGAACGCGTCGGAGGTGAGGCCCGCGACCAGCACGACCGGCTTGTCCCACTGGCGCGCGTCGCTCGCGTCGACCGCGTAGACGCAGTCGTGGCGCCGGTCGCGCGCCGGCTTCTCGAGGAGCGGCAGCCGCCCGAGCACCTGCGCGGCCGCCTCGGCGAGGGGGAGCGGGTCGACCGCCTCCGCCTCCTTCAGGAGCATCTCGAAGAGCGTGGCCGCGCGGGAGAGGTCCTCGTCGCCGTCCGGCGTCGACGCGAGCGCGTCCTTGAGGCCCAAGTGCCGCTTCATGACCGCGGGAAGCGGCCCCCGTCCCCTCGGCATCCAGCCCTCCGGGAGCTCGTGCTCCTGGCGCGGGTCCGCGAGCTCGCGCGCGAAGTCGTCGACGAGGTCCGCCTGCGGCCGCTCGAGGTAGTAGGGCGACCGGAGGAGCGGCAGCGCCTCCCGCGGCTCGAGGCGCTCCCCCGCGAGCGCGCGGAGCCAGAGCGTCGCCGCGCGCGCCGCGGGCGTGCCCTGGAACCCCTCCCGCGAGAAGAAGCGCAGTGGCACGCCGTGGCGCCGGAACGCCGCGCGGTAGACGTCGTGGAGGCCATCGAACGAGCGGCGCACGAGGAGGAAGTCGTGGAAGGGCCGGCCGGAACGCGCGACGAGGCGCGCGAGGCGATCCGCCTCGTCCTCCTCCGACGGGCAGATGAGCAGCTCCGCGCCCCCGAGCCCCCCATGCTTCGCGAACAGGTCGCGCTCGATCGCCGCGAGGCCGCCCGACGCGCGGCGGTTCCCGTCGAGCGCCTCCTCGGCATATCCCCGGAACGTGGCGCACGTGCGCGCCGCGGTCTGGAAGATCGGGTGCGTGCGGTCCTCCGGATCGAGCGGCAGCGTGACGACCGTGTCCTTCGCGGCGGCCGCGAGCAGCTCCACGATCTGCCGCTGCACCGGCGTGAAGTCGTGGAAGCCGTCGACCAGCAGGAGGTCGAGCGGCGGCGCCTTCCCGCGCAGCCGGTCGCGGCACGCGAGCAGGAGGTCCTCGTGGTCGAACGCGGGCGGCAGCAGCTCCTTGTAGCGCGCGAACGCCTCGAAGAGCCGGCGGCCGCGCGAGCCCTCGGCGAAGTGCGCGCGCGCGTGGGCGAGCGGGTCCTCGCCCTGCTCCTTGATCTCCTTCACCGCGGAGAGGAACTCCGCGCGGAGCCCGGGCTGCGTCGCGGCCTCGGGGAACCCGGACTCGAGCGCGCGGCCGGCGAGCCGGTCCTTCGCCGCGGGGCGCACGAGGTCGCGGAGCCGGAGGCGCGTGACATCCTCGGCGAGCGTCTCGAAGGTCTCGACCGCGCGGTCCATGAGCCCCTTCGTGCGATCGAGCAGGAGGTAGCGGAGGTGCTCGGCCTGCGAGTAGGTCGGCACGAGAAGCAAGGCCCTTCGCCCGGCCTCGAGCGCGGCCGCCAGCTGCGCGAGGCAGCGGTGCGTCTTGCCGGTGCCGGCCCGGCCGAGCAGGAGTCGGCGCGCCATGGTTGTCTCCGGGAGCCCCGCAGCATAGGAAATCCCGGGGACAACAGGCCTCCCGACCGGCGCCGCAAGCCGGATTGCGACCCTGCCGACCTAGGGATATAGTGGCCGCTTCCCCTCTGCCGATGAAAGCCGTTCTCAACCGGTCGGTCGCCGTCCTGGGCACCGGCTCGTACCTTCCCGCGCGCGTCATGTCCAACGTCGCGCTCCGGGATCTCATCACGAACTACGACGAGGCGCACTCGGGCGACTTCTCGACGTGGGTGGACCGCGTCACGCACATCCACGAGCGGCGGTACATCGAGAGCAACGAGGAGCACGCCGGGTACATGGCGGCCGAGGCGGGGAAGCGCGCGCTGGACATGGCGGGCGTGAAGCCGACCGAGCTCGATCTCATCATCCACGCGTCGTTCACGCCGTCGGCCTGCGTGCCGGGCGACCACGTGCTCGTCGCGAAGGGCGTGGGCGCGCACGCGACGCCGTCGTTCACGCTCACCGGCGCCTGCGCCGGGTCGGTCTACGGGATGGCGGTCGCGCACGGGATGCTCGCGTCGGGGGCGATGAAGCGGATCCTGGTCACGGGCTCCGAGACGATCTCGCCGACGCTCGACTTCACCGACCCGCTGACGGCGATCCTCTTCGGCGACGGCGCCGGCGCGGCCGTGATAGGCCAGGTCGGGAGGTCGGAGGGCGGCATGCTGCCCCCCTACCTCGGCCACGACTTCAACTGGAACAACATCACGATGGAGAACGCGAACCTGCCGTTCACGGGCAAGGTCCGCGTGCCGCCGGGGAGCGGCAGCCCGGCGCAGGTGGAGCGGCCCTTCCTGAAGATGGTGTCGGGCCCGGCGGTGCTCCGCAGCGCGGTGAACGCCATGCGGAACAGCGTGCTGCGGGTGCTCGGATTCGAGGAGGAGCCCGAGGGCGGCGAGTGGGACGAGCTGCGCGCGCGCATGCGGGTGATCCCGCACCAGGCCAACGGGCGGATCGTGGACGGCCTCGCGAAGAAGATCGGCCTTCCGGCGGAGCGCGTGACGAAGACGATCTACCGCGTAGGCAACATCAGCGCGGCGAGCAACATGATCGCGCTCGACTACGCGTTCCGCCACGGCAACCTGCTCGTCGACCGCGAGCCGGGGACCGAGAGGATCCTCGCGATCCGCGAGCACAAGGACCCGATCAAGCCCGGCGAGATGGTGGTGCTGCCCTCGATCGGCGCCGGCTACCTCTACGGCGCGGTCGCGTTCGTGCCGGGGTAGCCGAGGGAGCTCCCCCCCGGCCCCCTCCCTTCACGTCCCGCTCGCGTAACATGGCGGCCCTGTGGACGCGGCACGGGCAAAGGACCTCCTCTTCGCGGACGTCGCGGTCGCGCTGGGCGCGGCTGAGCCCCAGCGGCTGGCCAGGGCCATCGAGGCCTTCTGGGCCCAGCCGGACGCCCGCGACCTCGCGGACGCGCTCGTGAGGGAGGGCGTGCTCGACGCCGTCGCGCGCGACGCCGTCCGGCGCGAGATCGAACGGATCATCGGCGAGGCGGGCGGCGACCCGGCCGCGGCCGTCGCGCGGCGCGGCGGCGTGGACCACGCGCTTCACGAGAGCTTCACGCCGGGCGCCGTCGCGGGCGTGCCGTCGCGGGCGCCGCTGCGCACGATCCCGCCCGGCCGCTACAAGGACTTCAGCGTCATCGGCAAGGGCGGGATGGGGCTCGTCTACCTGGCACTCGACACCGAGATGAACCGGCGCGTTGCCTTCAAGATGGTGCGGCCGGACCCGCGCGCGCCGAAGGACGCCGCCGCCCCCCGGACCCCCCTGCATGCCACGCCGCCGTCGGGCGCAGAGGAGAGCTCGCGCGCCTACGAGGAGCTGACCGTGCGCTTCCTCCAAGAGGCGTGGGTCACCGGCGCGATGGAGCACCCGGGGATCGTGCCCGTCTACGAGCTCGGCCGGACCGAGGCGGGGATCCCCTACTACACGATGCGCTATGTGCGCGGCGAGCGCACGCTCGCGGCCGCGATCCGCGAGGCCGAGACGCTCGACGCGCGGCTCGCGCTGCTCGAGCCGTTCCTGAAGGTCTGCGACGCGATCGCGTACGCGCACGCGCGCGACATCGTGCACCGCGACCTGAAGCCCGAGAACATCGCGCTCGGCGAGTACGGCGAGGCGATCGTGCTCGACTGGGGGCTGGCGAAGACGCACGGGCGGCCCGACGTGAGCGGCGGCGCGTGGCGCGCGCGCGTGGAGGAGCTGCGGACCGCGAACGACCTGCGGACCGTCGCGGGCGCGATGGGCACGGCCGGCTACATCTCGCCCGAGGCGGCGCTCGGACGCGGCGACGAGGTCGACCAGCGGAGCGACGTCTACAGCCTCGGCGCGATCCTCTTCGAGATCCTGACCGGGCGGCTGCCGTTCAAGTTCAAGACCTTCCTCGAGTACGTGCAGCACGTGCTCGACACCGAGCCGCCCGACGCGCACGACGTGGACGAGGCGATCCCCGAGGAGCTCTCGCGCGCCTGCGCGAGGGCGCTCGCACGGAAGCGCGAGGACCGGTTCGCGTCCGCGGCCGAGATCGCGCAGGCGGTCCGGCGCTGGCAGACCGAGGGGCGCGTGGAGCAGCAGGCATCCGAGCTGCTCGACCTCGCGCGCGCGGAGGTCGAGGCGGCGCGCCGCGGCACCGGCAACACGATCCTCTGGCACCTCGACCGCGCGAGCGCGGCCTGCTCGAAGGCGCTCCACCTCCGCAGCGAGAGCGGGGAGGCGCTCGCCATCGCCGCGGAGATCAAGGCGCTGCGCGACCACGGCATCCGCGAGCGCGAGCGCGCGTCGGGACGGCGCACGGTCGTCGCGGCGGGCTTCGTCGTGCTCGTGGTCGCGAGCCTCGTCGCGATCCTCGTCGCCCGCCGCTTCTCGGAGTCGCGCGAGGAGGCCGAGGCGCAGACGGCGACGGCGCGGGCCGACGCCGCGGCGCGCGCGGGCGAGGCCAGGATCGCCCAGCTGGACGCGGCGACGTCGCGGGCGCAGCGCGCGAACCTCTACGCGGCGCTGTCGTCCTTCTACCTCCTGCGCAACGACGCGGTGGCGGCGCGGCTCACGGCGGCGCGGGCGCTCGCGACCGCGCCCTCCGCGGCCGCCTGGCGCGCGCTGGCCGAGGCGGAGGCGCGCTGGACGCCGACGCTTTTCCGGGTGCTCGAGGCGCCCGGCGCGGGCCCGCTCGCCTTCGGGCCGGACGGGCGGCTCTTCGTCGCCGCCGGCGCCGAGCTGAGGGTGATCGAGGGGGGTCCGGGGGGCAAGGGGACGGCGTTCGCCGCGGGAGAGCCGGTCCGGGTCCTCGCGATCTCGCCCGACGGCGGCCGTGTCGCGGTCGCCGGCAAGGTCACGCGCATCCTCGACGCGCGGGACGGAAGCCTCGTCGCGGTGCTCCCCGATCCCGGACGGACGAACGAGACGGAGAAGGGGCTCGCGCACGACGCGCTGCTGCCGACCGCGATCGCCTTCGACGACACCGGCGAGCGGCTGTTCGTGGGCCACGAGACCGGCATGATCCTCGATTGGAGCATCGCCGACCGCGGCCTGCGTGGCATCCGCGCCGCGCAGGACACCGCGGTCACCTCGCTCGCGTGGGACGGCACCTACCTGTTCGCCGGCGACGCCGAGGGGGCGGTGACGCGGCTCGACGGCGCGCGCTTCGACCTCGCCGACAGCCGGGTCTTCGGCACCGCGCCGGTCACCCAGATCCTCACCTCGGACGACGAGGTGGTCCATGCGGCCACGCTCGAGCACCGGCTTGGAGTCGCCGAGTTCGGACCAGGGGGCACCGAGGGGTCCTTCCGCGTCCTCACCGAGTTCGAGGCGCCCGCGGGCCGTGCCCGCCATCTCCTGGTGTCGCCGGACCGCGCGACCGTCTTCTCCGCCCTGCCGGGCGGCGCGGTGGTCGCGTGGGACGTCGAGGCGCGCCGGGAAAGGGTGCGGATCCTGCCGGAGGGGGCGGAGGTGACCGGGCTCGCGCTGTCTCCGGACGGCGCGTTCCTCGCGGTCGCGGCGGCGGACGGGGCGCTCCGTGTGTTCGCGCTCGACATGCGCTGGCCGCCCGAGGGGCCGGAGTCCGCGTCGGCGTTCGCAACCTCCGCGAACGGCGCCCGGACCGTCCTCGCGCGCCCGGACCTGACGCTCGAGGTCTGGGACAACGCGACGGGCGCGCGGATCGCCCGGGCGCCCACGCACGCGGCGACGGCCGTTGCCGTCGCCATCGACGGCGACCGTGTCCTGCTCGCCTGTCTCGGGGGCACGGTCACCGTGTGGTGGCTGGAGGACCGCGCCCTCCGGCCGACCGTGTCCATCAAGGTGCCGGAACGATGCGTGACCGCCGTCGCGTTTCTCGGCAAGGGGGACGAGATCGTGCTCGGCTTCCTCGACGGCGCCTTGGAGATCTGGAGCGCGAGCGGGCGGCGTCCGACCGCGAGGCTGGACGACGGGGAGGGAGAGCCGATCCGTGCGCTCCGCGTCGCGGAGGGTCGGATCGACGCGTGGGACGTGGCGCGGGGCCACCGCGCCTTCGACATCGAGACGAGCGGGTGCGTGGACCGGTCCCCCTCCGACCCCCCCGCCTCCGCGCTCGTCGGGCGCGCGCCGCCGCTCCAGGGCCCGCCGTTCCCTTGGGTCGCGCGCGATCCGACGTGGCGGCTGATCGACTTCGAGAACCGCTACGGCAGGAAGCTCGACGGCGTCGAGGTGGTGCCGGTCCCGCTCAGGGACCACGACCCGCTGCGCCCGCGCGTCGACCCCCTCTCCCGCTGAAACGGCACCGTACGCGCTGCTACTTCCCGGCGGCGCGGGCCTCGGCGGGGAGGGTCATCTCCTGCGCGTGGCGCAGGACCTTCGCCGAGATCTTCGCGTCCGCTCCCCGGCCCTGGAGCGCTGCGGCCACGTCCTGAGCACCGCGGATCTCGCGGCCGTTGAGCTCGACCAGGACGTCGAACCGCGCAAGGCCCAGCCGGTCCGCCAACGAGTCCTTCTCGACGGCGTCGATCACGATGCCCTTGCCACGGAGGTCCAGCTGCGCGTCGAGGACGGCGGTCGGCATCGACCCGCGCACGCCGAGCATCCCGCCGCCGTATGCGAGCCGGGCGTCGGGCCGCATCCGCTGGGGCTGGTTGCGCCAGTGCTCGAGCCAGCGCCGCATCTGCTCGACCTCGCGGCGCGTCTCGTCCTGCCAGTTCTTCATGTCGTCGTCGAAGTTGTCGAAGTTGCTGGTCCACTCGTGCCAGAACTTGTCCATGTCGAAGTCGTCGCGCGTGCCGAAGCGGAACTGGAGGCCGTTGCCGGAATCGAGCTCGGGGTACTTCTCCTTGAGCTCCTCCATGGACGACGCCTCGTAGGTCTTCGTCACCTGCTTGCCGGCGACGGTCTCGGTCACGGTCACGACGACCTTGCCGGGGGAGATGGAGAACGACGTGCTCTTCCCCTGGACGCCGGGCCGCGCCGGCTGCCCGGTCGCGTCGGGCTCGTCCGGCTGGGCCTCCTCCGCCTGCCTCGACTCGCTGCCGATCGCGCGCAGCGCGCGGCCGGCGCGCAGGCGCACCTCGAGGTCGTCCGACTTGAGCGCCTCCTCGAGAGCGGGGACCGCCTTCTCCCCCATCTCGACGAGCTTTCTCTGGGCCTCCTCGCGGACCGCGTAGTCGGGGGCGCCGAGCTTCTTCACGAGGTCCGCGGGATCCTCCGCGCCCTGCGCGAAGACGATCGCCGCGAGGGCCATGGGCGCCAGGAGAAGAAAGCCACGTTTCATGTCTCGAACCTCCGTCGTTCTTGTGTCCCTCTAGGGAATACGCATTCGGCCGGACGGAGCGCCAACGGCAGTCCGGGAGCCCCCGGGGGTCGCGCCGCGCGCGCCGGGCGTGATTTCGGGGGGGGCCGGGGGGCCGGGGACGCCTACCCCTCGATCTCGCCGAGCGCGCGCAGGCGCTCGTACCGCCGCTCGACCAGCTCGTCCACCGAGACGTCCATGAGCTCGTCGAGCAGCGCGGAGACGCGACCCCGGAGCGTCGCGATCATCTCGTCCGGGCTCCGGTGGGCGCCGCCCACCGGCTCGGGAATGACCTCGTCCACGACGCGGAACTTCAGGAGATCCCCGCTGGTGAGCCGCAGCGCGCTCGCCGCGTCGGGCGCACGCTCCCCGTCCTTCCAGAGGATCGCCGCACACCCCTCGGGGCTGATCACGGAGTAGTACGCGTACTGGAGCATGAGCACGCGGTCGCCGACGCCGATCCCGAGCGCGCCCCCGGACCCCCCCTCGCCTATCACCGCGCAGATGATCGGGACCTTCAACCGCGACATCACCATGATGTTCTCGGCGATCGCCCAGGCCTGCCCGCGCTCCTCCGCGCCGACGCCCGGATAGGCGCCCGGCGTGTTGATGAGCGTGACGATCGGCAGCCCGAACTTCTCCGCGAGCTTCATCTTGTGGAGCGCCTTCCGGTAGCCCTCCGGGTGCGCGCACCCCCAGTTGCAGGCGATATTCTCCTTCGTCTCCTTGCCCTTCCGGTGGCCGATGAGCAGGAAGCGGTGGTCGCCCATCCGCGCGAAGCCGGTCGTGATCGCGCGGTCGTCGCCGAACCGCCGGTCGCCGTGGAGCTCCACGTACTCGTCGAGCATGCCGGCGATGTAGTCCGAGGTCTGGGGCCGCAGGGGGTGGCGGGCGATCTGGACGATGTCGTAGGGCTCGAGCCCCGCGTAGATCTCCCGGGTCATCCGCTCGAGCTTCTCCATGAGCGGCTTCAGCTCGCCGTTCAGGTTCATGCCCGTGGATTCGGAGAGGCTCTTGAGCTCCCCGATCTTCAGCTCGAGCTCGACGATCGGACGCTCGAAGGGGAGCCCGATGCGGGGCGCTTCCCGCACACCCTTCTTCTCGACCATGCTCGAAACAACGAGCCTAGCCCCGCCCGGTCGGACCCGCAAGGTCCCTTGCCGCCTTGCGTGCCCGGCCCCCCCCTGCTAGGATCTCCCTAAGTCCATACGCAACAACAGCTTATAAGAGAATAGGCCCCTTTTATGGAGCGCATCGAGGTCCGCGTTCGAAAGGGCTTCGCCGACCCGGCGGGGGTGGCGGCGCTCCATGACCTCGAACTCGCGGGACTTAACGCGAGTTCGGTGCGGGTGCACCAGGTCTACTTCGTGGACGGGCTCGAGGATGCATCGAGGGCCGCGCGCGAGGTGCTCGTCGATCCGGTGCTGGAGGAGAGGGGGTCCGGGGGAGAGGGGATCGCGATCTCGGTCTCGAAGCGGCCGGGCGTCATGGACCCGGCGGAGGCGTCGGCCCTCCGCGCGCTGCGAGCGCTCGGGGAGAAACCGACGCGCGTCGTCACCGCGAAGACCTACTGGATCGTCGCCGACGCGGCGCCGGAGGAGATCGCGGCCGCGGTCGGGCGCTCGCTCGCGAACGTCGTGATCGAGGAGATCACGCCGGGCGAGGCGCCGGAGCCGCGGGCCCCTTCGCCGGCCCCCAAGACCCGGCAAGAGGAACTCCCGGAGCGCGCAAGGCAGATCGCCGACAGGCTCAGGGGACCAAGCATCCAGCTGGACCGCCCGGTGACGGACCTAGATCTCCCCGACCGCGTGCGGAAGGCCCTCGAGGCAGAGAACATCCGGACGATCGGCGACCTCGTCGGGCTGAGCGAGGCCGAGCTCCTCGCGATGCTGCACGCCAAGATCTCGCTGGAGGACCTACGCCCGTTCCTCGGCTTTGAGGTCGAGATGTCGGACGAAGGCGTGAAGGCGCAGCCGCAGCCCGCGGTTCGCGAATTGCCTCGCATCCCGCTCGAAGACGCATCCGACGAGGACCTGCTCGCGACCAGCCGGAAGTACGTCCTCGCGCTCAACCTCGCCGAGATGAAGACGATCCGCGACCATTTCCGGGGGGTCGGGCGGTCGCCGCGGCTCGGCGAGCTGGAGACGATCGCGCAGACGTGGTCCGAGCACTGCAAGCACAAGACGCTCACCGGCCCCATCGACTACACCGAGAACGGCAAGACGGAGCGGATCTCGAACCTCTTGAAGGAGACGATCTTCGCCTCGACGCAGGAGCTCAATCGCGACTGGTGCGTCTCCGTCTTCAAGGACAACGCCGGGATCGTGCGGTTCGACGACGACTTCGACGTCTGCTTCAAGGTCGAGACGCACAACCACCCGAGCGCGATCGAGCCCTACGGCGGCGCGGGCACCGGGATCGGCGGCGTGATCCGCGACATCCTAGGCACCGGCCTCGGCGCGAAGCCGATCGCCAACACGGACGTCTTCTGCTTCGGCCCGCTCGACACGAAGGAGATCCCGTCGGGCGTGCTGCACCCGCTGCGGGTCATGCGCGGCGTGGTCGCCGGCGTCCGCGACTACGGCAACCGCATGGGCATCCCGACGGTCAACGGCACCGTCTGCTTCGACCCGCGCTACCTCGGCAACCCGCTCGTCTACTGCGGCACCGTCGGGATCCTCCCGCGCCGGATGCACGACAAGGCCGCGCGGCCCGGCGACAGGATCGTCGTCATGGGCGGCCGCACCGGCCGCGACGGCATCCACGGCGCCACGTTCTCCTCCGAGACGCTCCACGACGAGTCCGACACGGTCAGCGGCGGCGCCGTGCAGATCGGCAACGCGATCGAGGAGAAGAAGGTCCTCGACGCGCTCCTCCGCGCGCGCGACCGGGGCCTCTTCACCGCGGTCACCGACTGCGGCGCGGGCGGCCTCTCCTCCGCCGTCGGCGAGATGGGCGAGAAGATCGGCGCCGAGGTCTGGCTCGAGAGGGCGCCGCTCAAGTACATGGGCTTAAACCCCGTCGAGATCTGGATCTCCGAGGCGCAGGAGCGCATGGTCGTCTCGGTCCCGCCGGAGCATGAGGCGGAGCTCCTGAAGCTCTGCGCGGCGGAGGACGTCGAGGCGACCGTCATCGGCGTCTTCACCGACACGAAGCGCCTCCTCGTGAAGCACGGGGACGAAGTGATCGTGGACCTCTCGATGGAGTTCCTCCACGACGGGCTCCCGAAGGTGGTGCGCCGCGCCGAGTGGACGCCGCCGCCCCCCCGGCCCCCGGAGCCCCCCCGCCTCCCCCGGGAGCGGCTGCTCGCGCTCCTCTCCGACGGCAACGTCTGCTCGAAGGAGTGGGTCATCCGCCAGTACGACCACGAGGTGCAGGCCGGCTCGGCGGTGAAGCCGCTCGTCGGCCCCGAGGGCAAGGGCCCG
>DASUGR010000145.1:0-8992 GCA_036273915.1 Planctomycetota bacterium | reverse complement strand
ACTCCGCAAGGTAGCCCTCGCATGCCTCCTCGGTGGCGAACCGCTCCTGGAACTCGAGCAGCGTCTTCGGCGTCTTCTGGCTCATCCCCCGAGCCTACCGGCACCGGCTGACACAAGTGCATAGGCAGGACTCGGGCTAGTACTAGCCTTCCGGACGATCCGTCCCGCCGTCGCCCTTGGGGGGGATCCCGCACGACTTGTCCGCCGGCACGAGTTGCGCGGCGACGAGGCCGACGATCAGGCCCAGCGCGAGCCCGATTTCGACGCGGAAGAGGAACTGGGCGCCGAGACCCAAGAGCGTGAAGAGGACCACGACCGCGATCCGTTTGGGCGAATTCAGCGCTCAGAGCATGGGTACATTCTAGGCTCTTCGGGCCCTTCCCTTGCATCCGCCGCCGCCGGGCATGGTGCCGGCTACCGCGCTGCCTTGAGGATCCGGCGCAGGTTCTCGGCGAACTCGACCGGGCCTTGCCAGCCCGTCACCATCCGCTCGTTCTCGGCGAAGTCGAACATCTCGCCCGACTCGTCGCGCATGCCGAAGCGGAACTCCACCGGCTCCCCCTCGTCCGTGAACGGCACGAGACACGGCAGCGCCCGCGCGCCGAGCGCCGCGTAGCTCTTCTCCGGGTCCTTCTCCGCGTCGATGCGCACGAGCACGAACCTCCGCAGCAGCTCGTCCACCTCGCGATCGGGCAGCGTGTAGTAGTCGTAGAGGAACGACGCCGTGCTCGTCTCCGTGTAGAGGAAGGCGAGCAGGGGCTTCTTCTCGCGCGCCGCCGCCGCCTTCGCCTCGGAGAGCGGCACGTCCAGCCACGGCGCGGGCTCGTCCGCGCGCGGCCGGAACTCCGTCATCCGGTTCTTCGCCCGGAACGCCGCCTCGTCGCGCGCGAACTTCTCGAAGTGCTCCTCGCGGACCTCCGCGAGGCGCCGCTTCAGCACGGCCTCCTTCGACATGCGCGGCCGGTCGAGCACCAGCACGAGCGCGCTCCCGTCCTTCGCCACCTTCTCGACCATCAGCGCGCGGCCGTCCGCCTCGAAGGGGACCTGCGGCTCGCCGGGCTTCAGCATGTCCGTGCGCTGCAGCGCGCGCGTCTCGGCGAGGCGTTGCGGCCGCAGCGCGATCCAGCGGTCGCCCTCGCCGTCATAGCGGCCGTCCCCGTCCGCGTCGACGAGGATCACCTCCCGCCGCTCGCCGCCGATCGACGTCTGCCCGCGCCGGTGCCGCGACGGCTGCAACCCAGCGCGGACGACGTCGAGCCCCTGGTACTGGAGCCGCACGTCGAGCGGCACCGGCCCGCCCGCGTCGGTGAAGTCCACGACGAGCCCGTCCTGCGCCGTTCGCGCGTGGCCGAGGAGCGGTTTCCCGTCGCCGACGTAGAGCAGCCCGAGCGCCAGCGCGCCCTCCGGGATGTCGAACGCGAGCCCGATCCGCCGCCCGCCGAGCTCGACGACCGCGTAGCGCGCGTCCTTCGTGAGCGTGCGGGCGGGGCACTCGGGCGGCCGCTCCTTCGCGAGCGCGAACTCGCGGAGCGGGAACCCGACGAACGGCTGGGTCTCGACCGACCGCACCTCCTCGAGCTTCACGGGGACGCGCAGGGCCTGTGCGGACGCGGCGGCGGCGAAGGCGAGAAGGACGCAGAGCCGGGACATGGCGCACCACTATACGCCCCGGGCGCGCTACCCTCAGGGGAGTCATGCGAAAGGCATCGGTCCTTCTCGTCGGCGCGTGCGTTCTCGTCGCTGCGCTCTATTTCATCATGTCGAAGGGAGGGGGCTCCGGGGGCCGGGGCGAACGTCGCGCGTCCGGGACCGCGGACGAGCCTGCGGCGATGCCCGAGCGGCCCGTGCCCGCGCCGCCGACTCAAACGCTGGCACCCCGTGCGCCGCCGTGGCGCGCCGTCGGCGACGCGAAGGTCGCCGCGCGCGGGGCGGTGGATGTTCTGCTCGCCCTCGACTACGGCGAGCGCGCGATCGCGCGAGGCGTGCTCGCGGACGGGACGTTCGCGATCGACCTGCCGTTCGTTGGCGACCTCCCGCCCGTCCTCCTGCGCCGCGCGAAGCTGGTCGCGAAGGTCGCCGCGCCGGGCTTCCTGCCGGCGCGCAGCGCCGAGGTCGCGCTGAAGGACCGCGAACCGGGCGACATCCGCCTCGACCTCGCGCTCGAGGCCGGCGCATGCGTCCGCGGTCGCGTCGTGGACGCCGCGGCGAGGCCGGCCGACGACGCCGAGGTGTGGCTCAGCCCGCGCGATCCGAACGCATGGGACACGAGCGACCCGGAGGGGCGCTTCGCCCTGCCGCTCCGCGTGCCGGGCGAGTACTGGCTCTGCGCGCGCAAGGGCGACATCGGCGTGGCTGCCCGCGGGCCGCTGCGTCTCTCGCCGCTTGGGGACTTCGACGCGGGCGACCTCGTGCTCGCGGGGCCGGGCGTGCTCTCGGGTGTCGCGACCTACCCCGACGGGACGCCGGCGCGGCGGCTCGACCTCCACGCGGTGCCGGCCGCGCTCGTCGGCGAGGAGATCACGAGCTGGCCCGACGCCCCGTTCGACGCCGCGAAGGACGGCCCCCCGACAGGCCTCGCGTGGGGCTGGACGACCACGGACGACGAGGGCCGCTTCCTGATCCGCGGCCTGCGCGCCGGGTCCTACTTCTTCCGCGAGGACAGGGCGCGCGCGGTCTTCGAGACGGGCATCGACGTCCGCGTCGTCGTCGACCTCTACCGCATCCGCGTGCGGATCGTGGACGAACGCGGCACGCCCGCGGCGCTCGACGCGTCGGCGCGCAGCGATTCCGGCAGCTCCGCCGCTGGGCGGATCGACGACATCGCGGTCCGGCCGGGTGAGCGCTGGACCGTCACGATCGGCGACCTGGATCTCGCGCCTGCTGTCGCGATCGTCGACATCGTGAGGGACCGCCGCGAGTACGACGTGACGCTGGTCGCGCGGACGCCCCTCGAGTTCGCCCGCGCGCAGGTGACGCTCCTCGACCCGCGCGGGGACCCCTTCCCGGCCGTGCGCGTGAGCCTCGACGCGCTGCCTGGCGACAACGTGATCCTGCTCGAGGAGAAGCTCGATGCCGAAGCGTGCACGCCGGAGGTCCCCGTGGGCCACTACCGGGTCGAGGCGAGGCCCGCGGACAGGCTGGCCCCCTACTTCCCGGCCGCGGTCGAGGCGGACCTGCGCGCGGGCGCCGTCACGCCGGTCCGGCTCACGGCACGTGCAGGAGGCCGCGTGCAGGTCACGTTCGAGGTCACCGGCGACGCTGCGCCGCACGAGCTCAGCGACGTCCTCGTCGAGGCGCGCCCCACGCAGGGGGGCGATGCCGTGCGGCTCGTGCGGTTCGTCGTGAAGGACGACGGCGGCTACACGATCGGTGGACGGTGGGCGATCGGGGAACGCGCAAGCGGATGGCAGCTCCTCGAACCGGGGCAATACGAGATCCACATCCGGGCGAAGGGCTACCGGCGCCTCGTGGTGCCCGCGCTCGTCCTCGCGGAGCAGGTCACCGCGATCGATGCCGTGCTCGAGGCGGAGGACCGGTAGAATCGGGCCGATGGCCCGCTCCCTCCTCCTCGCGCTCCTCCTCCTTCCCGCCGCGACGGCGCGCGCCGAGGATCCCGCCATCGAACGGTACCGGCAGTTCTACAAGGACGAGATCGCCGGCAAGTACCAGGCCCAGCAGGACTCCGACCAGCGTGTCGTGATGCTCCGGGGGTTCCAGCGGCACGACGTCTTCGAGGCGTCGAAGTTCCTCATCGACGAGGTCCTCTCCAAGGAGAAGGCCGCCGACACGATCCGCGAGGCCGTGCGCATCCTCGGGAACTACAAGGACCCGGACAACACCGACGCGATCGCGAAGCTCTACCCGACGGTCCGGAAGTGGGAGACGCGCGTGCTCCTGCTGACCGCGTTCGGCGCGATGAAGAACGACACGGCGGAGAAGCTGATCGCGCTCGGGCTCAAGGATTCGTCCCCGCGCGTCGCGGCCGCGGCCTGCCGGGCCGCCGGCACGGGCCGCCGCCGCGCGCTGCTCCCGGACCTTCTGGCGTTCGTGCAGAAGCACAAGTCGCCCGCGGTGCGCGCCGCCGCGCTGGTCGCGCTCAAGGATCTCGGCGACGAGGACGCGCTCCCCGTGATCTTCCAGGCTTTCTGCGGCGACCCGAGCTCGCGCGTGCGGTACGACGCGTGGCTCGCGCTCCGGAAGATGGCGATGGAGCAGCTGCCCTGCGACCCGGCCGCGTGGCAGGACTTCTGGAAGAGGCAATCGGGGGAGGTTCCGGAGGGGGAGGCGAACCCGTGGGGCAAGGCGTTCCCGAAGGTCGACCCGAAGGCGGGCGGCCCCGGCAACTTCTTCCGGATCCCCGTGCTCGGCGACCGCGTCTGCTTCGTGATCGACACGACCGGCGACATGATGACGCCGTGGAAGATCGACCGCGTGGCCGAGGGGGACAAGCCCGCCGACGAGCGCATCCCGGACTTCGAGAACGTGACGACCCGCTTCGGGCTCGTGCGCGCCTACGTGATGCAGTGCCTCGAGCAGGCGGCGGAGCAGATGGAGGTCGCGTTCGTCTTCTTCAACAAGGAGGCCACACCCTGGCCGTCGAACCAGAAGTTCCTCAGGAACACGGGGAAGAACCGCGAGCAGATCCGCTCGAAGCTCCAGACCGGGATGGAGCTGAAGGGCCTCACCGCGATGTACGAGGGCCTCGCCGCGGGCTGGGGGTTCGCGAAGGGCGGGCTCGACGGGAACTTCGACAAGGGCGCCGACACGATCGTCTTCGTGACCGACGGGCGGCCGACCGACGGCGAGCTCGCCAACCGGCCCGAGCGGCTCCGCGACGAGGCGTGGCTCATCGCCACGCTCCAGAACGTCCGCTTCGAGACCGTCGGGCTCCACAACCACCAGTTCGACCTGCTCCAGGCGATGGCGCGGGACTCCGACGGGCTCTACGTCCACGCGCAGCAGTTCGGCGACGAGGCCGAGCCGCAGGATCTCGAGTTCTGGCCCGAGAAGAAGAAGGCCTTCGAGGCGGCGCGGAAGGCGGCCAAGAAGGCCGCGCCGTCGGGGGACGGCTCGGGGTAGCGGGTCACCAGGTCCCGGCGCCGCGGCTGCGACCGCGGCGGCGCGCTGCCCCCGGAGCCCCCTCCCTTCCGGCCGCTAGCCCACGGGCTAGGGGCCGAGCATCGCGCGCGTGCGCTCGGCGCACGAGGAGCGCAGCGAGCACGAGATGCCGTCCTGCGCCGGGCCCTGCAGGCCGACCGACTCGTAGCGGTCCGCGCAGTCGGCCCACACCGTCGCCACGACCGCGCCGCGCCCGTGGAGCCGCCGCGCCGCGACCTGGTTCGCGCCGGAGCTCCGCCCGACGCAGTGGCCGTGCGCGAGCCGGATCGCCGCCGCCGCGGCATGCGCCTCCGCGGTCGACACGCGCACGACCTCGTCGACGGCCTTCAGGTCGACGATCTCGGGGACGAAGCCGTCGCCGATGCCCATGATGCCGTGGTCGCCCGCCGCGCCGCCGCTCATCACGGCCGATTCGTCGGGCTCGACGGCCGCGAGCCGGACGCCCGGCATCGCCGCGCGCAGCGCCGCCCCGACGCCCATCAGCGTCCCGCCCGTGCCGACGCCCGCGACGAACCAGTCGAGCCTCGCGCAGCCGAGCGCGCGCAGCTGGTCGACGATCTCGCGTCCGGTCGTGAGCTCGTGGCAGCGCGCGTTGTCGGGGTTGGCGAACTGGTCGGGCACGTAGTAGCCCGGCTTGCCGCGGAAGGCGTCGCGGTACCGCACCGCCCCCGCGAACCCCTCGTCCTTCGGCGTCAGCCGCACGTCCGCGCCGAAGCGCCGCATCATCTCTACGCGCTCCCTGCTCATGTGCTCGGGCATGAAGATGATCAGCTTGTGGCCGAGCGACGCCGCGGAGAGCGACAGCGCGATGCCGGTGTTGCCGGAGGTCGTCTCGACGACCGTGTCGCCGGGCTTCAGGTCGCCGCGGCGCTGCGCCTCGAGGAGCATGAAGGCGGCGATCCGGTCCTTCACGCTCCCGCCCGGGTTCGCGCATTCGAGCTTGACGTAGATGCCGTCGGCGACGATGAGCGGCGTGTTGCCGATCGCTTCGAGGTAGGTCATCGGCGTCGCGATTGTAACGGGCGGGGCCCGGATCCCGGGGGGGCTGGGGGGCGGTGGGACCGGTCAGAGCGCGCGCGAGACGAGCCAGAGGATCGCGGCAAGGCAAAGCGCCGTCAGCGCGGCGCCGCCGAGGCCCCAGCGGAAGTAGGCCGCCGCCGTCGCGCACGCCCAACCCGCGGCAGCGGCGGCCTGGAGGAGCCGCCACGCGGGATCCTTGAGCCCTCCGACCTCGACCGCCTTGCCGCACCGCGTGCAGTTCGTGATGCCGCCCGCCAGATCGTCCTCCACCTCGAACTCGTTGCCGCAGGCGCAGGAGGCCCGGCGCGTCAACCCTGGCGCCCCTCGATCGCGGCCAGGAGGATCGCCGCCGAGAGGATGAGCCGCCGGTCGATCGGGCAGCCGGCGTCGATCTCGACATCGAGCTTGAACACGAACGGGTTGAAGTGCTGGCGCATCCTCGCCACCTGCCGCTCGCCGGCGGCGATGACGTGGAAGCTCTGGGGGATCAGGTTCGTGAGGAAGCGGCGCAGCAGGGCGAGCGCCGTCGAGTCCTCCCGCACGCGCGCGACCACGCGGTCGCCGTCGTCGAGGATCTCCCAGGAGTCGCGGAGGATGGAGGACCATCCCTTGCGGCGGAGCGCCCCGACCTTCTTGCCCTGCGCGCTGTCCACGACGTCGTATGCCGCCGAGAAGTCGACGATCTGCCGCGCGCGGATCGAGAGGAGCTCCGTCGACTTCCGGTCGTCGGTGTAGACGCGGATGTCCTCCTTGAGCTTGAACGCGCGCTGCTCGCTGAACCCGACGACGTTGCCCGTCGGGTCGTAGACGTGGAAGCCGGCGCCGAGGATCCGGAAGACCTTGCGTCGGACGAGGAAGCGGTCGAGGTCGAACATGTCGTTGGATTCTAGGTCCCCGGAGCCCCTTCATACCCCCGGACTCGGGCCGCCGCAGCCGACGAGCGGCGGGCACGCCGGTGGCGATTGCGGTATCCTCGGGGGCGCCGCTCACGGCTGAGCGGCGCAGGCCCATGGAAGTCCCCCCTCGTCTCGAGAAGTCGCGCGTCGCGCTCGTCCTCGTCGACGTGCAGGAGCGGTTCCGCGACCTGATCGACGGGATGCCGGGTGTCGTCGCGCAGTGCTCGCGGCTCGTGCGCTTCTTCGCCCGGCTCGGGCTGCCGGTGGTCGTCACCGAGCAGTACCCGGCCCGGCTCGGGCGCACGGTGCCGGAGCTCGCTTCCGTGCTGCCGTCGGGCGCGGCGCCGATCGAGAAGGTGACGTTCTCGTGCGGCGGGGACGAGGGGTTCCGGAAGGCGGTCGCCGGGGTTCGGCGGGAGCAGTGGGTGCTCTCCGGGATCGAGGCGCACGTGTGCGTCTGTCAGACCGCGCTCGACCTCGTGCGGGATGGCCGGCAGGTGGCGCTCGCGGCGGATGCCACGTCGTCGCGGCGGCCGCGCGACCGGGATCTGGCGCTCGCCCGGATGCGGGACTCCGGCGTCCAGGTGATGAGCACGGAGATGGTGCTCTTCGAGATCCTCCGCCAGGCGGGCACCGACGACTTCCGGGCGGTCGCCCCGATCCTCAAGGAGTAGTCGGGCGGTGCGGCACGAGTTCCGCATCCTGACTGGCGCAACCCCTGCCCAGCAAACGGCTTGCGGAAGTTCCGCACGTTAACCGTTACCCTGTAGGGCCATGGGTGTGATTGCGTGCGTGCCGAATTTTTCCGAGGGGCGGGACGGAGACGTCATCCGCGCCATCACGGGCGAGGTCGAGAAGGGCGAGGGCGTGAAGCTCTTGGACGTCGACCCCGGCAAGGCGACGAACCGCACGGTCGTCACCTTCGCCGGCGAGCCCGCGGCGGTCGTCGAGGCCGCCCTTCGCCTCGCGCGGAAGGCGACCGAGCTGATCGACATGCGGCGCCACAAGGGGGAGCACCCCCGCTTCGGCGCGCTCGACGTCTGCCCGCTCGTGCCCGTCTCCGGCATCACGATGGAGGAGACCGCGGCGCTCGCCCGCGACCTCGCGCGGCGCCTCGGCGAGGAGGTCGCCCTCACCGTCTACTGCTACGAACACGCCGCGACGCGCGAGGAGCGGAGGAACCTCGCGGTCGTCCGCGCGGGGGAGTACGAGGGGCTCGCGCGGCGCCTCGCCGACCCGCGCTGGAAGCCCGACTTCGGCCCCGCGAAGTTCAACGCCCGCTCGGGCGCGACCGCGGTCGGCGCGCGCGACTTCCTCGTTGCCTACAACGTGAACCTCAACACGACGTCCACGCGGCGCGCCAACGCCATCGCGTTCGACGTGCGCGAGAAGGGCCGCCCGAAACGGAAGGGCCACCCGCTCACCGGCGAGGTCGTCGTCGACGCGAAGGGCGAGACCGTCTGGGTCCCCGGCGCGCTCAGGTCCGTGAAGGGGATCGGCTGGTTCATCGAGGAGTACGGGATCGCGCAGGTCTCGCTCAACCTCACGAACCTCGCGGTCACGCCGCTCCACGCCGCGTTCGACGCCGTCTGCCGGAGCGCGGAGTCCAGGGGCGTGCGCGTGACGGGCTCCGAGCTCGTGGGCCTCGTGCCGCTGCAGGCGATGCTCGACGCCGGCCGCCACTTCCTCCGGAGGCAGCAGCGCTCGACCGGGGTCGCCGACCGCGAGCTCATCCGGATCGCGGCGCAGACGCTCGGCCTCTCCGCGCTCGCGCCGTTCGACCCGGAGAGGAAGATCGTCGAGTACGCGCTCAAGGGCGCGCGGAAGCGTCTCGTCGACATGCCGCTCGACCGCTTCACCGAGGAGACCGCATCGGAGTCGGTCGCGCCCGGTGGCGGCTCGGTCGCCGCCGCGATCGGCGCGTTCGGGGCGGCGCTCGGGACGATGGTCGCGAACCT
>DASUGR010000144.1:0-36016 GCA_036273915.1 Planctomycetota bacterium | reverse complement strand
GCGCCCGGCGTCCGCGGCGCCGCGGACGTCCCTCTCGTAGGTGTCGCCGACGAACCACACGCTGGTCGGGGGGAGGCCGAGGCGGTGAAGCGCCGCCTGGAAGATCGCGGGGTCGGGCTTTCGCGCGCCGACGTCCGCGCTCGCGACCACGAAGCCGACCGCGAGGCCGCGCGTGCGGAGGACGTGCATCCACGCGTGCTCCGAGAAGCGCGTGTTGCTCACGGCGCCCACGGGGACGCCCGCGGCGCGAAACGCCCGGAGCGCCTCGCGCGCGCCCGGCATGGGCTCCATCCGGACGCCGCTCTCCCAGACGAGGATCTCCGCCTCGCGCGCGAGCGGCGCGGGGAGCATCGCGGAGAGCCAGCCGAGCACCGACCACGCGTCGGAGCGCTCGCGCTGGGACGCCTCGAGCGCGCGAGGATCGGGGAGGTGCACGCGGAACCGGGGGTCTCCGGCGAGGGCCTCCGTCGCCGCGCGCCAGTCCATCGGCCGCTCGCGGAAGAGCGTCTCCCCGATGTCCACGAGGATCGCGCCCGGAGCCCGCACGGCTACTTCGGCCGACGCCCGAGCGCGGCGGAGCGCACGCGCACCGAGGCGCTCTGGCGCGCCCTCTCCAGCGCATCCCGGGCGCCCAGGTAGGGCTCTTTCCGCTCGAGGCTGCACCAGCCGCGCGGGTACCGCGTCGGCGTCAGCAGCGCGAGCGTCAGGATCGCGGTCGAGTACACGCGGCCGCCCGCGAACCCCCACGCGTCCTCCGGCGCCCAGGATCCGTCGCTCTCCTGGCGATCGAGAACCGCGTCGCGGAAGCTCTCGTCCCACTTTCTCCACGGGATCCCGCCCGCCTCCCAGCAGGCGAGCGTCCCGTAGTACCAGTAGTAGAAGTCCGCGGCGCCCTCCGTGGCGAATGTGGGCGGCTGGTCGGCGCAGAGGTTCGCGCCCTTCTTGACCATCTCCGACGTCGCCGGGTCCTCGCCGAGGACCATCCGCATCCAGATGCCCGCGGCGGTCGTCGAGTACGAGTACTCGGGCGGGAACCCCTCGTTGTGGTCCTTCGCCCGGAACGGCGCCCCGCCGGGGAGGTTGTAGCCCACCTGGCCGAAGTTCGGCTCCGTCATCTTGTCGATCCACTGGCGCGCGCCCTCGTAGGCGTCGGGATCGACGGTGAACCCGGCCGCGTCGGCGACGCGGAGCGTCGAGATCATCCAGCTCGTCACGTGCGTGTCGTTCTCGCGGCTTCGCGGCTCGTAGCGCCAGGCGAGGTCGGGGGTCCGAGCGTACTCGCAGACCGCGATCGCGCGCTCGGCAACAGGCCGCCGCTTCCGGTCCCCCGTCATCGCGACCGCCTCGACCAGCGCCTGCGTGGCGATCGCGTGCTCGACGATCGAGTGCTGCTTCGCCTCGCCCAGGATGAAGAGGCCGCTCTCGTGCTGGCACGCGGTGATGAACTTGAGCCCGTCGCGGATCGTCGCCGCGTAGGGCTCCTTGCCGGTGATCTCGCGGTGCGTATGGCCCGCGGCGAGGAAGGCGAGGATCGCGAGCCCGGTCACGCCGAGGTCGTAGTTGTTCCACGCCTTGGCCTCCCACCTGCCGTCCTTCGCCTGCGTCTCGGCGAGCCACTTCAGCGCCTTCTCGACGGCGTTCCTCGCCGGCGGGTCCCGCGGCGGGCCCCGATCCTCGAAGAGGACGCGGGAGAGGAGCAGCCGGAGCGTGAACGCCGTCGCCGCGCGCACGTCCGCCGGCTCCGCGGGGTCGGTCGTGATCTTCGACAACGTCGGCAGCATCTCCGCGAACCCCGTCGGGAGCGCCCGGATCCGCTCGGCCGCAAGCACGCGCGCCGCCACGGGCAGGGTCTTGTCCGCGACCGCCCGCGTCCACGTCTCGGAGGCCGTGGAGGTGTTCGCGACGAGGGCCGCCGTGAGGTTGACGGAGGCGTCGATGTCCGCCTTCGCCTTCTCGACCGCCGCCTTCACGCGCGGGTCGTCGGGCGCGCCGCGCGCCGCCGCGGCCAGCGCGCTGGCGCGGACGCGCGCGTCCTTGTCGGTCGCGGCGGCGAGCAGCGGATCGAGCGACCGCGCGGCAATCTCCGGCAACGCGACGCCGAAGGCCTCGGCCGCCGCGGCCCGCACCTCCGCGTCCTCGTCCGTGAGGAACGGGATCAGCGTGCGGTCCACGAGCGACAGGTCGAACTCGGTGCCGATCCAGCCGAGGTAGAGGGCGCCGAACCGCTTCCGCGCCCCCGGACCCCCTGTACGTATGGCCTCGACGACCTGGTCGAGCGCGGGCTCGCCCAGCCGCGCGAGGACCTCGGTGGCGGCGCGTGCCGCAGGCCCGCCCTTGTCCCACGCCGCGAGGAGGTCCGGCACGCGCTCCTTCCCGCCCGCCTCGAGCGCGTCGAGCGCCCGGCCCGCCACGCGCTCGCTCGGGTCGGCGGCCGCCTCGAGCATGATCGCGAGCGACTCCTTCGAGCCGGCGTGCAGACGCCCGAGGGCGAAGATCGCCTCGGTCCGGACCTCCTCCTTCGGGTCGTGCGCGGCGGTGAGCAGCGTGCCGGCCGCCTGCTCGGGTGGCGGATCGACGCGGCCGAGCGCGAGCGCCGCGGCCTCCCGCCGGCGCCAGCTCTTGTCGGCGAGCAGCTCCACGAGCCTCGGCACGACCGCCGCGCCGAGCGTCGCGAGCCCCGCAGCGGCCGCGCGGCGGGTACGGGCGTCGGCGTCGTTGAGCATCGCGAACAGCTTGGGCTCGAGGGCGGGGTCGAGCGGCGCGGCCGGGGTCTCCCCGACGAACCGCGCAAGCAGCTCTTCCGCGTACGACGCCCGCGGGTGTTTCGATCGGGCGAGCTTCACGAGCTCCGGAATCGTGTCGGGACCGATCGCCCAGAGCGCCGCCTCGACCGGCCCCCGGAACCCCCTCACCCCCCACGCGCCGATCAGCGCGGGCGTGGCCCGGGCCGCCTTCGGCCCCCACTTCGCGATCCGGTCCAGCGCGGCGTGCTCGCCCCGGCCGACCTCCCGGATCGCCCGGTCCAGGTCCGCCTCCGAGAACTCCTGCGCGCCCGCCCCCGCGGCCAGCAGGAAGACGATCCACCCACGCCGCATGCCGCGAGTCTAGCATGGTTGAGGATGCGGCTCTCGACGACGCGGCTCGACCTTCTTGCGTGCACGCCCTCGATCATCACCGCGGACCTCGGGCGCGACCACGCGGCGCTCGCCGCGCTCCTCGGCGCGCGCGTGCCCCTTGGATGGCCGCCGGACCTCTGGAGCGAGGGGGCGCTGCGCCATCTGCTCCAGTGGATGGCGAAGGAGCCCGCCGACGAGGGCTGGGGCGCGTGGTACGTCACGCGCCGCGACGACCCGATGCTGGTCGGCACGGTCGGGCTCAAGGGCCGGCCGCACGACGGCACCGCGGAGATCGGCTACACCTTCGTCGCGGAGGCGCGCGGCAACGGCTTCGCGACCGAGGCGGCGGCCGCCCTCGTGGCGTGGGCGTTCGGCCACCCGGAGGTGCGGCGCGTGTGCGCGCAGACGCTTCCGGACCACGTTCCCTCGCTGCGCGTCATGCAACGCCTCGGCTTCACCTACGCGGGGCCGGGCAGCGAGGGCAACACCGTCTGCTACGACATCTACCGCCGGTGAAGAGGGGGGGCTCCGGGGGCCACGCCGTTTAGTGGACGCCTGTGCCATGATGCATTCGACGTATGAGTCGTGTCCGCACGCTCCTTCGCACCGCGGTCGGGCTCAAGTTCGTCGTCGCGGTCACCGGGCTCGTGCTCTTCGCGTGGGTCGCCCTGCACATGCTCGGCAACCTGAAGACCTTCCTCGGGCGGGAGGAGATCGACGCCTACGCGGCGGGCCTCAAGACGATGGGCGCGCCCTTCGTCCCCCACGGCTTCGCGCTCTGGACCGTCCGGATCGTCCTCTTCGCCTGCGTCGTCCTGCACGTCGGGGGCGCGCTCGTGCTCTACGCGAGGAACCGCGCCGCGCGGCCGGTCCCCTACGCGCAGTACGTCGCGACGGAATCGACGTTCGCCGCGCGGTTCATGGTCGTCTCCGGGTTCCTCGTGCTCGTCTACGTCGTCCTCCACATCCTCCACCTGACGACGGGCACGATCCTGCCGCGCGCGTTCGAGGAGGGCCGCGTCTACGACAACCTCTCGCGCTCGTTCCGCATGGGCGCGGTGGCCGTCTTCTACGTCGGCGCGGTGGCGGTCCTCGCCCTGCACCTCTACCACGGCGTCTGGAGCCTTTTCCAGACGCTCGGCCTCGACAACCCCGACCGCAACCGGAGGATCCGGGCGTTCGCGGCCGTCTCGGCGATCGGCCTCTTCGTCGGCTTCGCGGCCGTCCCGCTCGCGTTCCTCACGGGGGTGATCCGGTGAAGCTCGAAGCGAAGGTTCCCCCGGGCCCCCTCCGCGACAAGTGGGATGCCCACGTCGACTCGATCCGGCTCGTGGGCCCCCGCAACCGCCCGCGCCACAGCGTGATCGTCGTCGGCACCGGCCTCGCCGGCGCCGCGGCGGCGGCATCGCTCGGCGCGCTCGGCTACCGGGTCGAGTGCTTCTGCTTCCAGGACAGCCCGCGCCGCGCGCACTCGATCGCCGCGCAGGGCGGCATCAATGCCGCGAAGGGCTACCGGAACGACGGCGACTCGGTGTTCCGCCTCTTCGTCGACACGATCAAGGGCGGCGACTTCCGCGCGCGCGAGGCGAACGTCTTCCGCCTCGCGCAGCTCTCGATGGGGATCATCGACCAAGCGGTCGCGCAGGGCGTGCCGTTCGCGCGCGAGTACGGCGGCATGCTCGCGAACCGCTCGTTCGGCGGCGTGCTCGTGGAGCGCACCTTCTACTGCCGCGGCGAGACCGGCCAGCAGCTCCTGCTCGGCGCCACGTCGTCGCTCGCGAAGGAGATCCACGACAAGCACGTGCGGATGCACCCGCGCACCGAGCTCCTCGACGTCGTCGTCGTGGACGGCCGCGCGCGCGGGATCGTCGTGCGCGACCTCGTGACCGGCGAGGTGTCCTCCTACGCGGCCGACGCGGTCGTGCTCGCGACGGGCGGCTACTGCAACGTCTTCTTCCTGTCGACGATGGCGAAGGGCTGCAACGTCACCGCCACCTACCGCGCGTGGCGGAAGGGCGCCGGCTTCGCCAACCCCTGCTTCACGCAGATCCACCCGACGGCCATCCCGGCCGGCAGCGAGCACCAGAGCAAGCTCACGCTGATGAGCGAGTCGCTCCGGAACGACGGACGGGTCTGGGTGCCGAGGAAGCAGGGCGACAAGCGGCCGCCGGGCGAGATCCCCGAGGCGGAGCGCTTCTACTTCCTCGAGGAGCGCTACCCGCGGTTCGGGAACCTCGTCCCCCGCGACGTCGCCGCGCGCAACGCGAAGGAGGTCTGCGACAAGGGCCTCGGCGTCGGCCCGACGGGCTACGGCGTCTACCTCGACTTCCGCGACGCGATCGCAAAGCTCGGCGTCAAGGTCGTCGAAGCGCGCTACGACAACCTCTTCGAGATGTACGAGCGGATCACGGACGAGGACCCGCGCAAGACGCCGATGCGCATCTACCCGGCGCCGCACTACGCGATGGGCGGCCTCTGGGTGGACTACAACCTGATGACGACGATCCCGGGCCTCTACGCGATCGGGGAGGCCAACTTCTCCGACCACGGCGCGAACCGGCTCGGGGCGAGCGCGCTGATGCAGGCGCTCGCCGACGGCTACTTCATCCTGCCCGTGACGATCGCGGACTACCTGTCGCGCCATCCGGCGGGCGAGGTCGGCGCCGGCCACGACGCGTTCAAGCGCGCGGAGGCGGAGGTGCGGGACCGCACGAAGCGCCTGCTCTCCGTCAACGGGAGCCGCACCGCGCTCTCCTTCCACCGCGAGCTCGGCCAGCTGATGCTCGACAAGTGCGGCATCTCGCGCAACCGCGCCGGGCTCGAGGAGGCGCTGCGGAGGATCCCCGAGCTGCGCGAGCAGTTCTGGCGCGACGTGAAGGTGCCGGGGGGCGAGGGCGAGCTCAACCAGTCGCTCGAGCACGCGGGCCGCGTGGCGGACCTCCTCGATTTCGGCGAGCTCATGTGCCTCGACGCGCTCACGCGCGAGGAGTCGTGCGGCTGCCACTTCCGCGAGGAGTACCAGACCGAGGAGGGCGAGACGAGGCGCGACGACGACCGCTTCGCCAACGTCTCCGTGTGGGAGCACCAGGAGGGCGCCCGGCCCCACCTGCACCAGGAGCACCTGTCCTTCGAGGCCGTCCATCTCGCGCAGAGGAACTACAAGACATGAGCCGCGCCGGGTTCGGGTTCCCCCGCCTCCCCTGCTTCCCCTGCCGGAGGGCCCGGTGAAGTTCACGCTGCGCGTGTGGCGCCAGACCCACGCGAAGGGGCCCGGCGCCTTCGTCCGCCACGAGATCGACGGCATCAGCGGCGACCTCTCGTTCCTCGAGATGCTCGACGTGCTCAACGAGCAGCTCACGACGCGCGGCGAGGCGCCGGTCGCGTTCGACTCGGACTGCCGCGAGGGCGTCTGCGGCATGTGCTCGCTCGTGATCAACGGCCGGCCGCACGGGCCGAACGCGCTGACGACCACGTGCCAGCTCTACATGCGCCACTTCAGCGACGGCGAGGAGATCACGATCGAGCCGTGGCGCGCGCGCGCGTTCCCCGTCCTCAGGGACCTCGTGGTCGACCGCACGGCGTTCGACCGGATCCTGGAGGCGGGCGGCTACGTGACCGTGCACTCGGGGCCGAAGCCCGACCCGAACTCGCTCCCGATCGAGCCCGCGGTCTCGGAGGAGGCGCTCGACGCGGCGACGTGCATCGGCTGCGGCGCGTGCGTCGCCGCGTGCCCGAACGGCGCCGCGATGCTGTTCACGGCGGCGAAGGTGTCGCACCTCGGTCTCCTGCCGCAGGGCCAGCCGGAGCGGTACACGCGCGTCGTGAGGATGGTCGAGCAGATGGAGACCGAGGGTTTCGGCGGCTGCACGAACCTCGGGGAGTGCGAGGGCGCCTGCCCGAAGGGCATCTCGATCAAGTTCATCGGGCGGATGAACCGCGACTACTTCCGCGCGGTGCTCAAGGAGCCGGTCGACCGCCGCGGCAAGATGGACGCGCAGTAGCGCGGCCAGGCAGGGGGGTCCGGGGGCCACGACGAGCCGCCAAACTGCGGACCCCAATGCCGCACCCGCCCGCCGCAACCAATTGGGCACCAACGAATTACGTCTTAACAATCGGTATCGGATGCCCTATAACGTCGGATGAGGGCGTTGGTCGAGCTGTCGTGGGAGAGGCGCGGTTCGGCCTCCGCGCGCAGCTCCGCGTGGATCCTCGTCGCGAGCACCTTGCCGAGCTCCACGCCGAACTGGTCGAAGGAGTTCACGTCCCAGAGCACGCCCTGCGTGAACACGCTGTGCTCGTAGAGCGCGACGAGCGCGCCCAGCGTCCCCGGCGTGAGCTGCTCCGCGAGGATCGTCGTCGACGGCCGGTTGCCCGGGAACGCCTTGTGGGGCACGAGCGCCTCCCCCACCCCCTCCGCGCGCACCTCCTCCTCCCCCTTCCCGAACGCGAGCGCCGCGCTCTGCGCGAAGAGGTTCGCCATGAGCAGGTCGTGGTGCTCCGGCAGCGGGTTCAGCGACCGCACGAACCCGAGGAAGTCGCACGGCACGAGCCGCGTCCCCTGGTGCAGCAGCTGGAAGAACGAGTGCTGCCCGTTCGTGCCCGGCTCGCCCCAGAGGATCTGCGCGGTGTCCGTGTCGACCGGCTCGCCGGAGAGCGTCACGCGCTTGCCGTTCGACTCCATCGAGAGCTGCTGCAGGTAGGCCGGGAAGCGTCGCAGGTACTGGTCGTACGGCAGGACGGCGAGCGAGTGCGCGCCGAGGAAGTTCGTGTTCCAGGCGCACAGGAGCGCGTGCAGCACCGGCAGGTTCCGCTCGAAGGGCGCGGTCCGGAAGTGCTCGTCCATCGCGTGGAAGCCGGCGAGCATCGCGCGGAACGCGTCGGGCCCGATGGCGACCATCGTCGACAGCCCGATCGCGGAGTCCATCGAGTAGCGGCCGCCGACCCAGTCCCAGAAGCCGAACATGTTGGCCGTGTCGATCCCGAACTTCTCCACCTCCGCGGCGTTCGTGGACACGGCGACGAAGTGGCGGCCGACCGCCGCATCGTCGCGCAGGCGGCCGACGAGCCACGCGCGCGCCGTCCTCGCGTTCGTGATCGTCTCGACGGTCGTGAACGTCTTGCTCGACACGACGAAGAGCGTCGTCTCCGGGTCGAGGTCGCGCACCGCCTCGGCGAGGTCGGTGCCGTCGACGTTGCTCACGAAGCGGAACGCGATGTCGCGCGTCGCGTAGTGGCGGAGCGCGTCGTACGCCATCGCCGGACCGAGGTCCGAGCCCCCGATGCCCAGGTTCACGATCGCGCGGACCGGCTTGCCGGTGTGGCCCCGCCACGTCCCGCCGCGCACGGCGCCCGCGAACCGCCCCATGCGGTCGAGCGTGGCGTGGACGTCCGGGACGACGTCGCGGCCCTCGACCTGGATCCGCGCCTCCCGCGGCGCGCGGAGCGCCACGTGGAGGACCGCGCGCCCCTCGGTCGCGTTGATCCTCTTGCCGTGAAACATCGCCTCGATGCGCTCGTTCAGCCCGCACTCGAGGGCGAGCGCGGTGAGGAGCTTCATCGTCTCCGCGTTGACGCGCTGCTTGCTGTAGTCGAAGTAGAGCCCCGCGGCCTCCGCCACGAGGCGCTCGCCGCGGCGCGGGTCCTCCGCGAAGAGGTCGCGGAGATGCGCCTTGCCGATCTTCCCGAGGTGTGCCGAGAGCGCGGTAAAGGCGGGCTTGGCGATCACGGCGGCGCAGTATACCGGGAGGGGGTCCGGGGGCCGCGCTGCGGACCGCGATGCCGCATCAGGATTCCCCAACCCGTTGGGCCGCGGCGACTTGCGCCATCAGGAGTCGTGCGAGAACGACCTAGTCCGGTGTAGTGGTCAGCTCCGAGAGGACGCGGGTGAACCAGAAGTGGTCGCTCCACGGCGCTGGCTTCGCGAGGAGCATCACGTTGAGGCCGTCGCGCTGCCAAACGGCCTCGTGCGGGCCGAAGCGGGGATCGCCGTAGGCGTAGTGGACGTTCCGCTGCTCGACCACGCAGGGCTGGCCCTCGAGGACCGGCGGGAACCGCACGCCGCCGCCGCCGTTCGCGGGCGACACGAGGATGCGGATCGTCCGACCGGGGTCCGCGGCGTCCACGTAGAGGTACTCGACCTCAAGCGGGTCCGGGGCGCCCCCGAACACCTGCACGGAGTCGAGCCGGAAGCCGAGCCGCGCCGGCGGCGCGATGTGCGCGCCCGGCAGGCCGGGCGGCGGGCGCTCGTACAGGCGCACGCGCGTGTTCGGCGGCCCCCGGCGGTGGTGCCAGAAGCCGACGGGCACGGCGGGCGTGCGGTCCACGTGCCGGCTCCGGTACGCGAGGCGGCCGAACGGCGTGCGGAGGATCCGCGCCCGCGCCTCGGCCGACACGGGCCGGAGGCACTGCAGCAGCGCGATGAGGAGCGCCGGCGGGCACGTGCCGTCGCGCACGGAGACGTCGACCGTCGTGCGGTCGAGCGTGACCGTCGCGGCGTCGAGCCCGCGGTAGTCGCGGCCGACCCACCCGATGTGGCCGCCGACCACGAACGGCGTGACGTCGCCGGTGAGTGAAGGGTGGTCCCAGGCGGGCGGCGCCCAGTCGTAGAGGAGCTGCTTCAGGCGAAGCCTCACGGCGCCGGCGAGGAGGTCGCAGCGGTGCACGGCCCGGTTGCCGATGGTCCACCCGAGCCGCAGGTCGTTCTTGGGCGGCGACTCGGGCCGGATGCTCGCCGAGTCGTACACGATCCCTTCCGGGAGCGGGTCGGGCCGGAACAGCACGAAGTTCGCGGCGGCCTGCGCTTCCTCCCAGCCGACACCGGAGGCCGCAAGCGACATCGCGCTGGGCGTCCACAGGCCTTCTGTCGTGTCCATCGGCCGTTCCCCAACCTGCTTCTGTCCAGTATAGAAGTGGACCGCCGGGGCGCCGGGCAAATCCGACGGCGCGCGGCGCGGCGCGGCGAGGCGGAGGCGGAGGCGGGGGGGCTCCGGGGGCCGGGCCTACCTGTCGTCCTTCTTCTTCTCGTCGTCGTCGCCGCCGAAGAGCCCGCCGATCCCCTTGATCGCGTCCTTCGCCGCGCCGCCGACGGCCTTTCCCGCCCCGCCCAGCACCTTGACCGCCTCGCCTCCCACCTGGCCGGTCACCTTGCCGAGCACCTTCACGCCGACCTTGCCGAGGCCGGCGAGGCCAGCGCCCAGGTCCTTCGCGACGTCCCCGAGGACCTCGCCGCCCGCCTGCACGATCCCCGAGAGGACGGCCTTGACGATCGTGCCCATGAGCTGCGACATGACGACGCCGGAGCCGGTGTCGCTCCCCACGTTCTCGAGCTTGATCTCCTCGATGTTCAGGTGCACGGTCTTGATCGTCTGGCCCGCGACCGCGACGTCCGCGTGGACGCGGATGTTTCTCACCACGACCTGCTGGACGAGGAACTTCTTCCCCCCCTCCTCCGAAGGCGCCTTCTCCTCCCCCTTCTTCATGTTCTCGAGGATCGTGCCGTAGTTGGAGCTCCCGTGGGCCTTTTCGAGGTGGACCTCGAGCCCGTCCAGCTCGATCGAGTTCATCACGATCGTGTCCTTGAACACGGACCCGACGTCCAGCGCCGCGTCCCCCTTGTCGAGCCGCATGAAGAACGGGCTGTCGAAGCCCTGCGGGTTCGACACCTGGAGCCCCTCGATCGTGCCCTTCCCCGCCACGGGCTTCAGGCTGATGCCGTCCAGGGCGGTGGGGACGCCCATCGCCTGCTCGCCGCCGACCTCCACGGCTTTCTTCGCGATCTGGTCGAGGAAGATCCAGGCCCCCACGACGAGGACCACGGGGATCAGCAGGACGATCAGGAGGATCTTTTTCCGGCTCATGGGGATAAGGATAGGCTCCCGGCGCCGAAGCGTGAAATCTGGGCCCCCCCGGGGCTACAATCCCGCGCCAAGGAATGCCGCGGAAGCAAGCCACCGCCGGGAGCGCCAGGAAAGCCACGGCGAAGAAGCCCCCGCCGGCCAAGGGAAAGGCGAAGCAAGCCCTGCCCAAGCCTCCCCCGCCGAAGGCTCTGAAGGCCGTCGCGAAGGCCCCTGCCAAGGTCGCGAAGGCCCCGCCGGCGCCGCCCGCCGGCAAAGCGGCTGGAAAAACCGCGGCCAAGCCGCCGGAGAAGCCGGTCACGGGCGCGGCCGCGATCCTCGCCGCCAAGGCGAAGGTCAAGAAGGCCCGCGCGGCGAAGAAGCCCGCCACGCCGAAGGCCCCGCCCCGCCTGAAGATCGTCTGGGCGGTCTGCGACCACACGCTGAAGACGCTCAAGACCTTCCCCTACCCCGAGCGCCGCGCCGCCGAGCTCGAGGCGGAGCGCCTCCAGAAGGCGAAGGGCAAGGAGCACATCGTGCGGGCCGAGCGCGTGCCGATGACCGAGGCGCGCGCGTAGGCCGTCTGCGGCGGAGCTTGGCCGGCGGGCCGGGCTTACAATCGCCCCCCGCAAGGAGGAGCCATGGAGCTGAAGGGCGCCGTCGCACTGGTCACCGGGGGAAGCGAGGGGATCGGCCGGGCCATCGCGGAGGCATTGAAGGCGGAGGGCGCGGTCGTCACGATCACGGGGCGCGACCGCAAGCGATTGGAGGGGGCTTCGGGGGCGCTCGGTGTCGCCGCCATCCAGGGCGACGTCGGACGGGAGGAGGACGCGCGCCGCGCGGTCGCCGAGGTGGTCGCGAAGCACAAGAGGCTCGACCTCCTCGTCAACAACGCCGGCATCGGCCACTTCGCGCCGCTCGTCGAGACCGAGCTCGCGCGGCTCGAGGAGGTCTACCGCACGAACGTGTTCGGCGCGTTCCTGATGGCGCGGGAGGCGGCGCGGCAGTTCGTGAAGCAACGCTCCGGCCACCTCGTGAACATCTCCTCGACCGCGGGCACGAAGGGGTTCCAGGGCGGCACCGTCTACGCCTCGTCCAAGTTCGCGCTCCGCGGCATGACCGAGTGCTGGCGCGAGGAGCTGCGGCGCTCCAACGTCCGGGTGATGCTCGTGAACCCGAGCGAGGTCCTGACCGGCTTCGGGGGGCGCCCGCCGGCCGAGAACCCGAGGAAGCTGCGCCCGAGGGAGATCGCCGACGCGATCGTCGGCGCGCTCAGGGTCGACGACCGCGGGTTCGTCCCCGAGTTCTCGGTGTTCGCGACGAACCCCTTCTGATGCGGCGCGGCAAACGCGTCTTCCTTCTCGGGGTCGCGGCGGTCCTCACGGTCCCGGTCGTCTACATCCTCACGCACCCAGGCGCCGGCGAGCCCCTGACGCAGGAGCGCCTCGCCGCGGCCGAGGCCCTGTGGAAGGAGAAGGGCCCGAAGTCCTACGTGCTCGACGTGGACGTGCGGGGCCTCCACCACCGCATCGAGGTGAAGGACGGCGCGGTGGTCTCCATGACGACCGACGGCAAGGCCGCCGACGAGAGGTTCCGCGAGTACTGGAGCGTCGAGGGGATGTTCCAGCAGCTCTCCGAGGAGCTCTCGAACCTGAAGCACCCCGAGACGTTCGGCGTCACCGATCCGTCGGAGGTTACGCTCCTCGCCAAGTTCGATCCGGTGTCCGGCTACCCCGCGCGGTTCCTGCGCCACGTCCAGAGCCAGACGCGGAGCATCGAGTGGACCGCGAAGCTGGAGGCGCCGTAGAGGCCCCCGAAGCCCCCCCGTTTCGTCCCGGAAAGGAGCCGACGATGCAGGTGGCCGCGCTTTCCGTGAGTCTTGCCGTCAAGGACGCGCTCATGACGGCGGCCGACGAGACGACGGAGGGCCCGGCGAGCTTCACGCCGGTCGACCCGGGCGGCGACCCGGTCCTCTTCGACGAGCGCGTGGAGCGCGGCTACGCGATGTGCTTCGGGTCGAGCGCGTCCTGGAGCGCGTCCGTGAAGATGTTGAAGGCGAGCACGAGGCCGAACATCGCGGCGGTCGCCGCCCCGATCTGCCAGAAGAAGCCGTTCACGACCTCCTGCTTCGCCTGGCTGATCATGATCCCCCAGCTCGGCTCGTCTTTGACGCCTAGGCCGAGGAACGTCAGCACCACCTCCGCCTTGATCGCCGAGATGAAGAGCAGGGAGAACTGCACGAGCATCAGGTGAGACACGTTCGGGATCACGTGCTTCAGGAGGATCCTCCAGCGCCGCTGGCCGAGGGCTGTCGCCGCGTGCACGTAGTCGAGCTGCTTGATCTTCAGGACCTCGCCGCGGACGACGCGGCAGGGTCCGATCCAGAAGGTCAAGCCGAAGGCTGCGTAGAGCGGCATCAGCGACTGCTCGACCGCGCTTCCCTGGAACATGAACACTAGCACCGACAGCAGGACGAGGTAGGGAACCGAGGAGAGGGTCGAGTAGAGCCACTGCACGACGATGTCGACCCACCCGCCGTAGAACGCCGCCGCCGCGCCGAGCGCCGTCCCGAAGAGGACCGCGCTGATCCCCACGATGACACCGACCTGGAGCGCGATCTTGATCGCATAGACCGCACGCAGGAGTATGCTCCGCCCCTGCCGATCGGTGCCGAGGACGAGCTTCGTGTGCTGGGAGAACGTGTCCCAACCCTCCAGCGGCTGCCAGAGCCGCGCCGCCGCCGTCTCGAGCTCCGCGAGCTTCGGCCACAACTCCGGTTCCCGGTTCAGGTCCTTGCTCTCCTCCAGTTCGTCGTAGATCTCGAAGGCGGCGTCGAGACGCTTCCGGAGCTCCTCGACCGGCACGGCCGCGGGACGCCGGTGGCCCAACATCGTCTCCTCGAGCGCCCGCTCCGGGTCCTTCCGCTTCAGCGCCCGCTCGACGAGGGTCATCTCGAAGTCGACGTCCCCGAACCGCTTCTCCGGCTTCTGCTCCGCGCCGAAGCCCGGGACGCTGTCCGGCCCCACGCGCTCGAACGCCTCCTCGCGCGTCACGAGGCCGCCGAAGATCCCGATCCCGATCGCCAGGTAGAGAGCGATCCCGGCGGCGGCGGCCAGCGCGAGCTTGCTCTTGCGGAACTTCCGGAAGCTGCGGGAGAGGAGCATCAGGAGAGCCTCACCCGCGGATCCACGAGGGCATAGAGCACGTCCGTCAGGATGTTCGTCACGATGAAGACGGCCGCGAAGACCGCGGTGAACCCCTGCACCATCGGGAAGTCCTTGCCGAGGATCGCGGTGATGAGCGTGCGCCCCATCCCCGGGATGTTGAAGTAGACCTCGATCAGGATCTCGCCGGCGATGAGGAACGGGAGCGTGATCATCACGTGCGTGATCACCGAGATGAGGGCGTTGCGGAGCACGTGCTTGAGCATCACCGCCCGTTCGGTGAGCCCCTTCGCCCGCGCCGTGCGGACGTGGTCGCGCGTGACCTCCTCCACGATCACCGCGCGGTAGAAGCGCGAGTCGTACCCGACGGCGAGGACCGTGTTGATGAGGACCGGGAGCAGGCAGAAGTGGGCCCACCAGACGGAGCCTTTCGTGTCGTACCCCTGGATCGCGAAGATCTGTCTTCCCGTCCACTCGCTCAGCCTGTACGCGCCGAAGTACTGGCCCAGGATGATGTAGACGACGTAGCTGATGCTCATGCCGACGACGGCCCCCGCCATGAGCCCGCGGTCGAGTGCGCGGCCGCGCCGGAACGCGGCGACGAGCGCCGTGGCTAGCGCGATGAGCGTGGTCAGGACGAGGGCCGGCAGGGCGATCCAGAAGCTCGGCCACACCGCCTGCGCGAGTTCTTCGCCGACCGTCCGCCCCGGCTTGTCCCAGCTCTCCCGTCCGAGGTCGAACCCCCACAGGAGCTTCCCGTACTGTCTTATGAACGGCTCCTTGAGACCGAGCTTCTCCCTCTCCTTGTCGTACTGTTCCTGCGTCGCGTTCTTGCCGAGCCGGCCCCATACCGGGTCGTTGACCCGCAGCGCGAGCATGACGACCAGCAGGATGCCCAGGTAGACCGGGATGTTCCAGAGCAACTTCCGGACGACGTACTGCCACATCCCGTTACTTCGAGGACTCGACGTCCAGGTACTTGAACCAGTTCCAGAAGGTCTCGTTCGGGCGGCAGTTCTTGAGCCGCGGGCGGACAAGGTAGAACCGCGTGCGCGCCATCGAGCCGATGAACGGGCAGTCCTCGAGCACCATGTCCCGCATGCGCTCGTAGGCCGCCGTCCTCTCCGGGGAAGGCGCCATCGTCCGGATCTTCAGGTAGAGCTCGTCGTACGCGGCGTTCTTGTAGTTGAAGCTGTTCGAACCGGGCGATTCGTTCGGGCCGTAGAAGAGCGCGAGGTTGTTCTCGCCGTCCGGGTAGTCGCTCCCCCACGCGAACGCGAACAGCTGGGCGCGCTTCTCGTGCGTGGCCTCGGTGAGTTGCGAGAAGTCCACGAGGTGCACCTTCAGCTGCACGCCGATCTTCGCGAGATCCCGCTGAACGGTCTCGACCTGCTCCTGCTGGTTGCCCCCGACCGAGCTCCAGTACTCGAGCGGCGGCAGGCCCGTCCCGTCCGGGTACCCGGCCTTCGCGAGCAGCGCGCGCGCCTTGTCGAGATCCGGACCGCGGGCGCCTGCGGGCGAATGCCCGTCGGGCGGGTAGCCGTCCAGATCGGGCGGGATCATGCCGTCGTAGACGATGTTGATCCCGTTGTAGAAGCTGTCGTTGACCTGGTCGAGGTTGATCGCGTAGGCGAGTGCCCGCCGGAGCGCCTTCTTCCCCTCGGTGTAGCCCCCGACCAGTGGGTCCTCCATGTTGAAGCCGACGTGCCAGATGAAGTCGAGCAGCCGGATCGGGTGGGAGGTCACGCCCTGCTCCTCCCACTCCTTGCGGAGCGTCTGCTTCCGCTTCGTGTACGCCTCCGTGAAGTTCTCCGCCGGGACGGTGACG
The DNA here is from genome assembly GCA_036273915.1 of Planctomycetota bacterium. Classification (GTDB taxonomy): domain Bacteria; phylum Planctomycetota; class PLA2; order PLA2; family PLA2; genus PLA2. The sequence goes on along the minus strand of DASUGR010000144.1, from coordinate 20,076 downwards.
TAGTCCAGGTTGCCCGCCTTCCACTCGAGCCACATCGGCTGGTCCTCCTGGAAGAACGTGATCTCGATCTTGTCCGCGAACGGGATCCGCTTGCCGGCCGCCTCATGGCGCGCCTCGCCGCCGCCCTCCGGGAAGAAGGCCTCGCGGTACTGCGGGTTCCGGTGGAGCACGATGCTCTTCGTCCGTTGCCAGTCCTCCTCCTTCCTGAGCAGGAACGGGCCGGTGCCGACCGGGTGGCCGGAGAACGCGACCCCGTAGGTCTCCGCCGCCTCCCGCGGCACGATCGCGGTCTGGAACATCGCGAGCACATAGAGGAAACGGTACACGGGCTCCTTCAGCTCGACCTCGAACTCCTGGTCGGAGAGCATCCGCATCCCCTCGACGGGCGCGTCGTAGTCGAAGGTCTTCGCCTTGTTCTGCGCGTCGCGGTACTCGTCGAACCCCTTGATCGTGTTCTCGAAGAGCCACCAGGAGCGGGGGCTGTTGTCGTCGTCCGCCATCCGCTTCCACGAGTAGAAGACGTCCTTCGCGACCAGCTCGCGGCCCTTGCCGTCCGGGAAGCAGGGGTCGTCCCGGAAGCGGATGCCCTTCTTCAGCTTGAACCTGTAGACGAGGCCGTCCCGCTCCGGCATCTGCTCGAGGAGCAGGGGCTCGAGGCGCAGGGGCTCCGCGAGGTAGTTGTACTGGACGAGCGTCTCGTAGACCTGCTCGCACACCTCCGCCTCGTACTGGGTCGAGCCCCGCACGGGATCGAGGGTCTTGGGCCCGTCCGCGCGGATCGGGATGCGGAGGACCTTCTCCTGGGCCCAGCCGAAGGAGGTGCACGCGAGAAGGACGAGGGCGATTCGCATGGGACGGATTCTAATGGAAACCGATGCCCGTCCACCTCGTCGATGCGAGCCCGTACATCTTCCGCGCCTTCCACACGCTCCCCGAGACCATCCGGGACCCCGAAGGGCGCCCCACGAACGCCGTCCACGGCTTTTTGGACTTCCTGCTCAAACTCATCCGCGAGGAGGACGTCACCCACGTCGCCGTCTGCTTCGACTTCGACCTCGTCAAGAGCTACCGCCAGGCGATCTTCCCCGACTACAAGGCGAACCGCCCCGCCCCCCCAGCCCCCCTCGTTTCCCAGCTCGGCATCTGCCGCGAGGCGGCGGAGGCGGTCGGAGCCCGCACCTTCGTCGCCGACGGCTACGAGGCCGACGACCTCATCGCGACGCTCCTGAAGAGGCTCAGGAGCCCCGCGGTCATCGTCACCGGCGACAAGGACCTCGCGCAGCTCGTCACGGACGACGTCACGCTCCTCGACTACGCGCGCGACGCCCGCTACGGCCCCGCCGAGGTGCGCGACAAGTTCGGCGTCCGGCCCGACCAGGTCGCCGACCTGCTCGCGCTCGCCGGCGACGCGGTGGACAACGTCCCCGGCGTGAAGGGCGTCGGCAGGAAGACCGCGGCGAACCTGTTGCAGCGGTTCGCGCACGTCGAGGAGATCGATTGGGGGGGGCTCCGGGGGCCGGCGGCGGCCGGGCGCGACGCGGCGCTCCTCTCGAAACGGCTCACCGTGCTCGCGTACGACGCGCCCGTCTCCGCGACGCTCGAGGACCTCCGCTACCGCGGGGCCGATCCGGCGGCGGTCGACGCGTTCTTGAAGCGCCTCGGGTCCGAACGGCTGCGCGCGCGGATTCCCTTGAGGGCGTGAGTATCCTGCCGCACGTGTACGAGACCCTCTCCGAGTTCGTCCACGCGCTCGAGCAGGCGGGCGAGCTCAAGAGGATCCGGGTGCCGGTCTCGCCGATGCTCGAGATCGCGGCGCTCTCCGACATGCAGGCGAAGGCCGCCTGCCCGAACGAGAGCGAGCACGCGCGCCGCTTCGACCCCGGCCACTGCCGGCGCGGCGGCAAGGCGCTCCTCTTCGAGAGCGTCGAGGGCTCCGACTTCCCGGTGCTCATCAACGCCTACGGCTCCTACCGGCGGACCGAGATGGCGCTCGGCTGCGCGGGGGGCGGGTTCGAGGCGATCGCCAGCAAGCTCGCCGCGATCGCGAAGCCCGAGCCGCCGAAGTCGTTCCGCGACCTGCTCCGGAAGGGGCGCCAGTTCCTGCCGCTCCTCCGCGCCCCGCCGCGGCTCGTGCGGCAGGGGCTCTGCCAGGAGGTCGTCCGCAGGGGCGACGACATCAACCTCTTCCGGCTGCCGCTCATCCAGTGCTGGCCGCTCGACGGCGACCCGGCCGCGGTGGGCGCCGGCATGACCGCGGAGGAGGCGGGCACGGCGAAGGGGGAGGGCCGCTACCTCACGTTCGCGGGCATCCACACGATCCACGCCGACGACGAGGGCGCCGAGAAGCCGTCGAGCCACAACGTCGGCATGTACCGGCTCCAGCTCGTCGACCGGAAGACGCTGGTCATGCACTGGCACATGCACCACGACGGCGCCGCGCACTGGCGGTCGTGGAAGCGGAAGGGGAAGCCGATGCCCGTCGCCATCTGCCTCGGCGGCGAGGGCGTGCTCCCGTACGCGGCGACGGCGCCGCTCCCGCCGGGGATGAGCGAGCTGCTCCTCGCGGGGTTCCTCAACCGCCGCGGGATCCCGATGGTGCGCGCGAAGACGGTGCCGCTGCGCGTGCCCGCGAACAGCGAGATCGTGATCGAGGGATGGGTCGACACGATGTGCGGCCCGATCGGGTACGACCCGCGGACGGGCGAGGCGCTCGGCCCCGGCGCGGCGTTCGAGGGGCCGTTCGGCGACCACACGGGCTTCTACTCGCTGCCGGACCGCTACCCGCTCGTGCAGGTCTCGGCGATCACGCACCAGAAGCGCGCGGTCTACCCGACGACGATCGTCGGCCCGCCGCCGCAGGAGGACTACTACCTCGGCAAGGCCACCGAGCGGATCTTCCTGCCGCTCCTCAGGACGATCGTCCACGACATCGTCGACTACCACCTGCCGCTCTTCGGCTGCTTCCACAACTGCGCGTTCGTGAAGATCCGCAAGGAGTACCCGCTCCAGGCGCGGCGCGTGATGCACGCGATCTGGGGCGCGGGGCAGATGGCTTGGACGAAGTTCATCGTCGTGGTGGACGGGGACGTCGACGTGCACGACGAGGAGGCGGTCTGGCGCGCCGTGTTCGCGAACTGCGATTTCGGGAAGGATCTCGAGGGGGTCCGGGGGCCGCTCGACATCCTCGACCACGCGGCGCCGCGCCTCGGCGCGGGCGGGAAGCTCGGCATCGACGCGACGCGGAAGATCGCGGGCGAGGAGGCGCCGGCCCCCCGGACCCCCAAGGCCTCCCCCGCGCCGGCGGGAGGCGAACTCCTTCCCACGTTCGCGCAGGGGCGGCTCGCGTTCGTCTCCGTCGACAAGCACGAGGCCGGCGACGGCGGCCGCGCGATCGAGGCTGCGTGGGAGCGGACGGGCGCGGACTTCGTGATCGCGGTCGACCTGGGCGCGAACCTCGCGGACCCGGACGACGTGTTCTTCCGGTGGTGCGCGAACACGGACCCCGGGCGCGACCTCCACGCGCGGGGCGGCCGGATCGGCTTCGACGCCACGAGGAAGGTGAAGGGGGACGAGCGCCACGGGCAGCCGGTGCGCGACTACCCGCCGCCGCTCGTGATGTCGGAGGAGGTGAAGCGCCTCGTCCGGGAGCGCTGGGAGCAGTACGGCCTCGGGCGGTAGCGGGCGGTGCTGCTGCGCGCGGGGCCTGCCGCGTGCGGCCGCGTCCGGCGGGGACGCCGGGTGCAACCGGACCGTCATGCCCCGGCACCGGCGCGGGAGGGTCCGGGGGCGGGCCTTGAGCACGCCCGTAGAATCCTGACCGCATGTACGTCACAGGGCCCCCGATCGAAGTCGGCAGCCATCCCGGCCGCGGCACCTGGCGCTGCCTCCGGTGCAACTGGCGCGTGAAGCTCGACAGCGACTGGGTGCCGCTCCCTCCGTGCGGCGGCGAGTGCGCGAAGGACAAGGACGCGGACGCGACGAAGGCGCGCTACGCCCGCGTCCGCGGCCTCGTCGACTGACGCGACTCGGCCGCGTGGGTCCCCTGCGCCATCCACCACCGGAAGAGCCCGACCAGGCCGACGGTGCGGAGCCCCGCCGCGGCGGCGACGAGCGGCCGGAAACCCACCGCCCGGCGCTGTCGGGCTGCGCCACGAGTGGCGCACCCGGATCGCTCCAACCCGTTGCCCTCCATGGGGTTGTCGCGCCCGCGCAGGTCAACCGTTGACCTGCAAGCCGGAGACGCCGCCGGAGACGATGAACTGCATGACCGCGCGCGATTCGGCGTCGACCGGGGTCACGCGGTCCCGAGGGAAGAGCACCACGTTGCCCGCGAAGTTGTAGGACTGCGGGAAGTAGACCGCGACCGAGCCCTTGCGGTCGAGCCACGCGAGGTCGTCCCGCGTGATGAACCCGAGCACCTCGCCCCCCATCTCCCCGAGCGACACGATCACCGGCGAGTGCAGGCTCCTGCGCTCCCCCACGAACGCCTCCATGAGGTCGCGCACCGACGAGTAGAACACCTTCGCCAGCGGCAGCCGCTGGAAGATGCGGTCCATCAGGTTCACGGCCCACCGCGTGAGGATGTTCGACGCCAGGAGCCCGACCAGCGTCACGCCCACGACCGTGCACGCCACGCCGAGCCCCGGCACGTGGAAGCCGAACCAGGCCCTCGTGTCGAACAGGTTGTCGATCGTCACGAAGAGCCACCAGAGGACGTAAACCGTCGCCGCGACGGGCACGACGAAGAGAAGGCCGCGCAGAAAGCTCCTCACCAGCATGCCGGTAGCGTAGCCCGGCCCCCGGACCCCCCCGGGATATAGTTGTCGCGGTGAACTACCTGGCCCACGGGCGCGACATCCTCGACCGGCCGTACGAGCTCGCCGGGACGGCTTTGCCCGACTGGCTCTCCGCCTGCGACCGCAGCGCCCGCCTGCGCCGGGGCACCGTCGCGGCGGCCATGGGCGAGGTCGCGCAGGGCGTCCGGCGCCACATCCGCGAGGACCTTTGGTTCCACGGCACGCGGGCGTTCCTCGAGGTCAGCGGGATCCTCGCCCGCCGGCTCCGGGAGTCCGACCGGGAGGCACGCGCCGCCTTCTACGGTCACGTGCTCACCGAGATGCTCCTCGACGCGGCGCTGATGGCCAGGCGCCCGGGGCTCCTCGACGGCTACTACGCGGCGCTCGACCGCGTGGACCCGCGCCGGATCGACGCGGTCGCGGCCTCGTGGACCACCGCGCCGCCGAACGGCCTCATCGGGTTCATCGACCTCTTTCGCCGCACGCGTTTCCTCGAGGGCTACGCCACCGACGGCGGGCTCCTCGCGCGGCTCGACGGCGTCGCGCGGCGGGTCGGCGCGCCGCTGCCGCGGGGCACGGCCGACGTGCTGCCGGGCGCGCGGCGGCTCGTGGCGGAACGCGCGGACGACCTGCTCACGGAGCCGCCGCGTTGACGCCCGCGCTGCTCCTCCTCGCGCGCCACGGCGAGACCGACTGGAACCGCGAGCGCAAGGTCCAAGGCCACACCGACATCCCGCTCAACGAGGAGGGCCGGCGCCAGGCGCAGCGGCTCGCGGTGCGGGTAAAGGGCTTCGCGATCGACGCGCTCCTGGCGAGCGACCTCGCGCGGGCCTCCGAGACCGCGCGGATCGTCGGCGACGCGCTCGGCATGGCGCCCGTGCTCTCGCCCGCGTGGCGCGAGATCGGGCTCGGCGCGCTCGAGGGGATCGACGCGCCGGGCGCGCACAAGGACTTCGGCGAGCTGGTGACGGCCGCTGCGCGCCAGCCGGGGCCGCTCGCCGCGGGTGCGGAGACCTTCCGCGCCTTCGAGGCGCGCATCCTCGAGGGCTACGGCGCCCTCGCGCGGGCGCACGCCGGGAAGACCGTCCTCGTCGTCAGCCACGGCGGCACGCTGAAGACGCTCATCGCGCACCTGGTCGGGCTTCCCGCGGAGAGGATCGAGCGGCTCTCGCTGCGCGCGAACACGGGGCTCTCGGTGATCGACTTCCGCCACGACCGGCCGCAGCTCGCGCTGCTGAACGACGCGCGCCACCTGGAGGACCGATGGACAAGCTGATGCGCGACATCCAGACGGAGCTCTGCGCGGGGCTGGAGGCGCTCGAGGGCAGGAAGCGGTTCGGCCGCGACGAGTGGAAGAGGCAGGGGGGCGGGGGGGGCCTGACCCGCGTGCTCGAGGGCGGCGCGGTCCTCGAGAAGGCGGGCGTGAACTTCTCGCTCGTGCACGGCAGCCTCCCGGAGGCCTTCGCGAAGGAGATCCCGGGCTCGGGCGCCACGTTCTCGGCGACCGGCGTCTCGCTCGTGCTCCACCCGGAGAGCCCGCACGTGCCGACCGCGCACATGAACTTCCGGTACCTGGAGCATGGCGACAAACGCTGGTTCGGCGGCGGGGCGGACCTGACGCCCTACTACTTCCACCGCGAGGACAAGGAGCACTTCCACGGGGTGTGGAGGCGTGTGTGCGACGAGTTCGGCGACGTCGGCGACTATCCGGCGTGGAAGGAGGCGTGCGACCGGTACTTCTACCTGCCCCACCGCGGCGAGCGGCGCGGGGTCGGCGGGATCTTCTTCGACTACCTGTTCGTGGACGACGACGCGCGCCGCGCGCGCGTGGCGGAGTTCGTGGCGCGCGCGGGCCGTGCGTTCCTCGACGCGTACGTGCCGATCGCGCGGCGGCGGCTCGGGACCCCGGTGACCGAGGCGCAGCGGCGCTGGCAGGAGATCCGCCGGGGCCGCTACGTCGAGTTCAACCTGCTCTACGACCGCGGCACGACGTTCGGCTTGAGGACGGGCGGCCGGACGGAGTCGATCCTGATGTCGTTGCCCCCGCGCGTGCGCTGGGGCTACGGCGAGGTCCCTGCCGCGGGCACCCCCGAAGCCGCCCTGCTCCAAGAACTGCACGTCCCGCAGGTCAACGGTTGACCTGCAAGGCCGTCGCAAGTCGTTGCGGGGGCCCTACTTGCGGGGCTCGGCCTGCGTCACCGCTGGCGCAGCGCGCGCCGGGCGGGAGCCGGAGCGCGCCACGAGGATCCGCCCGCGCTCGGGCCGACGAGCAGCACCATGCCGAAGAGCGCCGCGGCCATCCCCGCGAGGAACACCCGCCCGAACGCGCGCCGGAAGAGCACGTAGCCCACCGATCGTGACGAACACGGGCGCGAAGTTCGCGAGGAGCGCGGCGTTCGCGACCGTCGTGAGCCGGATCGACCAGCGCCACGCGCCGAGGTCGCACGCGAAGAAAAGCCCAGGCAGGACGAGCCGCACCACGTCGCGGCCCGACGCCCTTCGCCGCGTCCGCTCGCGCGCCGTCCACGCCCACATCAGCGGCGCCGCGAGCGCGAGGAGCGCCGCGCGCCCCGATCGCGTGTCCCCGCCCACGGGTTGGGGATCCTAACGTCCCCGCGCCGCGCTACGCTTCCCGCGTGGCCCCCCGGACCCCCCTCCTTCTGCTTCTCCTGGCCGCGTGCCAGGGCGCGCCCCCGCCCGCCCCCGCGGGCCCCGCGAGCTCGGTCGTCGCCATCGCCCTCATCACGCGCGCCGACCGCCCGCCGCACGAGGGCCGCCCGCGCACGGCCTACTTCGTGAAGCTCGCCGCCGAGGGCACGCAGCCGATCCTCCTCCGCTCGGACTACGAGCGCGACGGCGTCCTCTACCTCGTGAACGCCCAGCCGGGACGCTACGCCGCGGTCGCGTGCTACGGCAAGGGCGAAACCAACGACTGGACCGCCTACTTCCCCGAGAGCCTCATCCGCGCGACCGAGAAGGAGGTTCCCGAAGGCAGGGTCGTGCTCCTGGGGTCGTTCCGCGTGGACCTCCGCTCGATCTCCACGCCGGGCGACGCGACGCAGCAACACTACCTGAACCTGATCTTCCCGGAGTGGGCGAAGCGCAGCGAGGCGTGGAAGCTCTTCACGCGCGACCAGCACGCGTGGGGAGGGCCGTGGCTCGCCGCCGACGACGCCGCGGACGTGCTCCTTCGGATGCGGAAGCGCCTCGGCCCCGCGTGGGCCGCCGGTTTCGAATAGGGTGGGGTTCCGGGGCCCGGCCTACTCGATCTCCGCGAGGCGCTCGACGATCCCCTTCACGGCGTCGGCGATCGCCGGCCCGTCCATCGCGAACCGCGCGCCCGCCGCGGCGAACAGCTCCGGCAGCGGCCGGCTCCCGCCGAGCGCGAGCGCCGCGCGGTAGCCCGCGATCGCGGCCCCGCGGTCCCTCCGGAAGCGCTGCCAGACCTGTAGCGACCCGAGCGCCGCGATGCCGTACTCGATGTAGTAGAAGGGGTAGCGGAACAGGTGCAGCTGCTGGTGCCAGTCGATCGCCTGCGCCTCCTCGAGCCCGCTCCAGTCGAGGAAGGGCTCGAAGCGGCGCCGCAGCCCGCGCCACGTCTCGCGCCGCTCTCCGCGCGTGTGGCCCGGGTGCGTGTAGATCCAGTGCTGGAACGCGTCGATCGTCGCGACCCACGCGAAGAGCCACAGGCGGTTCTCGAGCATCTGGATCGCGACGGCGCGCGCCTCGCTCCCCGGGAGCGTCTCGTCGAAGTGCTCGAGGCCGAAGAGCTCCATCGTCATGCTGGCGACCTCGCAGAACTCGGTCGGCGCGTGCGAGAGCTCGGGCACCGGCTCGTCGCGCGTGGCGAGCGTGTGGAACGCGTGGCCGCCCTCGTGCAGGAGCGTCTTCACGTCGGCGTAGCGGCCCACGGAGTTCGCGAAGATGAACGGGAGGCGGATGTCGTGGAGCTCCGCGTTGTAGCCGCCCGGCGCCTTGCCCGACCGCGCCATGAGGTCCAGGAGCCCGTTGCGCACGAGGATGTCGAACTGCGCGTCGAAGCCGGGGTCGACGGCGCGGAAGATCCCCTTCCCGAGGTCGACGAGGCCGGGCTCGTCGGCGAACGCGGGCGGCGAGGTGCGCCCGTCCGGCCGCGCGAAGCGGTCCCACGGCCGGAGCGTGTCGAGGCGGAGCGCCTTCTTGCGCGCCTCCATCCGCGCCGTGAGCGGCCCGACCACGTGGCGTTCCACGGCCTCGTGGAACTGCGAGCACTCAAGGGGCCCGTAGTCGAAGCGCTGGAGGTCCCGGAACCGGAACTCCCGGTAGTCCTTGCACCCCGCGTTCGTCGCGATCCGGTGGCGGAGCGTCGTGAGCTCGTCGAAGATCGCCTCGGTCTCCTCGGCGTCCGCCGCGCGCGCGTCGGCGAGGGCCAGGTACGCGTCCCGGCGGAGCGCGCGGTCGGGATCCTCGAGGAGTGCCGCGCACTCCTGCTCGCGCATCGGCTTCCCGCGCAGCGTGACCGTACGCTTGCCGGCGAGCCGGGAGTAGCGGAGCGCCACCTCCTCCTCGTCGGAAAGCAGCCTGACGTTCGCCTCGCGGAAGAGCGCCTGCGCGCTCGCGAGGCTCCGGTCGAGCATCTCGAAGCGGGGGGAGAGCCCCTTGCGGAACGGGCTCTCGAGGTAGCGGCGGCGGAAGGCGTCCTCGAGGTGGCGCCACCGCGGCACGATCCCCTTCTCGAACGCGAGGTGCGCGTCGCGCGCCGCGGTGTCGAGCGTGTCGCGCGTGACCGCGATCCGGCGCCGCTGGCGCGCCGCGCGGAAGGCGCGCGCGAGGTCGCTCCAGTCGAGGACCCACGCCTCGAACGCGGCGGGGTTGCCTACCTGCCGCCCGATCAGCTCCGTGCCGAGCCTCTCCAGCGCGTCCGGATCCGCGGCATCGAAGGCGTCCGGCACGTAGCGCCGCGGCGGCGTGGCAACGTCGGGATCGTACGTGATGTCCATGGGCTCATCCCTTCCCTTCGTGCGTGATGATACGCGCCGACCGGCCGAACGTCAGGTAGTTCCACGCCCACTGGAGCAGGACGAGCAGCTTGTTCGCGAACAGCACGAGCTGCACCAGGTGCACGAAGAGCCACGCGAGCCACGCGGGATACCCCGTGAGCCGCACGCGGCCGAAGTCGGCAACCGCCGACGCCCGGCCGATCACGGCCATCGTCCCCCGGTCCTTGTAGCGGAAGACATCGGGCGCCTTCCCGAGAATCCGCCGCGCCACGTACTCCCCCATCTGGATCGCGACGGGCGCGAGCCCCGGTAGCCCGGTTGCCGCCAAGTCGCCGATCACGAAGACCTCGGGCCTCCCCGGGAGCGACAGGTCCGGGTTCACCTTGACGCGCCCCGCTCGGTCGGTCCCGGCCTGAAGCATCGCCCCGAGCGGCGACGCGCGCACCCCGGCGGCCCAGACGACGTTCCGCGCGCGCACGACCTCGGTCTGCCCCTCGTGCGCGAGGACGACCGTGCGATCGTCGATCTCGCGCACGCCGGTCGACGTGCGCACGTCGACGCGCAAACGCGAGAGCCCGCGCGCCGCGGCGGCCGACAGCGTCTCCGGGAATCCCGGAAGCACGCGCGGGCCCAACTCGACGAGCAGGATCCTCGCGCGCGCCGGGTCGATCGACCGGAACTCGTGACGGAGCGTGAAGCGCGCGATCTCCCCGAGCGTGCCCGCGAGCTCGACCCCCGTCGGCCCGCCGCCCACGACCACGAACGTGAGCAGCTCCTCCACGTCGGCGGGGTCGTGCGCGCTCTCCGCGGCCTCGAAGGCGGTGAGGATCCGGCGCCGGAGCCCGACCGCGTCCTCCACGCTCTTGAGCCCGGGCGCGCGCGCCTCCCACGCGTCGTGCCCGTGGTAGTCGGTCCGCATCCCAGCGGCGACGACGAGCCTGTCGTACGGCAGCGCGCGGGCGGCGCCCGACGCGACGACCGCGACCTCGCGGCGCGCGAGGTCGAATCCGGTCGCCTCGCCGAGGAGCACGCGCACGTTCCGGTGCCGCCGCAGGATGTGACGCAGCGGCACCGCGATGTTGCCGGGCGAGAGGCCGCCGGTCGCCACCTGGTAGAGGAGCGGCTGGAAGAGGTGGAAGTTGCGGCGGTCGACGAGCGTGACCTCGACGGGGCCGCGCAGGCGGAGCGCGGCGTGGAGGCCCCCGAAGCCCCCCCCGATGATGACCACGCGGGTCACCGGTGCTCCCTCATCCACGCGACCGCGAAGTCGACGATCTCCCGCATGGGGAAGAGCCTTGCCTCCGCGCACGCGACCCGCGCGACTAGCCCCCCAAACGCGGCGCCGATCTCCTCGAAGTCGTCGGTGCGAAGGTCGAGGTCCTTGAAGGTCTGCCAGCCGTGCGGGCCCGGCGCGCCCTGCTCGATCTCGCGCAGGCGGCCCCACCGGTGCTCGGCCAGGTGGAGCGACGTGTTCCGCGCGTGCCCGACGCCCAGGAGGAGCACGTGGGCGCCCTCTTGAGAGAGGAATCCGAGGGGGCTCCGGGGGCCGAGGCCGAAGTCGAGCGGGTGCTCCGCCGTGATGCGCGCCGCCGCGGGCCCGCGCGCCGCGAACGACACCTGCGGGTGCGCGCTCCGGAACGCGCCCGGGAATGTCCGGAAGCACTCGGCCACCCTCCCGATGCCGCGCGTGGGCGTTTTCGCGGGGTCGAACGGCGGCATCGACGCGCGGATCTCCTGCCACCACGCCTCGGGGACGGGCGGGTTCGTCCAGTAGGCGGGCTCGGAGTAGTCCGCGGAGAACGCGGGCATGACGAGCGTGCCGTTGGGGCCGAGGGCGCGGGTCAGCGCCTCGACGACGGCGACGGGGCCGCCGACGACCCAGCCGAGCGCCGAGAGCGACGCGTGGACGAGGAGCGTCATGCCGGGCGCGACGCCCGCCCGCGCGAGGTCGCGGGCGAGCGTGTCGGTGGTGGCCGGCTCTCCTGCGCGCCGGACGGCGTCGGCCTCGTGCATGGGGGCCAGTTTCCCCGATTCTGGCGGGCCGAGTAGAATCGCCGTCCCCAGGGGCGGCTAGCTCAGTTGGCTAGAGCGCACGGATCACACCCGTGAGGTCAGGGGTTCGAGTCCCTTGCCGCCCACCACTTCCGACCGGCGAGTTCGCGCGCACCGCCGCTCGCGTGCCGCCCCGCGGCGTCCGCTGCGCTTGCGCAACACGCCGCACCGTGCAAGATTGTTCGCGCTCACCAGCCCGTGAGCCGAGAACCGTGCGCGCGCTGCCCCCCGAACCCCCTCGACCTCCCGCCGCGATGGGCCCTCGCGAGGCGGCTCTTCGCCTCGACGCGTGGTTTGCGCCTTGCCCCTCGGCGGCGGTCGCCTTCTCCGGCGGCGTCGACTCCGCGCTCGTCGCGTTCTGGGCACGCCGCTGCCTCGGACGCGAGCGCGCGACCGCATGGATCGCCGACTCCCCTAGCCTCAAGCGGAGCGACCTCGAGGACGCGCGCGCGTTCTCCGTCGCGCACGACATCCCCCTCCGCGTCCTCGCGACGCGGGAGGTCGAGGATCCCGCGTACGCGGCGAATCCCGTCGACCGATGCTTCCACTGCAAACGCACGCTCTACCGCACGCTCGCGGATGAACTGGGCCGCGACGCGGTGTGGATCCTCTCCGGCGCGAACCTCGACGACCAGGGGGACTACCGGCCCGGCATGGCCGCCGCCGCCGAGGCCTCCGTCCGGCACCCGCTCCTCGCGTGCGGCGTCGGGAAGGACGCGATCCGCGCGCTCGCGCGGGAGGTCGGCCTCGTGGTCTGGGACAAGCCCGCGAGCCCCTGCCTCAGCTCGCGCATCCCCTACGGCCAGGCCGTCACGGCCAGCAAGCTCGCGCGGATCGAGGCGGCCGAGGCGTGGCTCCTCGGACGCGGCTTCCCGGTCGGCCGCGTCCGCCACGACGGCGAGACCGCGCGCGTGGAGGTGCCTCTTGACCGGATCGCGGAGCTCTCCGTGCTCGGGGACGAGCTTCGCGACGCGCTCCTGGGCCTCGGGTTCAACGAGGTTGCAGTCGACGCGGAGGGCTTCGTCTCCGGCAAGCTCAATCGCGCGATCGGCGGGGGGCGCTGAGCCGTGGCCGACATCGACCTCGACTTCGACCGGCACGAGCGCATCGGCGTCCCCGAGATCGTCTACGGCGAGGGGAAGACGCGGGAGCAGCTGCGCGAGATCGCCGCGCGGCACGAGGCGCACGGCAGGAACCTCCTCGTGACGCGCTGCGCCGCCGAGCAGGTGCAGGGGCTCGCCGGCGAACATGACCCGGTATCCCGTACATTTGTATGCATGCGTGCGCCGGCCCCGCCCCAGGCGGGCCTCGTCGGCGTCGTCTACGCGGGCAGCTCCGACGCGCCGGTCGCGCGCGAGGGGATCGTCACGCTCCACTTCCTCGGCTGCGAGACGCGGGAGTTCGGCGACTGCGGCGTCGCCGGCGTCCACCGGCTGCTCGCGCACAAGGACGCGCTCACTCCCTGCCACGTGCTGATCTGCTGCGCCGGCTTCGAGGGCGCGCTGCCCTCCGTGCTCGGGGGCATCGCCCCGCAGCCGATCATCGCGGTGCCCACGAGCGTCGGCTACGGGGTGGCGACCGGCGGGCACACCGCGCTCCACGGCATGCTCGCGAGCTGCGCGTCCGGCATCACGGTCATGAACATCGACAACGGCTGCGGCGCGGCGATGGCGGCGGTGCGGATCCTGCGCCAGCTGCGGCGCGGCGGCGCGTCCTGACCGCGGCTGCCCGCGCGCCTACGACAGCCTCTCCAGGTACGCCGCGAGGTCGCGCCGGAACGGCTCCTCGTCGCTCCGGAGGATCTTCCTGAACGCGACCGGGCGGGCCTCCTCCGAGCGCCGCTCCGCGTCCATGTAGCGGAGGAGTTCCTTCTGGCGCGTCTCGAAGAGGAACCCGCAGAGGAGGAGCGCCTCGGCGTAGTTCCGGTCGACGAGCGGCCCCATGAAGTCCGCGTGGCTCTGGATCCCGACGAGCCGGTCCACGTCGATCAGCCGGATGTTCGTCGGCCCGGGCGTCGGCGGCTGCGGGTCCAGCGGATCAAACGTCTCGAAGAGCTGTGCCAACCCCTCCGCCAGCCACGGGCTGTACTGCGGCGTGCCGGCGCCGCGCGCGGTCTCCATCACCCAGTGCACGGTCTCATGCCGGAGCGTCTCGATCGCGTCCGTCGGGACGAACACGGCGCCGTAGAGCGGGTCCGTGTAGCCCTGGAGCTTCCCGCTGGTGCCCCGGTCCACGCGCGCGGACTGCCCCGCATACGCCTGCACGCTCCGTGCGTCCGGGAACACGGCGACGACCATCCGGGCGAAGCGCGGCGTGCCGAGGAGGTCCGCGTACCGCTCGACCAGCGCCCGGCGGAAATCGCGCACCTCCGCGGCCGCGGCCTGCGCGTCGCGGGCGTCCGCGGCGATCACGAGGAGGTCCCTCTCGTCGACGACGACGCGCGCGCCCGGGCAGTAGGGCGCGACGCGCTCGCGCCACCGCTCCGCGTCCCCCTTGCCGAGCCAGCGGATCGCGAGGAACAGGAGCGCGAACGGCACGACGAAGAGCGCCGTCCGGACCGCGACCTTCATCCGGCGGCCCCCGGCGCCGGGAGGCTCATCGCCGCAGCCTCTCGCTCGCTTCCTTGAGGACGCGCCGCTCCTCGTCGGTCAGGGCGGCCATGCCGTCGCGGTTCACCTTGTCGAGGATCGCGTCCACCTGGCCCCGCAGCGCCTCGCGCCTCCGCCGCTCGAGCTCGAGGCGCCTCTGATCGCGCTTGCGCTGCCAGTCGCCGAGGAAGGCGAAGAGCTGGTCGAACTCCCCCACCCACCGGTAGTAGACGAACCCGTAGAGGGCGCCCGCGAGGTGCGCGGAGTGCGCGATCCCGCCGCCCCGCTCGAGGAGCATCATGGCCTCGATGAAGACGAAGAGCGCCGCGGCGATCCAGAGGGGCGCGCGCAGGATGAAGAAGATGTAGATCTGGAGGTTCGGGTACCAGAAGGCGCAGAGGACGAGGAGGCCGAAATCGACGCCGCTCGCGCCGATCATCGGAATGACGGTGCTCTGGATCGACGAGAGCAGGAGGAAGCCGAGCGAGGCCGAGAGCTGCGCGCCGAGCAGGAAGCGCAGGTACCGGCCCGTCCCGAGCCGCTCCTCCACGAGCCGGCCGAAGATGAAGATCCCGAGGCAGTTCCAGAGGAGGTGCATCACCCCCCCGTGGAGGAGCGCGCACGTGAGAAGCTGCCAGACGCGAAGCTGCCGGAGCGTCCCCTCGACGGAGAGCCCGAGCAGGTCCAGGATGTCGCCATACGCCTGCGGGTTGGCGCCGGTGACCAGCGTCACGAGCACGTGGATGCCCGCGAGGCCGATGAGGATCGCCTTCGTCGCGGGGTAGGTGGCCCAGAACCCGGACGGCCGCCCCTCGGTGTCGCGCCAGTAGTCGCGGTCGGACATCCGCGGGGGAGTATACCGGCCCCGCGCCGTCGCTGGTCCCCCCGCGCCCCCCCCGGTACACTTCCGAGCGGACAGCGAGAGGAGGATCGCGTGCGCGAAACAGGCGGCTTTCCCGAACCCAAGTCCCCCGTCCCGAGCGATCTCGAGATCGCCCAGGAGGCGACGTGCGAGCCGATCCTCTCGGTCGCCGAGCGCGTGGGTCTCAAGGAGAGCGACCTCGATCTCTACGGCCGCTACAAGGCGAAGGTCCACCTGGACGTCCGCGACCGCCTGAAGGAAAGGCGCCTCGGCAAGTACATCGACGTCACGGCGATCACGCCGACGCCGCTCGGCGAGGGGAAGACGACGACCACGGTCGGCCTCTCGCAGGGGCTCGGGCGCCTCGGGAAGAAGGTCTTCACGTGCATCCGCCAGCCGAGCATGGGGCCGACGTTCGGGATCAAGGGCGGCGCCGCCGGGGGCGGCTACAGCCAGGTGATCCCGATGGAGGACTTCAACCTCCACCTGACCGGCGACATCCACGCGGTGTCGGCCGCGCACAACCTGTGCTCGGCCGCGATCGACAACCACCTCTACCACGGCAACGCGCTCAACCTCGACCCGTTCTCGGTGACCTGGCCGCGCGTGCTCGATCTCAACGACCGCGCGCTGCGGAAGATCGTAGGGGGCCTCGGGGGCAAGGAGAACGGCGCGCCGCGGGAGAGCGGCTTCGACATCGCGGTCGCGTCCGAGGTCATGGCGATCCTCGCGCTCGCGACCGACATCAGGGACCTCCGCCAGCGCCTCGGGCGGATCGTCGTCGGCACCACGAAGGACAACAAGCCGGTCACGGCCGAGGACCTGAAGGTCGCCGGCGCGATGACCGTGCTCCTGAAGGACGCGCTCATGCCGACGCTCCTCCAGACGCTCGAGCACACGCCCGCGCTCGTCCACGCCGGCCCGTTCGCGAACATCGCGCACGGCAACTCCTCGATCATCGCCGACCAGATCGCGCTCCGCCTCGGCGACTTCGTCGTCACCGAGTCGGGCTTCGGCGCCGACATCGGGATGGAGAAGTTCATGGACATCAAGTGCCGCGCGAGCGGGCTCACGCCCGACTGCGTGGTGCTCGTGGCGACGATCCGCGCGCTCAAGATGCACGGCGGCGCGGGCAACGTCGTCGCCGGCAAGCCGCTGCCGAAGGAGATCGCCGAGGAGAACCTGGCCGCCCTCGAGAAGGGTTGCCTCAACCTCGCGGCGCACATCCGCATCGCCCGGCTCTTCGGCGTGCCCGTCGTCGTGGCCGTCAACCGCTTCGCCGCGGACACCGACCGGGAGGTCGCGTTCCTCGAGAAGGCGGCGAGGGACGCCGGCGCCTACAAGGCCGTGATGACCGACCACTGGGCGAAGGGGGGCGCGGGGGCCGTCGACCTCGCGAAGGCGGCGCTCGAGGCGTGCGAGCAGAAGAAGGAGTTCCGCTTCCTCTACGACCTCGACGTCCCGATCCGCGACAAGATCGAGATCATCGCGACCAAGGTCTACGGCGCCGACGGCGTCGACTTCCTGCCGGCGGCGGACAAGAAGATCAAGCTCTACACGCAGCTCGGCTACGGCAAGCTGCCGATCTGCATGGCGAAGACGCACCTGTCCCTCTCCCACGAGCCGTCGTGGAAGGGCGTGCCGAGGAACTTCCGCCTCCCGATCCGCGACATCCGCGCGAGCGTCGGGGCGGGGTTCCTGTACCCGCTCTGTGGTGACATGAGGACCATGCCCGGGCTCCCCTCGCGGCCCGCGTTCGAGGCGGTGGACCTCGACCTCGAGACCGGCCGCGTGAGGGGCCTCTTCTGAGGAGGAACGCCATGGCGGAGACCCTCGACCGGATCCCGTTCTTCCGCGCGCTGAGCGACAGCGAGCGCGCGCTCCTGGACCCGATCTCCCGGCGCAGGACCTACGGCGCGGGCGAGACCGTGTTCAAGGAGGGCGATCCCCCGGGCCCCCTCCGCATCCTGGTCAAGGGGCTCGTCTCGTTCCGCCAGCGCCAGTACAACAACGAGGGCGAGGCCACGTTCGGCACCGTCTCCGCCGAGGGCGAGCTCTTCGGCATCTCGGCGCTCCTGGGCGCGCGCGAGCGCTACTTCTACACGGCGGTGTGTCTCGAGCCGACCGAGGTGATCGAGCTCGACGGGCCGAAGCTCATGCGCCTGTGCGAGGAGCAGCCGGCGGCCGGGGTCCACATCATGCGGCGGCTCACCCAGGTCCTCGCGCACCGGCTCGCGGCCACGCGCGAGCAGATCCGCAGCCGCGTGCGCCCGGGCCTCATCTCGCACGGGTAGCGGCCGGCCCGCCCGGCCCGGCGACGCGGCGGCGTCCGTCGGGAGCGCCGCGTCCGCCCGCCAAGGCTGGCGCCCGCGCTTACGATTCGCCTCATGACGGCGAGGATCATCGACGGCAAGGCGATCGCGAACGACATCCGCACCGAGGTGGCGGAGGGCGTCGCGAGACTCAAGAAGAGGGGCATCACGCCCGGGCTCGCCACGGTCCTCGTCGGCGACAACCCGGCGTCGCACAAGTACGTCGCGATGAAGCGCAAGGCGTGCGCCGAGGCGGGGATCGAGAGCTTCCACCACGAGCTCCCGAGGACCGCCGCCCCCGAGGAGGTGCTCGCGCTCGTCAGGAAGCTCGGCGCCGACCGGAGGGTCCACGGCATCCTCGTCCAGCTGCCCCTGCCATTCGACGACCGGCCCGTCCTCGAGGCGGTCCCGCTCTCGAAGGACGTGGACGGGTTCCACCCGCTCAACGTCGGCGGGCTCGCGATGAAGGGGCGCGAGCCGGACTTCGTCCCGTGCACGCCGGCGGGCGTCATCGAGCTGCTCGACCGGTCGGGGACGAGGATCGCGGGCGCCGACGCGGTCGTGCTCGGCCGCTCGAACATCGTCGGGATGCCGGTGGCGCTGCTCCTCGTCGGCCGCGACGCCACGGTCACGGTCTGCCACTCGAAGACCCGCTCGATCGAGGAGGTCTGCCGCCGCGCGGACATCCTCGTGGCGGCCATCGGGCGCGCGCGCTTCGTCAAGGGAAGCTGGATCAAGCCCGGGGCGACGGTGATCGACGTGGGGACGAACGTCATCGACGATCCCGGGTCGAAGACGGGCAAGCGGCTCGTCGGCGACGTCGACTACGAGGCCGCCCTGGAGGTCGCGGGGGCGATCACGCCGGTTCCGGGCGGCGTCGGCCCGATGACGATCGCGATGCTGCTCAGGAACACGCTCAAGAGCGCCGAACGCAGCTGACCCGTTCCCGGCCCACGTTCCGGATCCGAGGGGGCTCCGGGGGCCGTCACCTCCGCGGCGCCGACATCCGGAGGAGCGCCTGCTCGGCGGCTGCCGTGCGCCGCGGGTCCCCTTTCGCCGCGAGCTCCTTCAGCAGCGCCTCCGCCGCCCTCGTGTCGATCCACTCGAGGACGGCGATCGCGCGGAGCGCGCGCCGGTTGCGCCCCGGCTCCTCCACCTGGCGGAGCGCCGCCGCCACCCTCCGCCGGGCCTCGGGCGGGAGGGCATCGAGGTCGAGCCCCGCGAGGTACTCCTGCGCCCGCGCCCCGGCGTCCACGAGGCGGAACTGCGCGAGGTCCCGGCGGAGCGTGTCGTCGTCGGAGAGCATCCGCACCCAGCGGCCGAGGTCCTCGGCGGTGCCGGGCACGGGCTTGAACCGCTCGGCGAGGAACGCCACGCCGCGGTCGCCCTGGCCGGCGAGCCAGCGCATGGCGCGGCCCGCCTCCGCGTCGTCGTCGGGCGCGCTCAGCGCCTCCCACATCCTCGCGAGCCGCGGCTCCGGCACCGGCTCGAAGTCCTCCCAGCACCGCACGCGGTCGCCGTGGATCAGGTCGCCGGTGATCGCGTCGACGACGAACGCGAGCGAGTCCTCGCCGACCCGGTGCGCCTGGGACTCCGGCGGCGGGTAGAGGAGGATGAGGTGGTTGCCGAGGCACGCGCCGGCCAAGGGGCGGTCGTCGGGGAGCGGCGGGACGCGCAGCGCGGTGCCGTTGAGGTGCCGCCCGTCCTCCGGCGAGAACCGCTCCAGCCGCAGGGTGCCGTCCTTCCGGCGCTCCACGCAGAGGACGGCATCCCGGCGCTCGTCGAAAAACATCCCGGACGCGTCCACGCCGTCGAGGTCGTTCAGGACCGACCACTCGCGCTTGACGAGGTCGAGCGCGTAGAGGTAGCCGAGCTCGTGCCGCGTGGCGAGGAGCAGCCGTTGGCGCCGCGTGTCGATCGCCAAGGCGCTGGACTCGCGCGCCTCCGGCAGCGTGTCGGGGACCCGGAGCACCTCGGACTGCTGCGGATGGGCGAGGGGGCACCGGATGAGGGCCCGCGCGCGGAGCACGTAGAGCTCGTCGCGCTCCTCGTCCCTCACGCCGACATCCGCGGCGGACAGGACGTCCCAGATCGCCCTCTGTCGCGCGAGGAGCGGCCCGAGCGGGGTCCAGTCGCCGAACGCGGCGTGGAGCGTGTCCCCCTCGCGCCAGCGGTAGAGGAACCCGAAACGCTCCTTCTTGAGTTCCTCACGGAACGCCGCGCGCCGCGCGCGCGTGCTGCACCAGTGGAGGCGGCGCACGTCGGCGCGGACCTCCTGCGCGCTCCACTCCGGGTTCTCGGGGCCGACGACGAACGGCTTTCCCGGATCCGGTTTCTCGGCGCCGAGGAAGGTCGTCACCGCACGGCCGGAGGCAAGCTCCACCTGCCGCGCGAGGGACGCGTACGGGGGTCCGTCGTCCTCGAACGACCGCTGCCGGAGCGTCTCGACGGGAACCCGCGGCTCGGCGATGACGAGGCGGTCCCTCC
>DASUGR010000143.1:0-29713 GCA_036273915.1 Planctomycetota bacterium | reverse complement strand
CATCCCCGGAGTTGGAACCGGATGGGGACGTGCACGCGCGACGCGACGGGACGGTCGTCCTCGCGTGCCGGCTCGAAGACCCACGCGCGGACCGCGGCGACCGCGGCGTCGTCGAGCGACGCGTGCCCGCTCGACTCCTCCACCTCGACCGACTCCGGGACGCCGTCCGCGCCGACGCGCACGAGGAGCAGCACGCGCCCCTCGTGCCCGAGGCGCTGCGCCGCGGCCGGGTAGCGCGGCGGGCGGCAACCGTCGCTTCTCGGGAACGCCGCGCGCACGACGGGCGCGCCCGCGGCGCTCCTGGGCGGCGCCGGCGGCGGCGCCCTCGTCGCGGCGGCCGGCGGCTCGCGGTGGCGGAGCGGCGGGATCCTCATGCACGGGATCCGCGCCGGCTCGGGGAGCGCGACGGCCTCGAGCATGTCCGTCTTGCGGAACTCCAACGGCGGCTCCTCGGGCTCCTCCTCCACGGCCTCCGGCTCGACGGTCACCTCGAGCGGCTCCGGCTCGAGCAGCTCGACGTCAAGGGGCTCCGTCTCGTCGAGGTCGGGGCACGGCTCCGTCTGCTCCATCGAGAGGAACGCATGCATGTCGGGCGCGGGCGCGCGCGGCGGGATCGAGTGGACCGCGAGCGCGGTGAGCGCCGCGGCGTGGAGGACGAAAGAGACGACGATGGGACGCGAACGCACGGGGGACGCGGCGGCAAACCCCATGCCCGCGTCGCGCCGCGTGTTTGGCCTCGCGCCCGTATCCGGCGGGAGACGGTCGTGGCTTTCGGCGGCGTCGACATGCCGCGTCCGTAACGCCGCGTGCCCGTGCGGAGACGAACGGCGCGTTCGCGGGCGGGCCGCGCAACGCGACCGTTGCGTGCGGCAGCGCGGCCGATGCGTCTCCTGCGCCGCGAGGCGTCGTTCGCGCGGCAAGAAAGCGCGCGCGGCGCGCGCGGTGCTCCCTTCCGGTAGCGCGCTGTGCCGCCCCGGCGACGAAAACAGTCGCCGATCACGGAACGGCCCTTGCGAATGTCGCGGTCACAACGAGGAGGACCGCATGCGTCTCGCGCTCGCCTTCGCAACACTCGCCGTCGCCGCCTGGGCGGGAGAGGAGGCGAAGCGCGATGTCGAGAAGTTCCTCACCGAGATGGACGGGGCTCTCCCCCGCGTCCGGCAGGCGAGCCTCCTCCCGCTGGCGGGCCCCGTGCCGATGCGATGGATGCTCCTCGCCGACGACGGCGCGGCGCAGCAGCCGAAGGCGGGCGCGCAGCCCGCGCCCGCCCCGGCCCCCGCGCCCCCCCAGAATCCGGCACCGGCCCCGCGCGCGGTGCCGCGCGACACCGGGACGCTGCCGGAGACGACCGTCGAGGCAGCGACGCTCACCGAGCGGCCGCTCTCCGAGACCGTCCCCGCGGTCAACGTGGTGGACAGGAAGGAGATCGACAAGCGGATCCCGCTCGGGGTCACGGAGGCGATGGACTGGGAGCCGGGGCTCTGGTCCACGCAGGGCAGCAGCGGCTGGGTCGGGACTCCCGTGATCCGCGGCTGGCAGGGCAACCAGGTCCTCCTTCTCCTCGACGGGCTGCGCTTGACGCAGGACCGCACGCCGACCGGCCCCGGCTACGACTGGGAGCTCCTCGACCCGGACATGATCCACCGGATCGAAGTGCTCCGGAGCCCCGACTCCGTGCTCTACGGCACCGGTGCCATCGGCGGCGTGACCGCGCTCTCCACGAGGTACCCCACCGACTACACGGACGGGGGCACCGTCTACGGCGGCGAGACGCGGATCGCGCTCGCCTCGGGAGGCCTCAACTACTGGCGCGGCCGGCTCGAGGGCTACTCGGCGACGCAGGACTTCCGCGGGCAGGTCGCGGGGACGATCTTCCAGGGCGCGGACATGCAGTCGGCGAACAGCACGGTCTGGTCCCCCACCGCGATCAACACGTGGGAGATGGACTCGCACATGGAGGGGAGGCTCGACGAGCACAACACGATCGGCGGGTGGGTCTTCTTCTTCCGGAAGGACTGGGACGGGAACTTCCTCCGCCCCGCGCGCGTGCAGGACAACACGTACTCGCGCGACGCCGCCGCGTTCTACTGGAGGAACGACGCGGGGACCGCGATGTGGGACGACATGGAGATCCAAGTCGGCGTCGTCCAGAACTCCCAGCTCGTCAACCGGACCGACGTGCAGGACCGCACGTCGCAGGACGTCTGGACGCCGCAGGCGACGGCGTACTTCCACAAGGGGATCGGCGAGCAGCACGTGCTCACGTACGGCGTCTCGACGTACATGAACACGGTCGACCTCCAGCGCACGACGAACGGCGTCACCCTGCGCGGCGTCCCCGAGGGGTGGAACTTCGACATCGGCGCGTTCGCGCAGGACGAGTGGCAGGTGAACCCGAAGCTGCGCGTCGTCTACGGCCTGCGCGTCGACGGGATCTGGGCGGAGACCGATCCCGACGCGGCGACCACCGACCCGCTGATCGACCCGGACGACATCCGCATCAGCCAGTCGGACTTCGCGTGGACCGGGAAGCTCGGCGTTCTCTACAAGGTGGCGGAGGAGTGGTCGGTCACGGGCAACTTCTCGAGCGGCTACCGGTTCCCGAGCCTCACCGATCTCGCGGGGTTCGTGCAGGCGCCGGACGAGATCGTGGTCGGCGACCCGACCACGGAACCGGAGTACAGCTACACGCTCGAGGGCGGCGTGCACAAGACCGCGGGGCGCTGGCGCGGGAGCCTCGTCGGGTACGTGTCCTGGTACCAGGACGCGATCATCCGGACGTACGGCACGTTCAACGGCCAGTCGTGGATCGACCGCAACGGCGACGGGATCCAGGACCCCGACGAGGACGTCTACCTCACGACGAACGCGGGCGAGGCCACGTTCTGGGGGATCGAGGCGGCCGCTGTGTACGACGTGACGCCGCAGTGGTCGGTCTTCGGCAACTTGACCTGGTGGGACGGGAAGATCGACCCCGACCCGACCGAACCGGTCGGGATCCCGTTCAACGGCACGCTCGGCGTCAACTACCACCCGACCGATCGCATCTACTTCCAGCTCGCGAGCCACATGGTGGCGAGCTTCGACCAGATCCCCGAGGCCTTCTACAACGCGGAGGCCTTCTTCTTCCGGAACCCGCAGGACGAGTCCCAGGGGACGCTCCGGGGCGACCACTCGGTGCCCGGCTACACGCTCTGGGACCTCCGCGTGGGCGTGCAGGTCACCGAGAAGGCCACGGTCACGATCGGCATCGACAACCTGTTCGACAAGAAGTACCGCGCCTTCGGCGACCGCCACGACGGCCCCGGCTTCACGTTCCTCTGCGGCATCTCGTTCGATTTCTGACTGGAGGACCCCATGACGACCCGTGCTTCCCTCGTGCTCGCGCTGTTCGCCGCACTCGCGGCCGCCGGCCCCGACCCGGCCCCGGAGCCCGGCATCGTCGGCTTCCACGTCGAGCCGCTCGCCGTGCTCTCCGCCCGGCAGAAGGCGGACCTCGGCGTGACCGGCGACCGCGGCGTCGTGGTGGCCGCGATCGTGGAGAAGGGCCCTGCCGACGTGGCCGGGCTCAAGCTCGGCGACCGCCTCCTCCGCTTCGGCGGGAACGACGTCCCCGATCTCGTGACGGGCGCGGACGAGGCCCGCCACCTGTGGCGCGTCGCGACCCGGATGATGCTCGGCAACGCGCGCTCGGGCGAGACGATCCGCGTGGTGGTCGCCCGCGACGGGCAGGAGCGGACCCTCCCGCTCCTCGCCGTCTCCGCGGCGGAGATGCACCGCCTCCAGGCGGACGAGGCGTGGACGGAGCTCCCGGCGCTCGCCGACGCGGGTCCCCCGGAACCCCTCCTCATCGACTTCCAGGGCCTTCCCGAGGGCACGCTCGTGCCCGCCAAGCTCCACCCGTACGAGGGGCGCTGGCGCGTGCTCCGCGACCCCGAGGGGGCTGGCGTGCTCCGCCAGGACCGGATGATCCTGCCGTGGGCGGTCGCGCTCGCCGCCGGGAAGGGCTGTTGCTACCGCGACGGGAAGGCGACCGTGCGCTTCATGCCGCTCTCCGGCATCGCGGACGCGTCGGGCGGGATCATCTTCCGCGCGCAGGACCCGCTCAACTACTACCTCGTCCGGCCGAACGCGCTCGAGGACAACTTCCGCGTCTACGTGATGAAGGACGGCGTGCGGACGCAGCTCGCGACGGTCACGGTGACGCCGCCGGAGCGGAACACGTGGCACGTGATCGAGGTCGAGTTCAAGGGGCCGGTGTTCCGCGCGAAGCTCGACGGCAGGGACGTCGTGGAGGCGCGCGACGAGACGTTCGCGTCGGGCTGGTGCGGCCTCTGGACGAAGGCGGACAGCGCGAGCCTGTTCGACGACCTGAGGGTCGATCCCGAGTAGCCGCGATCCCGGGCCCCTCCGGCGCGGGATCCGGGGGGGCTCCGGGGGCCGCGGCGCGGCCGCCGCGCCTTGGACTCCCCGGGCGCGCGGGGGGCTGCCGCGCAGGTATCATCCCTCTGGAGTGGCGCTCGAAGGAAAGACGCTCGGGATCTACCGCCTCGGCGGCGAGCTCGGCCGGGGCGGCATGGGCACGGTCTACCGGGCCGAGACGACCGCGGAGGGCCCGGCCGGCGACGCCGGCACGACGGTCGCGCTCAAGGTGTTCCGGAAGGAGCTCGTGGAGGACGAGCGGGCGTTCGCGCGCTGCAAGCTCGAGGCGGAGATCGGCAAGGAGATCCGCCACGGGAACCTCGTCCGCACCTACGGCATCGGGAGCGCGGACGTCGACGGCAGCCCCTGCCACTTCATGGTCATGGAGCTCATCGAGGGGAAGACGCTCAAGGGGCTCCTCGCCGAGCTCGGCCCCCTCCCCGAGCCCCTCCTCCTCGAGATCGCCGACCAGGTGCTCGCCGCGCTCGACGCGATCCACCAGCGCGGCGTCGTCCACAGGGACATCAAGCCCGAGAACATCGTCATCACGCCGGACCAGCGCGTCCTGCTCATGGATCTCGGCGTCGCGCGCCGCGAGTCCGGTCAGGAGCGGACGCGTGTCGGCGAGTTCGTCGGGTCCCTGGCCTACGCGCCGCCCGAGCAGTTCTCGGGCAAGGACGTCGGCCGCCGATCGGACCTCTACGCGCTCGGCGTCACGCTCTACGAGCTCGCCACCGGGAAAAGCCCCTTCCCGCAGAAGGACATCGGATCGCTCGTCGGCGCGAAGCTCGAGGCGGAGATCCCGCCGCCGCGGAGCGTCCACGAGGGCCTCGACCCCTTCTGGGACCAGGTGATCGCCACGTGCGTCCGGCGCGACAAGGCGGAGCGGTTCGCGAGCGCGGCCGCGCTCCGCGCGGTCCTTCGCGACGGCGAGAAGAGCGAGTGGTGGCGGCTCCGCGAGGCGCCGCCCGTGGAACGCGTCCTGAAGCGGCTCCGGGGCGAGCGACGGACGCCCGTCCTCGGCCGCGACGCCGAGGCGCTGTTGCTCCGCGACACCTACGAAAGGGCGCGCGAGCAGGGCGCGGTGCTGCTCCTCCGGGGCCCGAGCGGCGCGGGCAAGTCGCGGCTCCTCTACGACTTCCTCGAGGAGGTCGCGGGCGCGGGGGGGCCGGCGATCGCCGCGGGGCAGGGCGTGGGCGCCGGAGGCGTCGCCTACGGCCCGTTCGTCGAGGCCTTCGGGGATCTTCTCGGGGGGGGCACGGGGGACCCGCGCGAGAAGCTCAAGGAGCTCCTCGCGGACACGCCCGGCGTCGTGGAGCCGCTCGCGGAGTTCCTCCGGGGCGGCCTGCAGCCCGGCCCGGAGAGCGCGCTCTCGAAGGACGCGCTCTTCTCCGCGGCGGTGAAGCTCCTGCGCGCGCTCGCCGCGGAGCGGCCGCTCGTGCTCGTCCTCGAGGACCTCCACCTGGCCGGGGCGGAGACGGTCGAGCTCTTCGCGCACGTCGCGCGCTGGGCCCCCGGAGCCCCCCTGTTTCTGGTCGCGGTGTTCGCGGACGACGAGATCCCCGAGGGCTCTCCCCTCCTCGACCTGTCCGCCAAGGCGGCGCGCCTCCAGACCGCGACCACGCTCGCGCTCGGGAACCTCCCGGCCGCCGCCACCGAGGAACTCGTGCGCCACGTCGTGCGCCACGAGCGGACGGTGCGCGCGCTCGCGCCGGCGCTGCGGGCCCGGAGCGAGGGGAACCCGCTGGTCGTGCTGGAGGCGATCGCGCACCTCGAGCAGCGCGGGACCCTCGCGGAGAAGGACGACGGCCTCGAGCTCACGGGCCCGCCCGACGAGGCGGCGCTGCCGGCGACGGTCCGGGACCTCGCCGCGCTGAAGCTCGCCGCGCTCGACGACCTGCAGCGCGAGACGCTGGAGGTCGCGTCGATCCTAGGCGCGGAGTTCGACGCCGCGGTGCTCGCCGAGGTGCTCGGGACGAAGCTGATCGAGCTGCTCCAGCGGCTCACGGGGCTCGAGCGGCAGCACCGGCTCGTCCAGCCGGCGGGGCGGAACGCGTTCCGCTTCGCGCGGCGCCAGCTGTTCGAGGCGATCTACGACGGCGTGCCCGAGGCGCTGCGCGCGGAGTACCACTCCCTGGTCGCGGACACCCTGCTGGGATCGGGGGAGGCTCCGGAGGGGGATCGCGCGTACGCACTCCTGCGGCACCTCTTCCAGGCGGAGCGCGCGCCGGAGGCGGAGCCGTTCCTCGAGAACGCGCTCGACTACATGGCCCGGAGCTTCCACGCGAGCTACGCGGCCCCGTTCCTGGAGAAGCTCGCGGAGGCCCTGGCGCCCGCCGCCCCCCCGAAGCGCCTCGCGATCGCGATGCGGCTCTGGTCGTGCTACGACCTGCTCGCGAGCCGGAAGGACCAGATGCGCGTCCTCGACGCCGCGCGGACGCTCGCCGACGCGGCGGGCGACCTCGCGGCGCGCGCGCGCGTGCACGCGCTCAGGGCCGGCACCTACTGGTACTTCGGCGACAACGCGAGGGCCGAGGAGGAGGCGCGGACGGGCCTCGCGCTCGCGAAGGAGGCGGGCGACCGGAAGTGGCACGCGACCTGCACGCACACGCTCGGCGTCGTGGAGTTCCGTCACGGGAGGCTCGCGGACGCCGCCGCGCTGTGGCGGCAGGCGCTCGAGGCGCGCCGCGCGATCGGCGACCGGCGCGGCGAGGCGAGCACGTTGCAGGCGCTCTCGCTCGTGATGCCCGCGATCGGCGAGGGTGACCGCGTGCTCGGCATCATGCAGGACTCGCTCGCGATCTGGCGCGAGATCGGCGAACGGCGCGGCGAGGCCGTGATGCTCATGAACGTCGGGAACAACCTCGTCGACGCCGGGCGCTGGGAGGAGGGGCTCGCGCACCTCGAGCAGGCCATCGAGGCTCACCGGGAGACGGGCGCGCTCGTGAGCGAGGCGACGACGCTCGCGAACCTCGGCCGGGCGCAGGAGATCGTCGGCTGGGTGGACGAGGCGCGCGCGTCGTGGGCGCGTGCGCTGCAGCTCTTCACGGAGCTCGGCGACCCGAACGGCGAGCTGGCGGTGCGCGTGATGATCGGGAGCGTGCTCGGGAGCTACGGCGAAGGCGACGAGGCCGCCGCCCACCTCGAGGCGGCCGTCGCGCTGGCCGAGCGCGCGGGCGCGAAGGCGAAGCTCGCGATGGCGCACCGTTACCTCGGCGATCTCCTCCACCTGCGCGGGGAGCGCGCGGCGGCGTGGGCGCACTTCCGGAAAGCGCTCTCCCTCGAGGAGGAGGCGAAGATCGCGAGCGGCCGGGTGCAGACGCTGCTCGCGGCCGGCAACGCGGCGCTCGCGGAGGGCGACGCCGAGGGCGCCGCCGCGCATCTCGGGGCGGCGGTTCCCGACGCGCGTGGCGCCGGCGGGTCCCAGCTGGTGCTCGTCCTCGCCCGCCTGGCCCGCGCCTACCGGGGCACCGGCCAGACCGACGAGGCCCTTTCGTGCGCCCGCGAGACGCTCGAACGCCTCGAAGCGTCGGGCAGGGCGACGCTGCCGAAGGAGGGCCCGGAGATCTGGTTCACGCTCTCCCTCGTGCACGAGGACACGGGCCGCAGGGCGGAGTTCCTGGGCAGGGCGAAGGCGCTCGTGGAGGAGCGGGCGGCGAGGATCCGCAACGACGGCTACCGCGAGCACTACCTGACGCGGGTCTGGCCGAACACCGTGATCCTCGCGCAGGCGCCGTGAGGCGGAGGGGGCCGGGGGGCCCGGCGCGCGAGCCCCCCGGAGAACCCCGCTACTTCACGTGGATGGGGATCGTGGCCTCGATGCAGCTTCCGTCCGTGAGCAACGCCTTGATCGTGATCTCCTCCGTGTCCTTCGTGAGGACGCCGGCGTCCACGAGATCCTTCACGTCGAACTGCGCCGTCGCCTTCTTGCAGGAGAAGTTGACCTTGTCCGCGAGGACGCCATCGATCTCGACCGTGTCCTCGTCGATCTCGTCGCTGTCGAACGTGTCGCTCGAGTAGATGGCGATGGAGACGTTGCCCTTCTTCTTCAGGCTGACCGACTTCTCCTTGACCTCCGCCTCGACGAGGAGGCAGACGTCGAGCCCGGAGAAGTTCCCGTCGCTGTCGAAGGAGAACTCGAACGCGAAGAGCGGCGCGGTCGTGTTCTTCGGGTGCGGGAACAGCTCGCCTTCCGCTTCGCACGAGAAGTCGCCCTCGGAGCCCGTCACGCCGAGCGGCGCGGTCGATCCGAAGAGCGCCTCGGCGATCATCTCGTGCGTGATGTCCGGATTCGAGATGAAGTCCTTGACGATGTCGGCGATCTCCCCGGTGGAAGAGTAGCCGCCGTCCGTCACGAGCGCCGCGAGCTGCGCCGACGCCGCAAAGACCCCCGCCTGGATCTCGGGATCGATGTCCACGGCGCCCGGCGTCACCAGGTGCGGGACGGGATCCTCCTCGGAATCGAAGTCCTCGATCGTGAAGCTGCCGAAGATCGTCGACTCGTTGCCGTCAAGGCCGTCGAGGTTGACGTCATCGACCGGCACCGTCGGCGGCTCGCTTCCCGGAAGGAAGCGCGTCTGCGCGGGGGCCTGGACGTTGTTGGTGAGCGTGCCGATGTTGACGATGAGGACGCCGCTCCCGTAGTCGTAGCCCTCCTCGTAGTCTTGGAGCGTGGTATCGAACTCGGGTTCGAGACTCACGATCAGGAAGACGTCCTCCGCGTGCGCCGGGGGCGCAGCCCAGGCGAACGCGGCAGCGACGAGTGCGAGCGAGAGAACACGACCGAGCCAGTTACCCATCCGTTACCTCCTGGACAACAGGGTACCAGCTTGCACGTGCAAGGGAATCCACCGCGCGCTACCCTCCGGACGGCTCCAGGAAACGGGAAGGGAGGATGGCCGCGCCGGCGGGATTCCCGCAACTCCCGGGGCTCGCGCATCGGCCGGTCCGATCGGGTCCGTCCGCGCGCTCCGGTCTTCTCGGGACCTCCGGAACGCGCCGCGGAATCATGCCAGAATGCCCGTGTGTGGCCCTTCCGCCGCCTCGCGACCCGCGCCGGGAGCCTCTTCGCGACCTGGCTCCGACCTGTCGTGCCGGATGGACATCCGAGCCTCGAGGCCTTCGAGGCGGGGATCACCGACGAGGAGCGGGAGCGGCTCCCGAAGACGCTCAGCAAGCTCGCCATGGACGGCGTCGAGCGGATCTACCAGGTCCGCCAGCACGACCTCTCCCCCGACCGGGACGGGCTCCTCTTCCTCGACCGCCTCCTCGACGCCGAGATGCGCGTGAAGCTCACGCGCGACCAGGATCCCGCCCACCTGCGCAACCTCTTCCGCGTGGTCGCGACCGAGTTCGGCTGCATCGTCGGCGAGATCTACGTGCGCGCGGGCAAGGGGACATGGGTCCCCCGGCGCCCCCCCAATCACTGGCGCTCGACGCTTGCGCTCAAGAACGGGACGTACGATCCCTTCCTCGCCGTCGTCACGAAGCTCTCCGATGATCGCGAGCCCGACGCGCTCGTCCGTCGCTTCGACGAGGCGCCGTGAAGCTCGTCACGCGCGGCGCGCTGATCCGGCTTCTCGTGCTCGTCGCCCTTCCCGCGTTGGCGGCGTGGTGGTTCCTGCTCCGCATGCCGGGACGGCGATTCGAGGGGGCTCCGGGGGCCGCCGACCCGGCGCTCGTCGCGGAGCTTCGCCGCGACGTCGGCGCGTTCGGCGAGCGGAACGTGTTCCACCCGCAGGCGCTCGAGGCGGCGGCGGCGCGGATCGAGGCGGAGCTCCGCGCCGCGGGCTACGCGCCCGCGGGGCAGGAGTACGAGGTGGGGCGCACGACGGTGCGGAACATCGAGGCGGAGGTGCGGGGCGGCGCGGAGATCGTGGTCGTCGGCGCGCACTACGACTCGGTCGCGGGCAGCCCCGGCGCGAACGACAACGGGAGCGGCGTCGCGGCGACGCTTGCGCTCGCGCGGCGGTTCGCCAAGGGCGCGCCGCGGCGCACGCTCCGCTTCGTCTTCTTCGTGAACGAGGAGCCGCCGTGGTTCCAGGGCAAGGACATGGGGAGCCTCCGCTATGCGCGGCGATGCCGCGAGCGGGACGAGGACGTGGTCGCGATGCTCTCACTCGAGACGCTGGCGTGCTTCTCGAACGAGTCCGGCAGCCAGCGCTACCCGATCCGCGGCCTCGGCCTTCTCTACGGGGACCGCGGGAACTACGTGGCGTTCGTGGGCAACGTGGCGTCGCGGGGCCTCGTGCGCGAGGCGGTCGGGCTCTTCCGTGAGCACGCGCGGATCCCGTCCGAGGGGATCGCGCTCTGGGACTTCGTCCCCGGCGTCGGCTGGTCGGACCACTGGGCGTTCTGGGAGTGCGGCTACCGGGCTGTGATGGTGACGGACACGGCGCCGTTCCGCTACCCGCACTACCACCAGGAGACCGACACGCCGGACCGGCTCGACTACGACGGCCTCGCGCGGGTCGTCGAGGGGCTCGTCCCGGTGGTCGCCGGGCTCGCGGAACTCCCCGCGGGCACCGACCGTGCCCCCACCTCGCGGTGACCGGACGAAACCCGGACCCCGGAGTCCGGGTCTCGTCTCCCCAACCCGAGCGCTACAAACGACTTCCGGCGATCGGACCGCGTACCTAGTACCGGGCGCGGAGCATGCGGGGGTTGCCGGCGAGGTCGCGCTCGACCTCTGCGGACGCGAAGCGGCCCTCCGCGAGACGCAGCGCCGCCGCCTCCTGGTCCTCGCCGATCTCGCAGAGGAGCGTGCCCTCGGGCTCCAAGCGGCCGGGCGCCCCCTCGATGACGCGCGCAAGAAGCGACAGGCCCTCCGGCCCCCCGTCCAGCGCGAGCAGCGGCTCGTGCGTCGCCACCCGCGCCGCCTCCGCCGCGCGCACGTAGGGCGGGTTCGACGCGATCACGTCGAACCGCTCCCCCTCCGGCAGCGCGCCGTAGAGGTCGCCCTCGAGGAACCGGACCCGCGCCCCGTGGCGCTCCGCGTTGCGCCGCGCGACCGCGAGCGCCTTCGCGCTCACGTCCGTCGCGGTCACGGAGCACCCCTTGAGATGCGCCGCGCACGCGACCGCCACGCACCCGCTCCCGGTCCCCAGGTCGAGAAGCCGCCCCGGCCGGAGCGCGAGCACCCGGTCCACGAGCATCTCCGTCTCCGGCCGCGGCACGAGCACGTCGGACGTCACCTCGAGCTCAAGCGAGTAGAACTCGCGCCGCCCGGTCAGGTAGGCGACCGGCTCGCCGCGCGCGCGGCGGTCGAGGAGCGCCTCGTACGCGGACAGCTCCGCCGGCACGAGCGTCCTCGCGCCGGCCGCGTGCAGATCGAGTCTCCGCACGCGGAGCGCGTGCGCGAGCAGCAGCTCCGCCTCGAGGCGCGCGGAGAGGATCGCGCTCTCCCGCAGCCGCTTCGTCGCGCGCCCGAGGATCTCCTGGACCGTCAACGGCGGCGGCGGGGCGCCGGCTCCGGCGCCTTCTTCTTGGAGAAGAACATCGCCTTGATGAACATCCAGAGGATCACGGCCCCGCCGAGCAGGTTCAGGTAGATGCCGGGGCCGAACTGCGAGACCCAGGTGTTCACGGCTTTCTGGAAGCCGAACTTGTCCTGGAGGTCGCCGAAGAGCTGGAACCCCTCGATGTCCTTGACGCGCAGCATCGACGCGATCGCGAAGTAGAGCGCGAAGAAGCTCGAGAGGAGCGACGAGCCGAGGCGCATGCCGCCGCGGATGAGGCCGACGACGCCGACGAGGATGCAGTAGGCCGCCGCCGCGAGCACGAACGCGCCGCCGATGCTCTGGAAGCCGTAGAGGTTCGGCTGGCCGGTGACGTGTTGCCGTTCCCACACCGTCAGCGTCCCGACGAGGATGCAGGTGTTCGCGAAGAGCATCTTGTACTGCTGCGGGAAGATGCGGGGTCCTTCCGCCGTCGCGGCGGAGGCAGGGGGGGGCTCGGGGGCCGAGGGCTCCGCCACCGGGATCGCCTCCATGGCCGGGAACTTGTCGCCCGTGTCCGTGTCGGGATCGGGCAGGTTCTCGAGGTCGTCCGTCGAGGGCTTCTCTTCGTCGCTCATTCCTTGTCCTCCAGGTCCTTCAGATCGAGCGACTTGAGCCGCTCGGCTCTCTCCTTCTTGCGCAGGGCATCGATCACGGGGTCCAAAGCGCCCGCCATGATGCCGGGAAGGTCGTGAAGATTGAAGTCCAGCCTGTGATCGGTCAGCCGGTCCTGCGGGAAATTGTAGGTGCGGATGCGCTCGCTCCGGTCCCCCGAGCCGATCTGGCTCTTCCGGGCCGCCGCGCGCTCCTTCTCCTTCTGCTGCCGCAGGTGGTCGTAGATCCGCGACTTCAGGATGCGCATCGCCCGGGCCTTGTTCTTGTGCTGGGACTTCTCGTCCTGGCACTTGACCACGAGCCCGGTGGGGATGTGGGTGATCCGGACCGCCGACTCGGTCTTGTTGACCTTCTGGCCCCCGGGCCCCCCCGCCCTCATCGTGTCGATACGCAGGTCCTCGGGGCGGATCTCGATGTCCACCTCCTCCGCCTCCGGAAGCACGGCGACCGTCGCCGCCGAGGTGTGGATGCGCCCCTGCGTCTCCGTGGCCGGCACCCGCTGCACGCGGTGCCCGCCCGACTCGAACTTGAGCATCCGGTAGACGCCCGGCCCCGTGAGCGCGCAGATGGCCTCGCGCACGCCGCCGAGATCCGTCTTGGCGACCTCGAGCACCTCGACCCTCAGCCGCTTCGACTCCGCGAACCGGCAGTACATGTCGAAGAGCTCGCCCGCGAAGAGCGCCGCCTCGTCGCCGCCGATGCCCGCACGGACCTCGACGATCACGCTCTCCGCGTCCTCCGTCTCGTCGCCGCCCATCTCGTCGGCCACGTCCTCGGTGAGCCGGTCGAACTCGGGGCGCAGGCGAACGAGCTCCTCCTCCGCCGCCTCGCGCATCTCGGGATCCTCGCGGAGCGCTTCGGTCTCGCGGATCTGGCGGCGCGCGTCGAGCCACCGTTCGTAGAGCCGGGCAGGGCGCTCGAGCCTGCCGCGCTCCTTCGCGATGTCGCGCACCTTCGCCGGATCCCGGGCGATCTCCGGGTCCTCCAGCATGCGGGTGAGCTCGCGATAGCGCGCGAGGGTCTCCGGTAGCGAGCGCTCCACCGGCTACGACGCGGGCTGCTCGGCCTTCTTGCCCTTGTAGTCGCCGTAGCGCTGCCGGAAGCGCTGCACGCGGCCGGCCGTGTCCACGAACTTCTGCTTGCCCGTGTAGTAGGGGTGGCAGACGTTGCAGATGTCGACCTTGAGCTCCTCGGTGGTGGCCCGCGTCTCGAAGATGTTCCCGCACGCGCACTTCACGGTGCAGGTCACGTACTTGGGGTGGATGCCTTTCTTCATGGCAGTCTCCCTGTGGGAGCCGCATAGCGTAGCCTCACCGGGCGAATCCCGCAACTTCGGGACGCCGGGGGAGCCTGCCGGGCCGGGAAAACCCGCCCCCGAGGCTACTTCCGCCGGATCGGGGGCACGACGGCCGCCGTCGCGCCCTCCTGCCGGGTGATCGTGGCAGAAGGCTCGCCGACGTGCGCCACGGTCACGTACGCGACCTTCCCGCGCCAGTCCGGGTGCGTGAGGATGCTGTCGCCGATGCGGCCGAGGTAGAGGTTCACCGTCTCCGGGCGCTTGCGGATGTCGGCCCGGAGCGTGCACTCCACGCGGAGACCCAGGCGGTCCCCCTGCTTCTCCGGGTGGAGCAGGCGCACGACGATGCGGTTCGCCGCGGACAGGTAGAGGCCGTGCTCGTTGCGGATGTCGTCGGAAAGGCGCTCGAGATCGGCCTTCGTCGGGATCTGCTGGAGGTAGAAGACCGACATGATGGCGAGGAACAGCGCCGTCACGGTCCCGAGCCCGACGATCGTGGTAATGCCGCTCTTCAAGCCCCCTTCTTATCGGCTGGAGGGGGAGAGGAGGCTTTAGGCCGGAGGCTCGCGGCTGGAGGCCCGAAAAACGGCCTCGCAAAGCGGTTTTTCGCGCGGCGGGATCCGGGGGGGCTTCGGGGGCTGCCCGCAGAACCGGCTCCCTGGGCTCATCGACGCACGGTCCCCGCGTCGCGGAGCCCGCCCCCGGACCCCCTATGCCTCCAGCCCGGTCGGCCCTACTTCGGCGCCGGCCGTACGAGCTTTCGGCCCTTCTCGCTCAGCCGGTAGTACCCGCGTTTCGACCCCTCCTCGAACCACTTGTGCTTCCGCTTCAGGGTGCCGACCGCGTGGTGGAGGTTCTTCGGGAGCGACCGCCCCACCACCCCGAAGCACCCGCCGATCTGCTCGATCGAGAACTCGGGCTGCCCCTCGACGTCCTGGAGGTAGCAGCCGAAGAGCAGGAGCGCCTCCTGGATCGCGCCCCGCCCCGAGCGCGACGCGCGCTGCTCGAAGAAGGTCGCGAGGGTGGGCTTGCCGGGCGCCGACGGCGCCGCCTCCTTGGGCGCGCTCTCCCCGGTCGCGAGGTAGTGTTTGAAGAAGCGGATCTGGCGCTCGACGAACTCCTCGGAGCCCTGGAGCTCGATCGTGACGTCCTTCGTCGTGAACTTGAGCACGGTTTCTTCCATGGCTTGCCACGAAAGTAGACACGAAACCGCGCTGTTGGCAACGATTCGGGGCTACTTGAGCGTGTCCCCCGGCTTCACGCCGTGCGCCTCGAACCAGCCGGCCGGCATCTCGAGCGCCATGTCCGCGACCGCGCTGCTCTCGTAGTAGCGCAGGTCGCGCTGGTCGATGCCGAATCCCGGCTCCATCGTGAGCACCTGCTCGATCCTGCCGCGGTTCACGTACGCGAGGTCGATCGGCATCGGGCAGTTCTTCATCCAGAAGTTGCGTGCCGCGGCGAACGGGTACTCGAAGAGCATGCCGCGGTCCTTCCCGTCGAACGCCTTCCGGAACATCATCCCGACCGCGATGCCGTCGGACGTCTTGCGCCGCTCCACGTCGACCGGGATCTCCTTGTCGCCGCTCCGGATCACGACGCGTCCGTCCGGCGCCGGCGGCGTCACGCGCGCCCGCGCGGCCTTCGCGAGCTCGCGCTCCGCGGGGTTCGCGGGGTGCTGGTTCGTGTACGCGATCTCCTCCATCGCGAGGACGCAGTCGGGGTGGAGCGGGATGCGCTGCGAGAGGGCCTCGGCGAGGGCTTCCGCCGCGGCGAGCACCTTCCTCGAGTAGGGCTTGGAGGCCCCGGGCTCGACGGCGACGGAGATCCCGTAGACCTCCGGCTGCTCGTTCGTGCCGTCGATCTGCCCCGAGACCGCCCACACCCGGCGGATCGCGAGCGCCCCCTCGGGGAGCGTGAGCCCCGCCCCGAGAACGGCGTGGAACGCGCCCTGGCGGTACGCGGTGCCGTGGCGGTCCCCGTCCCGCAGCACGACGAAGTAGTAGGTCTTGTGGCCCGTCGTCTGGAGCGCCTCCTTCGGGCTGTCGAGGACCTTGAGCACGTCGTCGACGCTCGCGCCCGCGGGCAGCGTGACGAACGCCTCGTCCGCCGCGGCCCCCGAAGCCCCCCCCGATCCGTTGCAGGCCGCGAGGAGGAGCAGCGCGACGTAGCGTCTCATCCCTTGAAGTCTACTCCCGCCGCGCGGAGCAACTCCTTCACGGCGTCCACCGGCAGGCCGACCACGTTGTCGAACGGGCCGTCGAGCGCCGTCACGAAGCGGTCGGCCGTCTCCTGGATCGCGTAGGCCCCCGCCTTGCCCATGCCCTCCCCGGAGGCTGCGTACGCCCGGATCTCGTCCTCGTCGAGGCGGCGCATGGTCACGCGGGTGGTCACGGCCCGCTCGCGGATCCGGCCGCCCGCCTTCAGCGCGACGGCCGTGACGACGACGTGGGTCGTCCCGGAGAGCGCGCGCAGGAGATCCGCGGCGTCCGCCTCGTCGCGCGGCTTGCCGAGGAGCCGGTCGCCTACCGCGACCACCGTGTCCGCCGCGAGCACGAGGTCGCCGGCCACGGCCTCCGCCTTCCGGCGCGCGTTGGTCCGCGCGACCGCGTGGGGATCGCCGCGCTCGGGCTCGTCCTCCGGCACGTCCGGCACGACCACCCGGAACGCGATCCCGGCGTTCTCGAGGAGCGCCCGCCGGCGCGGCGAGCCGGAGGCGAGGATGAGCATCGGCCCCTAGCGGCGCGACGAGCCCTTGTTGTCCGTCCGGGCCTTCGACCCGCGGGCCGTGTGCGGGCGGGCGGCGCCCTTGCCGCCGCGGGCTGGGGCGGGGACCGGTCCCGGCGCGGCCGCGGGAGGCGTTGCGGGCGCGGGGTTCTCTTTCCTCTCGGGCGGCGGGGGCGGCGGGTCCATCGGGGGGGCTTCGGGGGCCGAACCCGGCTCCCACGCGGCCACGAAGCCCTTCGCGGCGAGCGCCTCGCGCGTCTTCGCCACGACCTCGCCCTTCGCGGCGAGCGCGGCCGATAGGCGCAGCCGGTCGACGAGCTGCGCGAGGTCCTTCTCGTTGCGCTTCTTCGGCTTTGCGCCCTCGGGCGGCGGCGGGGCGGCCTCCTCCGCGTCCGCCGCCTCGGCGCGGCGGCAGTAGTGCAGGAAGAGCGCGAGCCCGAGCTCGCGCGCGGAGTCCGGGAGCGCCGCGAGGTATTTCCGGAGCTGGTCGATCGTCATCGTCTCGGTCGCGGCGAAGTCGATCGTGTGGTGATCCTTGTGGAAGCGGCGCAGGAACCCGCGCGCCTCCTCCGAGACGCGGATCGCGTCGCCGCGCACGGCGCGCCCGACGATCGCCGCGATCTCCGAGGCCTTCGCGACGCGGAACTCGTTCACGTCGACGAAGCGCTTCCAGAGCGCGCGGAACGCGCGCTCGGCGCCGTCCTTCGACCCGTGGCGGGCGAGGACGAGCCAGATCACCTGCTCCGTGGGGCTGCCCTTCGGCGCGGGAAGCTCCCGGCTCTGGGCCAGGAACTTGTCCAGCTCGGCGCGACGCTTGTCCTTACCCACGGATCCCGCGCAGCTTGAGCATCGACCGGACGGTCTCGGACGGCTTCGCGCCCTTGCTGATCCAGTACTTCGCGCGCTCCTCGTCGAGCTGGAAGCTCTTGTCGCGCTCCCGGATGAGCGGGTCGTACCAGCCGAGATCCTCGACCGGCGTGCCGTCGCGGCGCGTCGTGTGGTGGAACGCCCCGATGCGGTAGAACGGGCGGTTGGTGCGACCCGTTCGCTTCAGACGCAGACGTACTGCCATTGATCACATCCCCGGCAGGCCGGGGATCCTCCCTTTCTTCATCTCCTTGAGCATCTTCGCCTTCTGCTTCTCGAGCTGGCGCGCGCCCATGCGGCCCATGAGCGTGCCCTTGATCTCCTTCATCTGCTTCCGCATCTGCTTGAAGGACTTCAGGAGCTCGTTCACGTCGTTGAGCGAGGTGCCGCTGCCGCGCGCGATGCGCTGGCGCCGCTGTGCGTGGATCTCCTCCGGGTTCATCCGCTCGAAGGGCGTCATCGACTGGAGGATGGCCTTCTGGCGCGCGAGCAGCCGGTCGTCGAGCTCCTGCTCGCCCAGCGCCTCGGCGAACTGGCCGGGGAGCTTCTTCACGAGGTCCTTCAGGCTCCCCATGCGCTGCACCTGCTCGAGCTGCATGAGCATGTCGTCCAGGTTGAACGACTTCAGGAACATGCGCTCCGCGACGCGCTGCGCCTCGACCTTGTCGATCTTCTCCTGCGCGTCCTCGACGAGGCTCACGATGTCGCCCATGCCGAGGATGCGGCCGGCCATGCGCTCCGGGTGGAAGAGGTCGAGCGCGTCGAGCTTCTCGCCGACGCCGACGAACACGACCGGGCAGCCCGTGACGTGGCGGATCGAGAGCGCCGCGCCGCCGCGGGCGTCGCCGTCGAGCTTCGTCAGGATCACGCCCGAGAGGCTCAGCCGCTCGTGGAACGCCGCGCTGCTCTTCACCGCGTCCTGGCCGGTCATCGCGTCCGCGACCAGGTAGATGATCCCGGGCTTCGCCTCGCGCTTGACCGCGGCGAGCTCCTCCATCAGCGGCTCGTCGATGTGGAGCCGGCCCGCGGTGTCGAGGATCACGACGTCGCAACCCTGCTTCCTCGCCTCCTCGATCGCGCGGGCGCAGATGCGGGGCGGACGGCCGCCCTCCTCGAAGTGGACCGGCACGTCAAGGCTCTTGCCGAGCACCTTCAGCTGCTCGATCGCGGCAGGTCGCTGCACGTCCGCCGCGACGAGCATGGGCGTCTTCTTGTGCTTCCTGCGCAGCCACAGCGCGAGCTTGCCGCAGGTGGTCGTCTTGCCCGACCCCTGCAGGCCGACCATCATGATCACCGTCGTGCCGGAGACGTCGAACTCGATGCCCGTCGTCTCCCCGCCCATGAGCGCCTGCAGCTCGTCGTGGACGATCTTCACGAACTGCTGGGCGTGGGTGACGCCGGCCACGCCTTCGCGGCCAACAGCCTTCGCCTTCACCCCCTCGGTGAACGCCCGCGCGACCTCGAGGCTCACGTCGGCCTCGAGAAGCGCCCGCTTCACCTCGCGGACGGCCTCCTTGACGGAGTCCTCCGTGAGGCGGCCCGCCCCGCCGGTGAGGCGGGAGAAGAGCCCGGAGAGGCGCTGGGTCAGGGACTCGAACATGGGGGAAACCCCGCATTTTACGGGCTTTCGAAGCCCGGTCAATTCGACGCCGCGGTGGCAGGGGTCCCCACCACCCCGCGGGCGACCTCACTTCGGCGGCTTCGGCGGGCCGGGGGGGTCCGGGGCGGTAGCGGCCGGGAGGATGGCGAGCCCCCCGTCGGTCGCGAAGTAGAGCTCGGGGGGGCGGCCCTCGGCGACCATCTCGTTCCGCGTCCAGCCGAGGCCGGGAACCGGGGCCATCGGGTCGTGGTAGTAGGCGACGGTCGCCCCGCTTCGGTGGCCGAACGTGGCCTTGAGGAGCATCCGCGCCCCCCCGGCCCCGCCGGACTCGAGGATCGGCCGGATCTCGGTCAGCCACTCCTGGGGCGTGAGCGCCCCCATCTGGCAGAACGCGACCGCCTCGACCGGCGGCCGGTAGGCCCACTCCCCCTCCTCGTACTCCTCGACCCCGGCGCGAAGGTGCGGCACCGGCGCCACCGGGTCGTCCGGGAGCGGGTCCGTGACCGGCAGGACGAACGTGTAGCGGAGCGGCCGGACCCCCTCGACGATCGGACGCAGGACGACGCGCTGCCCGCGCGCGACCGAGAGCGTCGGGTTCACGAAGGTCCACTCGATGGGCGCCGGCGCGTCCCACCAGCCGAGCCGGCGCGAGAGAAGCGCCGCCGCGGCGACGCAGAGGACGAAGAGCACCGCGGCGGTGCCCTTGAGCGCTCTTGCGCTCA
The DNA here is from genome assembly GCA_036273915.1 of Planctomycetota bacterium. GTDB lineage: Bacteria > Planctomycetota > PLA2 > PLA2 > PLA2 > PLA2. Next base: position 9,970 of record DASUGR010000143.1, on the reverse strand, counting down.
TCCCCTGCGCTCCGGCTTCTCCATCCGGTGGAGCACGAGCACCTCGTTGCCGCGCTCCCAGCGGGCGACGCCGAACACCGGCACCTCCTCGGTCATCCAGTACCGCTCCGCGACCTCGGTGAGGCTCCTTCGCGGGATCACGGCCTCGACGAGGAAGCCGCGCACGGGGGGCGGAGGCGGAGGGGGCGCGGGGGAACCGGCGGCGGCCGGAGCGGGCGGCGGAGGCTCCCGCAGCGGGAACGTCGCGGTGGAGATGCGGCTCACGACCGGGCGCTCGCCGGCCGGGTAGTCGTCCTCGTCGTCGAAGCGCGGCGGGAGGAACCCGGCCATGAGCGCGCGAGGCTGGAGGTGACGGATGCGCTCGCGCGTGTGCCCGTCCCTGTCGGTCTCCTTGATCGCGAGGACGATCAGCGGGCCGCTGGTCGTGCCCTCGGTGACGATCACCTGCCGCACCTCGTAGTCGAGGTAGCCGAGCACGTTCCCCGTGGCGCGATCGCGCCGCTCGTACCGGACGAGATCGCCGATCCGGGTGTCGGAGATCACGGGCCGGAAGACGGGCGGGGAGGGCGGCGTGCGCTCGAGCCCCTCGAGCGCGCCCATGGAATAGAGCAGGAGGCCCCCGGCGAGCAGGGCCGTCTCGAGGGCGATGGTCCAGAACAGCGCCTTCCTCAAGGCGCACCAGCCTACCCGGTTTCCGCAGGGCTGCGCGGGAGGGATCCGAGGGGGCTCCGGGGGACGCGGGGCCCCCGGCCCCCCCCTATTCGCCCTCCGCGATGCGGCGCGTGCGCGCGCCGAGCGCGCGAAGCTTCTCCTCGACCCGCTCGTACCCGCGGTCCACGTGGTAGATCCGGTGGACGGTCGTCGTCCCGCTCGCCGCGAGGCCGGCCACGAGCAGCGCCGCGCCGCCGCGGATGTCGCTCGCCATCACCTGCGCGCCGTCGAGGCTCCTGACGCCGTGGACGATCGCGCTCGGGCCCTGCGTGCGGATGTCCGCGCCCATGCGCGCGAGCTCGGGGACGTGCATGAAGCGCTCCGGGTAGATCTTCTCGGTCACGACGCTCATGCCGTCGGCGAGCGAGAGCAGCGCGGTGAAGGGCGCCTGGAGATCGGTCGGGAAGCCGGGATACGGGAGCGTCGTCAGGTCGAGCGGCCCGAGGCGGCCGTCCCGGCAGATGCGGATGCCGGTCTTCGAGCGCTCGACCGCGACGCCGCACGCCTTGAACGACTCGAGGACCGCGCCCATGTGCGACGGGTCGGCGCCCTCGAAGAACGCGTCGCCGCCCGTGGCCGCGACCGCCGCCATGAAGGTGCCGGCCTCCATGCGGTCCGGGATCATCCGCCAGGCGGTGCCGCGGAGGCGGTCGACGCCGTCGATGACGACCCGGTGGCTCCCGATCCCTTCGATCTTCGCGCCGCACGCCACGAGGAAGCGGGCGAGGTCGCTCACCTCGGGCTCGCACGCGGCGCCCTCGATGATCGTCCGCCCCTCGGCGAGCGTGGCGGCCATCATCACGTTCGCCGTGCCGAGGACGGTCGAGCCGAAGGCGCCGGAGAGGAAGATCTCGTCGCCTTTCAGGGCCCCCGCGGCCTCGACGTCGCCGCCGCGGATCGTGATCTCCGCGCCGAGCGCCCGGAGCCCCTTCAGGTGCAGGTCCACCGGGCGGACGCCCAGGTTGCAGCCGCCGGGCATGGAGACCCGCCCGCGGCCCCGCCGCGCCAGCAGCGGCCCGAGCACGCAGAAGCTCGCGCGCATCTCCTTGACGATCCTGTAGGGCGCCTCGACCGCCCGCTGGTCGGCGACGCTCAGGGAGAGCGACCCGTCCGCGTTCTTCTCGATGGCCACGCCCAGCTCCTGGAGGAGTCCGAGCATGGTGCGGATGTCCCGGAGGTCGGGGACGCCCTCGAGGCGGACCTCGCCGTCGACGAGGAGCGTCGCCGCGAGGATCGGGAGCGCCGCGTTCTTGGCGCCGGAGATGCGGATCCTGCCCTTGAGGGGAATACCCCCCTCGATCACGATCGTGTCCATCGGGCCCTTCCTTGGAAGCGGGTGCAGGTGCCTCCCGGCCTCCGGCCTCCCATGCGGGGCCTTCGGGCGGGATCTTCGGGCACACCCTAGCGGCGTGGGGCGACGGTCCGGGCGGTTTGACGGCGCGTGCGGGCGCCTCTATCCTAATCGGCTTCCCACGGGCCCCGCCCCGAATCGCGCCGGGGCCCCCTTCGAACGCACCGCCCGGAGGTCCGCACATGTCCACCGAGATGACCGTCGACATCGACCGTGCCCTCGACAGCGCCATGGCTGACGTGGGCGAGGCCCTGCACCTGCGCCGCCGCGTGTTCCACGATGCCGACCTGAACCGGGCGCTCCGCGCGGTCGCGGACGGGTCGGAGGGGGATGTCGACGCGCGGGGGGCCGCGCGACGGGCCACCGCGAACTTCCTGCTCGACCGCCACGACCGCGTGGGCGAGGACGCGCTGCGGAGCGAGGCGCCCCGCGTGATCTACCTCTGGGGCATCTCCGAGCTCTACCTCGACCGCCCGCTGGAGGCGCTCAACGCGTTCGCGCTCTGCGTCGAGAAGGAGCCGCGCTTCGAGCCGGCGCGCCTCGAATATGCCGCGACGCTCGCGCTCGTCGGCCGGCCGGAGGACGCGCGGACGGCGCTCGGCGAGCTCGCGCGGCAGACCGACCGGCCGCAAGTCCTCTTCGCCCTCGGCACGATCGCGGAGGCGGAGGGGAACTACGCGCAGGCCGGCAAGTACTACGAGGACGCGCTCTCGCACGACCCCGAGCACATCGACTCGCTCTTCCGCCTCGCCTACCAGCACGACCTCTCGGGCGACGACGACGCCGCGATCGCGCTCTACGAGCGCGCGCGCCGGATCCGTCCCACGCGCGTGAGCGTGCTCGTGAACCTGGGCGTCCTCTACGAGGACCGCCACGAGTTCCCGCGCGCGGCGGAGTGCTACCGCGAGGTGCTGCAGGTCTACCCGCGGCACGCGCGCGCGAAGAGCTTCCTGCGCGACGCCGAGTCGTCGCGGTCGATGGTCGTCGACGAGGACATGGAGCGCAAGGAGGATCGCCGGAACCAGCTCCTCCGCACGCCGATCTCGGATTTCGAGCTGTCGGTGCGCTCGCGCAACTGCCTCGCGAAGATGAACATCCAGACGCTCGGCGACCTCATCCAGAGGACCGAGGCGGAGCTCCTCTCCTACAAGAACTTCGGCGAGACGTCGCTGCAGGAGATCAAGGACATCCTCGTCGCGAAGGGCCTGCGTCTCGGCATGCGGCGAGACGAGGTGCTCGTCGCTGAGATGCCCGAGCCGACGATCACGCTGCCGGACATCGAGCCAACCGACGCGCCCGAGGATCCGGAGGCGCTCAACATGCCGATCTCGGACCTCGACCTGTCGATCCGGTCGGCGAAGGCGGTGGCCACGCTGAGCGTCCAGACGGTCGGCGACCTCGCCCGCGTCTCGGAGCAGGACCTGCTGAAGCAGAAGAACTTCGGCACGACCAGCCTCTCCGAGATCAAGGCCAAGCTCGCCAAGCTGGGGCTGTCGCTCGCGGAGTAGGGTCCGGCTGGGCCCCCGCCCTGCTAGGCTTTCCGCGCCATGTACGAGTACCTTCGGGGGGAGGTCGCGGCCCGCGGCGAGGGCGCGACCGTCCTCGAGGTGAACGGCGTCGCCTATCGCCTCGCCTGCTCCGCGTCCACGCTCCGGAAAGTCCCCCCCAAGGGGCCCTGCCGGCTCTTCGCGCACCTGGTCGTGCGCGAGGAGCGGATGGACCTCTTCGGCTTCGCGGACGAGGCCGAGCGCCATCTCTTCCGCCAGCTCCTCCACGTGACCGGCGTGGGTCCGGTGGCCGCGCTGGGCCTGCTCTCGGCCTACGAGCCGGCGGCGCTGGCGTCCCACATCGCGTCCGGCGAGGTGGCGCTCCTCGTCCGGGCGAAGGGCATCGGGAGAAAGACGGCCGAACGCATCGTGGTCGAGCTGCGCGATCGGCTGGCGAAAGGGGAAGGGCCCGGGAAACCCACGGCAGCGGTCGGGGTGCGGGGGGACGCGGTGCTCGCCCTCTGCTCGCTCGGGCTGCCGCGCCCGGAGGCCGAGCAGCGCGTATCGGCCGTGAAGGGCGACGACCTGCCCCTCGAGGAGGTCGTCCGCCTGGCGCTGCGGTAGCCCCCCGGACCCCCCTGCCTCTCCCCCGCATGCCGCCCTCGCCACTCCTCGGCAGGTCGCCGGGGGCCTTGGTACCGTACCGCTCCATGCAGGCACCCGTCGTCCCGATCAAGGACCTGAAGGCCCACGAGGGGCAATCCGTCCGCGTCCAGGGCTGGCTCTACACCCGGCGCTCGGGAAAGAAGCTCCACTTCCTCCAGGTCCGGGACGGCACCGGACTCGTCCAGGGCGTCGTCGGCATCGACGATGCCGGCCCCGAGGTCTTCGCGCGGGCCGCGGCGCCGGGGCAGGAGGCCTCGATCGTCGTCACCGGCACCGTGCGCGTCGACGCGCGGGCGCCGAGAGGGGTCGAGCTCTCCGTCACGGATATCCGCGAGGTCGGTCCGTCCACCGACTACCCGCTCGGCAAGCAGACGCACGGACCCGACTTCCTGCTCTCCCACCGCCACCTGTGGCTCCGCTCGCGGCGCCCCGCCGCGACCCTGCGCGTGCGCGACACGGTGATCCGCGCGATCCGCGACTACCTCCACCGCGAGGGGTTCGTCTGCGTGGATGCGCCGATCTTCACGCCGAACGCGTGCGAGGGCACGACGACGCTCTTCGAGGTGGACTACTTCGAGGAGCAGAAGGCCTACCTGACGCAGTCGGGCCAGCTCTACATGGAGGCGGCCGCGATGGCGCTCGGCAAGGTCTACTGCCTCGGGCCGGCGTTCCGCGCCGAGCGAAGCAAGACGCGCAAGCACCTGACCGAGTTCTGGATGCTCGAGCCCGAGATGGCCTACGCCGGCCTCGAGGACGTGATGCGGGTGGTCGAGGCGCTCCTCTGCGAGATCGTCCAGAGGGTGCTCGCGGAGAACCGCGTCGACCTCGAGGCGCTCGAGCGCGACATCTCGAAGCTGGAGGCGGTGGTGCCGCCGTTCCCGCGCATGACCTACGACGAGGCGGCGGCGGCGCTCAAGGGGAAGACGGGCTTCACGTACGGCGCGGACCTGGGCGCCCCGGACGAGGAGGCGATCGCGGCCGGGCATGCGAAACCCATCCTCGTCCACCACTGGCCGCACGACGTGAAGGCGTTCTACATGCGCCGCGACCCGGAGAACGACAAGCTCGCGCTCGGCGTGGACGTGATCGCGCCGGACGGGTACGGCGAGATCGTCGGGGGCGGCGAGCGCGCGACCGACCTCCTCTTCCTCGAGAGGCAGATCGAGGCCCACAAGCTGCCGCGCGAGGCGTTCGAGTGGTACCTCGACCTCCGCCGCTACGGCTCCGTGCCGCACGCGGGCTTCGGCATGGGGATCGAGCGCACGGTCGCGTGGCTCTGCGGGCTCGCCCACGTCCGCGAGGCGATCCCGTTCCCGCGGATGCTTTACCGCATCTACCCGTAGAGGCGGCCCCCGGAACCCCCTCGATCCGGGCGAAAAAAAAGGGCGGCCCCCGCAAGGGCCGCCCGGAAAGCTCCTGGACCGGTTACCGGCTCCACCAGGAGACGATCATCACGACGCCGGGCGTGTTGATGCTCGCCCCGATGAAACCGCCGAAGTAGTTGCCCGTGTTCACGGCGCCCTGGCCGGCGTTGGCCGCGTAGTAGGTCGAGAAGCGCGGGCCGCAGGGAGTGAAGTGGTACGCGTTCGAGGGGTCGCCCGCCAAGTCGACGGGGCCGAGGCCGGCGACGAGGGACGGGTTCGTGATCTGGAACAGGTTCGTCGGGAACTCCGCGGTGACGCCGACCTCGAGAACCTGGTTGCGACCGGTCTCGGCGATGAGCGCCGCATAGGTGTAGCCCGACTGGGACTGCTGCTGCGCCGTCCCCGTCGGGATCCACTGCACCGCGGACGGAAGCTCGAGACCCGTGATCGAGTTGATGATCTTGTTCGGCGAGAAGTTGCTCGCCGAGCCGGGCCGGACGGAAGGCGAGTTCGCGATGAAGCCGGACGCGAACAGCTCGACCGTGCCGCCGATGCCGGTGATGAAGAAGTAGTAGGACCCGGTGGACGTGCTGAAGGGCGCCCACGCGACGTCGGTCGGCTGCGAGGAGAGGTTCACGCCGTCGAGGTCAGGCTCGATCGCCTGGCTCTGGTTGAGCCTCTGGAGCTCCGTGAAGTCCACCGTGTTCTCGCCGGCGTTCAGAGCGCACACGATCGTCTCGGGGCCAAGCCACGGGCTGTAGCAGGGGAAGCCCTGCGCGCCGAGCGAGTTCGGGAAGCCCGTGATCTTCACCCTCGTCGGGCTCACGCCGACGTTGATCGTGCCGATGACCGGGGGGCCCGGGGGCGAGGAGAGGTCCTGCTTCTGGCGCGGGAAGACCCGCTTGAAGTCCTTCTCGTCGAGGATGAGCTTCGCCGAGCCGGCCGCGACCGCGTTGACAAGGCCGTTCTGCGTGGCCCAGAGGGTCGCGCCCGTGAACCAGCGGACGTCCACGATGTCGTAGACCGTGACGGTGTTCGCGCTGAAGTTCGAAACCGCCAGCCGTCCCACGTTCCCGACCGCGGTCAGCGCGACGCCGCCGGGCGACGGGGTGCCGAACTTCCCCATCGAGACCATGCTGAACGTGTCGATCACGATGATCTGGCCGCCGCCCACCGCGCCGCTCGCCGCGTAGAGCACCGGCATCGCGAAGGTCACGTTGGGTTGCGAGCAGACGAAGCTGTAGAAGGCACTGTAGGGCCGCGTGTCCGACGTCATGTCGACGAGGTCCTGGACCGGGACGCGGACGATCTTCGCGTTGAGGCCCGTCCCGATCGTGACGACCGAGTTGGGCTGGCGCGGCGGGTTCGGGCCGACCTGGTAGGGCGTCCTGGCGGGGTCGATGTCGATGACGCCCACGCCGACGGTGTCGCCGTAGTAGATCGCGCCGACGTTGTTCGGCGCGTACACCGCGTCGGGCCTGGGCTTCGTCTCGAACGTGAAGCTCAGGTTCGGGCTGCCGGCCGGGATCTGGTTGCCCGCCGTGTCCGACACGCCCGTTCCGACGGTGACGAAGCTGACCGTGATCGCTTGGCCGAGCGGCATGCCCTTGTTGCCCTTGCGGGGCGGATCGCTGATGAGCGTGCAGAACGGGTCCTGCCAGTCCTCCGCGGTCATGTTCACCGGGAAGGCGTCCAGATCGGGCCGGAAGACGATGTCCACGCCGTTGCGCGGGCTCACGCCGGAGCGGCCGGGGATGCCCTGCGCGTCGAGCTGGATGTTCGGGTAGTTGTTGCCCGGGCCGTTGCCGCCGTCCGTGTAGTACGTCCCCGGGATCGGGGTGGGGGCCGCGGCGCCCGCGGGCTGGAACGACACCTTGATCGTGCTCTCGTTCACCGTGCTCGCGAGGAGCGTCTCGGACATCGTGATCCGGATCTCGGCGTCCGGCTCCACGTTCTTGGCGCCGGGCACCGGCGAGGTGGAGACGACCACGGGGCCGAGATTGTCCTGGCCGACGCGGAAGAAGAAGAAGTACTCCGCCCCCTGCATGCCGTCGCCATCCGCGCCGCGCACGCCCTGCTGCACGACGACCGAGTACTGGCCGTCGGGAAGCGGGTCGTTCGGCGTGATGCCCGTCGGCGTGATGATGAGCATGTCGTTGCTCACGTTGTACGAGTCGTACGTCGTCGTCCCGGGGACGATGACGTTCGCGCCCGGCGGGTTGACGCCCGGCACCGTCGGCTGCGAGGGGTCGTACGGCCCCTGCGTGGTGTCGAAGTAGAAGAGGCGCACGTTGCGCGACCCCTGCGGATCCGCGGGGTCGCTGTTGATCACCGACGTCAGGTCGAGCGACCCGGAGAAGATGATCGCCACGCCCGGCTCGCGCAGCAGCGTCACGTTGTCCAGCGCGTTGTAGCCGTTCACGGAGTCTTCCGTGTCCAGCTCGTCGCCGTTGCCGGGACTGTGGCCGATGACGAAGATGTCACCCACGTCGTCCGCCGGTGTGCCCGCGGCACCGCCGGTGCATCCCGTCAGGAAGAAGCCTACGATTCCGAGACCAAAGACGAGGAGGCGTCGCATGAAGCCCTCCGAAAACTTGCCGATTTGCCCCCGGTTCTTGAGAGACCCGCACCGTACGAAATGCCCTCGGCTCTCGCAACCGGAAATACCCGTTTCGCACTTGTTCATCACGTTCGGGCGCGTATTAGGCACCCTAGGCCAAGGAATCGCAAACCGGGGGCCAACCAGCCAAGGGAAGGCGCAATCCATAAGTAGTTAATGCACAATAACTTACGGGAATGCCCAAGACCACGGGTGAACGGCTGAGCGATCGTGCTACAGACCCGGAGCGGCTTCGCTCGGCCTTGGAGGCGGAGGCAGAGGGGGGTCCGGGGGCCTACAGCTCGCCGGTCTCGCCGTACTTCTGCTCGAAGAACTTGGCGAGCCGGCAGAGGTTCGCGCGGTCTTCCTCCCCGATCCAGAGGAACTCGATCCCGACGGCTCCCTCCTCGTCAGGAACCTCGATGACGCGCACGACGCGCCCAAGGGCGAGGATCGGCGAGGTTTCCCGCGCGACGTGGACCTCGAGCGCCAGGTGAGCCCCGAGGGGCACCGGCTCGGCCGTCGAGAGGCAGAGTCCTCCGAGGGACAGGTCCTTGGTGCGTCCCCAGGCGCTGGGCTCGATGCCCTCGAGGTCGCGGTAGCGGACCCGGACATCCTCGAGGAATCGCTTGTGGCGACGCCTTTCCTCGGTGGAAAGGGCTGTTTCCAGGTCCTCTTCGCGCTTTTTCCGTCCCTCTTGCACGACAAGCTCCGGGGAAAACCTATCCCATGCCTCCGGACGGTCAAACCGACCCCGGAAACCGCCCGGGAAGGGGTATCCTGACCCCCTCATCCGCGGGGGAGTGGCGGAACCGGCAGACGCGGGGGACTTAAAATCCCCTGCCCGCAAGGGCATCCGGGTTCGAGTCCCGGCTCCCCCACCGGCCCGCCCCCGGAGCCCCCTCCAATTCCCCCTTGCCTATGCGGCCGTTGCAGCCGGCGAGCGGCGGGCACGCACAAGGCGAGAGCGATACCATGAGACCCGCCGCTCGCGGCTGAACGGCAGACGAAATGGACCCTGAGGCGCTGCGGCGCGAGTACCGGCGCGCGATCCTCCGGCGGGAGGATCTCGACCCGGATCCCTTCGCCTTCTTCCGCCGATGGTTCGCCGAGGCGGAGGGCGCGGGGCTCTACCTTCCCGACGCGATGTCGCTCGCGACCGTGGACGCGGAGGGCGCGCCCAACGCGCGGATGGTCGTCCTGCGGGGCGTCGACCCGCGCGGCTTTCTCTTCTACACGAGCCGCGCGAGCGCGAAGGGGAAGGAGCTCGACGCGAACCCGCGCGCGGCGCTCGTCTTCCATTGGAACGAGCTCGAGCGGCAGGTGCGCGCGAGGGGCCCGATCGAGCGGCTGCCCGCCGCCGAGTCGGCCGCCTACTTCGGGAAGCGCCCGCGCGAGAGCCAGTTGAGCGCCGCGGTCTCGCCGCAGAGCGAGGTGGTCCCGGGCCGCGACGTGCTCGAGAAGCGCGTCGAGGAGCTGAGGCGGCGGATCGGGGACGGACCCGTGCCCGTCCCCGCGACCTGGGCGGGCTACCGGCTCGCCGCCTCCGAGATCGAGTTCTGGCAGGGGCGCGAGAGCCGGCTCCACGATCGCTTCCGCTACGCGCGCGACGGCAACGGCTGGAGGATCGAGCGGCTCGCGCCCTGAGAGCTGTGAAGAAATCCCGGCGTCGGCCCGAGGCCGAGCGAGGTGGCGTCAGGCGAGGAAGGCCGACGAGCCGTATCAGCGGAGCGATACGGTGAGGAGGCCTGACGAAGCATCACGCCGCCGCAGCCGGCCGAAGCCAGCGGGG